>NZ_CP128477.1:2027142-2365000 GCF_030369675.1 Peteryoungia algae | reverse complement strand
CTAGTCGGCAGACACACGGCGGGTGCTAACGTCCGTCGTGAAGAGGGCAACAACCCTGACCTCCAGCTAAGGTCCCCAAGTCATGGCTAAGTGGGAAAGGATGTGAGGATCCCAAAACAACCAGGATGTTGGCTTAGAAGCAGCCATCATTTAAAGAAAGCGTAACAGCTCACTGGTCTAAATAAGGGTCTTTGCGCCGAAAATGTAACGGGGCTAAAGCCATGCACCGAAGCTGAGGATGTGGATTTATCCACGTGGTAGCGGAGCGTTCCGTAAGCCTGTGAAGGGGTACCCGTGAGGGGCCCTGGAGGTATCGGAAGTGCGAATGTTGACATGAGTAACGATAAAGGGGGTGAGAGACCCCCTCGCCGAAAGACCAAGGGTTCCTGCTTAAAGTTAATCTGAGCAGGGTTAGCCGGCCCCTAAGGCGAGGCAGAAATGCGTAGTCGATGGGAACCACGTTAATATTCGTGGGCCTGGTGGTAGTGACGGATTGCGTAACTCGTTCAGACTTATTGGATTGTCTGGGCGGGGAAGCGGTTCCAGGAAATAGCTCCACCGTATAGACCGTACCCGAAACCGACACAGGTGGTCAGGTAGAGTATACCAAGGCGCTTGAGAGAACTATGTTGAAGGAACTCGGCAAATTGCACGCGTAACTTCGGAAGAAGCGTGACCCCTTTATACGCAAGTATGATGGGGTGGCACAGACCAGGGGGTAGCGACTGTTTATCAAAAACACAGGGCTCTGCGAAGTCGCAAGACGACGTATATAGGTCTGACGCCTGCCCGGTGCTGGAAGGTTAAGAGGAGAGGTGCAAGCTTTGAATCGAAGCCCCAGTAAACGGCGGCCGTAACTATAACGGTCCTAAGGTAGCGAAATTCCTTGTCGGGTAAGTTCCGACCTGCACGAATGGCGTAACGACTTCCCCGCTGTCTCCAACATAGACTCAGTGAAATTGAATTCCC
This sequence comes from Peteryoungia algae, assembly GCF_030369675.1. Lineage (NCBI taxonomy): Bacteria > Pseudomonadati > Pseudomonadota > Alphaproteobacteria > Hyphomicrobiales > Rhizobiaceae > Peteryoungia > Peteryoungia algae. Next base: position 2,364,031 of record NZ_CP128477.1, on the reverse strand, counting down.
GTGAAGATGCGGGGTTCCTGCGGTCAGACGGAAAGACCCCGTGCACCTTTACTATAGCTTTACACTGGCATTCGTGTCGGCATGTGTAGGATAGGTGGTAGGCTTTGAAGCGGGGACGCCAGTTTCCGTGGAGCCATCCTTGAAATACCACCCTTATCGTCATGGATGTCTAACCGCGGTCCGTCATCCGGATCCGGGACAGTGTATGGTGGGTAGTTTGACTGGGGCGGTCGCCTCCGAAAGAGTAACGGAGGCGCGCGATGGTGGGCTCAGACCGGTCGGAAATCGGTCGTCGAGTGCAATGGCATAAGCCCGCCTGACTGCGAGACTGACAAGTCGAGCAGAGACGAAAGTCGGTCATAGTGATCCGGTGGTCCCGTGTGGAAGGGCCATCGCTCAACGGATAAAAGGTACGCCGGGGATAACAGGCTGATGACCCCCAAGAGTCCATATCGACGGGGTTGTTTGGCACCTCGATGTCGGCTCATCGCATCCTGGGGCTGGAGCAGGTCCCAAGGGTTTGGCTGTTCGCCAATTAAAGCGGTACGTGAGCTGGGTTCAGAACGTCGTGAGACAGTTCGGTCCCTATCTGCCGTGGGTGTAGGAATATTGACAGGATCTGTCCCTAGTACGAGAGGACCGGGATGGACATATCTCTGGTGGACCTGTTGTCGTGCCAACGGCATAGCAGGGTAGCTATATATGGAATGGATAACCGCTGAAGGCATCTAAGCGGGAAACCAACCTGAAAACGAGTATTCCCTATCAGGGCCGTGGAAGACTACCACGTTGATAGGACGGGTGTGGAAGCTCAGTAATGAGTGAAGCTTACCGTTACTAATAGCCCGATTGGCTTGATCGTTCTCATTGACCATGCTCATCGGCCCGGAAAAACCGGGCGATGATGCCAAATACGTGTTCATCAAAAAGAGGTTCTCGCGATAAACCGCATGCGGTTTGCGACCTCACCAGCTTCTCAACAACATTGCCCTTAGCCGACCTGGTGGTCATGGCGGGGTGGCCGCACCCGTTCCCATTCCGAACACGGCCGTGAAACGCCCCAGCGCCAATGGTACTTCGTCTCAAGACGCGGGAGAGTAGGTCGCTGCCAGGTCTGCTAAAGGCAATGTTGTCCGGTTCGAATTCGAACCTGAAAATCTTCTCAAATCACGCATTCGGCCCTGCCGAAATCCAAGGGCCGCTCAAAGCGGTCCTTTTTGCTTGGTACAATGCCGAAAAGGGCGCAAATCCCCTCGGATTTGCACCGGTAGAGACGCAAACTCTTACGAGTTTGCTCTGTCGCGATAAATCCCTCCGGGATTTACGCTGGTAACGCGGGGTGGAGCAGCCCGGTAGCTCGTCAGGCTCATAACCTGAAGGCCGCAGGTTCAAATCCTGCCCCCGCAACCAACCAAACGCGCAAATTCTCCCACTCGGGAAACTTCTTCAAAAGCTCCTCAGCATATTCGCTGAGGAGCTTTTGGCGTTTGAGCTCCGTGTCGATCTCAACCGGATGCCATGCGCGCCATCAGATCGTTTTGGGCGGCGGCCACGAACTGCTGCTGCAGCACGTCGATCACATCCATGGACGCCATGATGTTGGCGATATCGCCTGACCTGAGACCCAACTCCCCTCCAGTTTTCGGGGGAGTCTTGGGTTTTCTTGCCCTGGGACCAAACTTTGGACCGCCGGAAGCTGACGCCAATATGTTCAAGGTCCCGAAGACCGCGACCCAATAGCTGCGCGCAGTCGAATGCGACCGTCTGAGATCAATCGCTCTACCCCCTTTGGCACACTGATCAATCAGTATTGGCACCCGAGAGGCTTTTGGCCAAAGCTGTAAAATCGTAGGGTTTTGAAAGCCATTTTGCTCCGCTGAGGTCCGGAGGGATATTGACCGATTTGCCGGTCGCAAAGATGACAAGCACATTCGCATTGGCTTGTTTTGCGACCCGCGCGACATCAAATCCTGAGCCATCGGGAAGCGTCAGGTCTGCGATAAGCACATCAATCGCGCTATCTTGCAAGAGTCTGTTGGCTTCGCGGGTTGTACCAGCTTCAATCACGGTCAGATTGAGCTCAGCCAGCATGTCTGCGGTGCTCATGCGAATTAATGGTTCATCCTCAAGGAGCAGAACCGTTCGTGGTCTCGCCATCGGCTTTCTACCCGTTTCGGTAGTGGACGGGACTTTCCTGCGATCGAGAACCTGCCGGATCTTCCGCGAGAGATCCTCGCGACTATAGGGTTTGCTGAGAAGCTCTACGCCCGGGTCAAGCCGCCCTGCGTGGACGATGGCGTTCTGTGTATAGCCCGAGGTGTAGAGCACAGCCGCGTTCGGTAAGCGTTGAATGAAGAGGTCCGCCAGCTCAGTACTGCGCAAGACACCGGGCATCACCACATCCGTGAACAGCAGATCGATTTCAGCGCCAGACTCAATCACGGCCAAGGCGCTGTCGGCGTTCTTCGATTTAAGCACGCGGTAGCCGAGATCGGATAGCATCTCAGCTGCCGTCTCTCTCACTCCAAGATCATCCTCGACCAAAAGGATGGTCTCAGTACCCGCGACTGCCTCTAAGGTGCTCTGCACCACCATTGCCTCGTCTTGACGGGTGCGTGGCAGATATATCCTCACCGTTGTTCCATGGTCCACTTCGCTGTAGATTTTTACATGTCCGCCGGACTGCTTTACGAAGCCGTAGACCATGCTCAGTCCCAGGCCGGTTCCCTGGCCTTCGGGCTTCGTCGTGTAGAACGGCTCGAACACGTGCTCCAATTTGTCTGGCGCAATACCGCAGCCGTTATCCGTGACTGCGATCATCACATACTGCCCCGCGGTCACGTCGACGTGCTGGGCAGCATAAGCGTCGTCAAGGGAAGCGTTCCCAACCTCTATGGTCAGCTTCCCATGTCCATCCATGGCATCGCGTCCGTTGATAGCAAGGTTCAGCACGGCATTTTCGACTTGGGTCGGGTCAGCCAGGCAATTCCACAAGCCACCCGCTGTGACCGTCTCAATCTCGACACCATCCCCCAAAACCCGCTGAAGCATGTCGTCTAGTTCCCGCATGAGACGGGCAAGATTGATGGGCTTCGGTTCGAGAGGTTGCCGGCGGCCGAATGCAAGAAGCTGCGAGGCAAGTTTCGCACCTCTGACAACCGCAGTCAGTGCGTTTCGTGCACGTGCTTCCGCTTTTTCGTTGCCGGCAACGTCTCGCGCCAGAAATTCAAGGTTGCCTCTGACTACCTGAAGCAGATTGTTGAAGTCGTGTGCGACGCCGCCCGTAAGCTTACCGATTGCTTCCATCTTCTGCGCTTGCAAGAGCTGAAGCTCAATCTTGCTCCGCGCTTCAATTGCCTCGGCTACGCGTTTCTGCAAAGCGTCGTTGAAGGAGTGAAGTGCTTCTCGTGCACGAAGCTCTTCCGTGATCTCACGCGCTTCAATGACAGTCCCAATGGCTATGCCTTCGTCATCCCGAATTGGTGAGGCGGTGAATGCGACAGGGTAGAACCTGCCGTCTTTATGAATAAACGTTTCCTCTCCCTGTACCTGGTTTTCCTCGGGGAAAGCTCTGTCGATCGGGCAATCCTCCAAAGGGAAATGCCGGCCATCGGGGTGGGTGTGATGGATGACGTCGTGAAGGGGTCGCCCCTTAACTTCCTCAAGTTTATAGCCGGTGAGGTGCTCAGCAGCAGAATTCATGAACACACAATGCTGTCGGCTATCCATCATGAATATCGCCATCATCGTGTTGTTGATGATGGCGTTTAATCGTTGCGTGGTAAGGCCGAGTTCTCGAGCCGCTTGGTTGCGGGCTGTAATGTCCTCGATAGCTGCATAGAAAACCTTGTCGAGGTCACCAAGAAGCTGAAGTCGGACCGACACATCATAGCGGGTCCCGTCCTTCCGTCGATGGCGCGTCTCAAATTGCAGCACGCGTTCGCTCCCATCGCGAAGTGGAGCGACCATATTGATAAAAGCTTCTTTGCTAAGGTCTGGCTTCAAGTCCCAAGGTGTCAGCCGACGGAGCTCATCCATCGTGTAGCCGAGGTTTTCTCGTGCGCCGCGGTTCACCAGCTCGAAGCAATAGGTCTCGGCATTGAACAGATAGACTTCGCTGACGGAATCTTCGACCACTCTGCCCAGGCGCTCATTTACTGAAGTACTACGAACGCGCTCGATCTCAGCGGCTGCACGTCCTGCAAAGATTTCCAAGACATCTGCCGCAAGTTGGGTGTTTTCGATTGGCTCATCGTGAAGGACAGCGATCAGGCCAACCACCTGGCCGTTGATCGCCCGCAGTGGCGTCCCAACATAGCTTTCCGCCCCCATTTTCTGCAGAATCTTATCACGCGGGAATAGCTGCACGACATCGCTCGCGTAAGCGCATGTTCCCTGCTCCACGATTTGCGAGCACGGAGTGTGCGCGAGGTCGTAAGCAAAATTCTCCGCTGGTCCATTGTCCCAGAATGCGAGGGTGTGGGCCTTCTGCGCGTCATGCTGATCCACGACACACAGCAGCACCCAACGGACTGACAATGACTCGGCGATCGCGCCGACCAACAGGGGGAAGAGCTGCTCTCCAACCACTCTCCCGCACTCAACCAGCTTCGCAGCCGCGACGGATTTCCGAAGATCGACTTGTTCCACGCACATCGCCCTTACAATTGCCCCGAACACGAACGCGTGACGGCGACATTGGTTCCCGCCCGGGAAAAATTGTACTGAGATTATCCGAGGAGCAAATCGTTTATACCTAATTGGATATATTCACCGATGACAGCATAGGGCTTTCGGTGCCACCATGCGGGGAGGGAGCTTGCGGCGGAATCCGTCAGGCAAAAAGTATGCTGCAGATGATCGTTGCTCGGGTTGGGGGGGGCAGCTTTCCAAGATGCAACAGGGGGCAAGGTCATTCAAACTCGATATCTGCCGTGTTGTTGACGATCTGGACCAGCGCCCTTGCATCGATCCAAGACATTCGTGCCCGCGCACGAACGACTTCTACAGCGCGCTGATTTCTTGCAATCGAGCCCAAGAAAGGGCTGCCTGCTGATTTATGGGCGCCTTGTTGCGTCCAAACTGGCGGCCTTGATCAGGCTCGACCGCTTGCGGCTTTGATAGTGGCCGTGTCCGGCATCCACGAGCGAGCCGCGTTCCATGACCGTCTTGCCGCGAACGAAGAGACGCACGGGCCAGCCCGTCACCTCCAGGCCCTCATAGGGTGTGTAGTCGGCACCGTGCTGAAGGATGTCGTTGGTCAGTGTAACCCGCTGCGTCGGATCCCAGAGCGCTATGTCCGCATCGGAACCGATCGCAATCGTGCCCTTTTGCGGGTACATGCCGTAGAGTTTCGCGTGGTTGGTCGAGGTCACCGCGACGAAACGGTTGATGTCGATCCGGCCTTTCATTACCCCTTCGGAGAACAGGATCGGCAGGCGGGTCGAGACGCCCGGAATGCCGTTCGGGATCCAGCGGAAATGCCGCTTTCCCTTCTCGTTCAGCTTGCCTTCCGGATCGTCGAAGCGGAAGGGGCAGTGGTCGGAGGAGAACAGGTCGAAGACGCCCTGCTCGATCCCTTCCCAGCAAGCGTCCTGGCTTGCCTTGTCGCGCGGTGGCGGCGAGCAGACGAATTTCGCGCCATCCAGCCCTTCGAGATCGAGGTCGTCTGCCGTCAGCATCAGATATTGCGGGCATGTTTCGCCAGCGATTTTCTGGCCCCGCTGGCGGGCGCGGCGGATTTCTTCCATGGCCTCGCGGTTCGAGACATGCACGATGACGATGGGCACGTCGACGATTTCGGCGAGCGACAATGCGCGATGGGTTGCCTCCCGTTCGGCTGCGACGGGTCGGGTCGTGGCGTGGTACTTCGGCGCGAACTTGCCTTCATCCTCGTGCCGTCCGATCAGGTAGCGGATGGCGTCCTCGTTCTCGCAGTGAACCATGACTAGCGCGCCGGTTCGTCTTGCCGTGTCGAGCGTGGCGAGGATCTCGTCGTCGCGCAGGCGAAGTCCCTCATAGGTCATGAAGACCTTGAGCGAGGTGTAGCCGTCCTCGACCAGGGCTGGCAGTTCCTGGCCGAGCACTTCGGCCGTCGGATCGGTGATCACGAGGTGGAAGGAAACGTCGACGTGGCATTTTCCCTCGGCCTTGGCATGGTAGATCTTCAGCGCTTCACGCAGGGACTGACCCTTTTCCTGCATGCAGAAGGCCAAGACCGTGCTGTTGCCGCCAATGGCGGCTGACTGCGTGCCGCTGTCGAAATCGTCGGCCATGACAATGCCGTCGCCGGAGGGCTGGTCGAGATGCACATGGCTGTCGATGCCGCCGGGAAGCACGAAAAGGCCGGTGGCGTCGATGACTTCTTCGGCATCCGTGATGTTTGCGGCGAGTGCGGCAATACGGCCATCCTTGATGCCGACGTCGCTGACGAAGGTATCGCTCGCCGTTACCACCGTTCCGTTGCGGATCACCGTATCGAAGCGCATCTCATGAAATCCTTTCGTTGCAGCCGTCAGCTTGCCCTTGCCAGGCCCACGTCCCCAGCGAGGATGCGGTCAAGGGCAGCTGTAAAACGGTCGACCTCCTCAATCGTGTTGTAATGCACCATCGAGACGCGCAGCATGCCGCCGTGGTCGGTGAGGCCAAGATATTCGGCAAGCCGGCGGGAGTGGAAGTCGCCGAAACGCATGGCGATCTTCTCTGCATCCATGGCCTTGCAAAGATCGCCTGCCTCGCGACCGTCGAAACGGAAAGCGATCGTCGGCACGCGCTGGCTCTCGCGGTTTACGGACTGGCCAACGATCATGCAGTCATTGCGGGAACGCAGATAGGTCAGCAGCCGTTCGGTGAGCGCGTCTTCCTGGGCTGTGATGGCGGCATAACCGGCCTCGATCTTCTGGCGGGCCGATCCTGTCTCCCCGGCCCGTTCTCCCAGAGAGACGAGATAATCGACGATCCCGCAGGTCGAATAGGCAAGCTCATAGTTCGGATTTCCCGGCTCCAGTTTTCCTGGGACTTTGTCGTAGCCGTAGAAGTAGTGATAGAGCGGGTCGAGTGCGAGCAGGAGATCGTATTTGCCGTACATCAGCGCGTAGTGCGGGCCGTAGGTCTTGTAGAGGCTGAAGACATAATAATCGACGTCCAAGGCCTGAACGTCGACGGCGCGGTGCGGGGCATAGGCGACGGCATCGACGCAAATCTTTGCACCTCTGGCATGGACGAAATCGGCGATCTCACGGATCGGGTTGATCGAGCCCAGGAGGTTCGAGCAGTGGGTGACGCAGACGAGCTTGGTCCGCTCGGTCATCAGCGGCGCAAGGTCAGCGAGGTCGAGCGTCAAGTTTTCCTTGTTGAGGGGCCAGACTTTGAGCACCACACCGCGTTCCTGCAGCCTATCCCAGGGACCGATGTTGGACTCGTGATCCGCTATGGTGATGACGATCTCGTCGCCCGCTGACAATTGGCTGTGCATGGCCTTGGCCAGATTCTGCAGCAACGCGGTGGTGGAGTTGCCGAAGACGATCTCTTCCGGGCGACCTGCATTGACGAGATGCATGGCGGCAGTGCGCGCTTCGTAAAGCGCTGCGGCTGCGGCTTGCGAGACTTCGTAGGACCCACCGATCTGGACGTTCTTTTCGAACAGGAACGTGTTGATGCGTTCGACGGCACCCTTGAGGATCTGCGATCCCCCGGCATTGTCGAAGAAAGTCCAGCCGCGGGCAAGCCCCGGGAACTGGCTGCGCACGTAGTCGAGATCGAGCGTCTTGGTTGAACTGTTTGCCATGGCGGTGTGTCCTCCGGTCTTGTTCTTGTTCAGTGATTGAGGACTGCGCGCAGGAAGCCGCGCGTCCGCTCATGTTTCGGGGTGTCGAAGATCTCTTCGGGAGGCCCGCTCTCGACCAGCCGTCCGCCATCCATGAAGATCACGCGGTCGGCAACCTGGCGGGCAAAGCCCATCTCGTGTGTCACGACGACCATAGTGACACCTGATCCGGCGAGCTTGCGCATGACGTCGAGCACTTCGCCGACCATTTCCGGATCGAGCGCCGAGGTTGGCTCGTCGAAAAGCAGCACGCGCGGCTCCATGGCCAGGGCTCGGGCGATCGCCACACGTTGCTGCTGGCCGCCGGAGAGATGGCCCGGATATTTCTCTGCCTGCTCCGATATGCCGACGCGGGCCAGCAATTCGCGCGCCTTGCGCTCTGCTTCCGCTTTCCCCGTGCCACGGACCCGCATCGGGGCGAGCATGACATTCTTCAGCACCGTCATGTGCGGGAAGAGGTTGAAGGACTGGAAGACCATCCCGACCTCGGCGCGCACCTTGGCAAGGGCAGGGCCGGGTTCGACGCGGATGCCGTCGACGGTGATGCGGCTTTCAGGTGCGAAGGCTTCGAGATGGTTGATGCAACGAATGAGCGTAGATTTGCCGGAGCCGGATGGGCCGATGACGCAGACGACTTCGCCTTCGGCAATGTCGAGGTCGATATCGTGCAGCACGGTGAAGGTGCCATAGGCCTTGGTCAGGCCGCGGACGGAGATGAGGGGCGTGTTCGTCTCAGTCATCAGCGTTTCCCCCGGCTGAAATGTTTCTCGAGTCGTGAGACGACAGCGACCATCGGCCAAAGCAGGGCGATGTAGATAAGCGCCGCGCCGATCAGCGGCGTCGGATTGGCGGCGAGCGCCTGCGCCTGGGTCGCCTGCTTCAGAAGGTCGGGCATGGCGACGACGGAGGCGAGAGCCGTGTCCTTCATCACGTTGATGCAGTTATTGGTGAGCGGCGGAATGACGATGCGGATCGCCTGCGGAAGGATTACGTCGACCATCGTATGACGGTTGGATAGGCCGAGTGCCGCCGAGGCCTCGAACTGGCCATGGGGGATGGCCTCGATACCGGCACGAAAGATCTCCGCCGTGTAGGCTGCCGAGACGAGCGACAATGCGGTTACGGCAGACAGGAAAGGCGAAAGCCGAATGCCAACAAAGGGGAGCGCGTAATAGACAACGATCAGCAGCACCAGCAGCGGGATCGAGCGGAAGATGTCGATATAGATGCGGATGAGGAGCTTGAAGAAGGCCGGCGCGTAAAGGCGTGCTACCGCCAGAAAGAGACCACCGGCGAGACCGACGAGAATGCTCGTGATGCCGATTTGCAAGGTCACAACCAGACCCCAGAGCAGGGCCGGAAGGCTGTTCAGCAGGACGTCGACGTTGAAGAAGGTATTGATGAGTGTCATGCCGTTTCGGCTCCCATGGCAGGCCGGCGGAACGAGACCGTTCCACCGGTTGCGTTTCGAGCGTTACATGGCCTTGGGCATGTCGAGTACGGTGACTGTCGAGGTGGTGTCCTCGGCCTTGGCACCGAACCAGGTCTCATGCAGTTGGGCGATGAAGCCCTCTTGCTTAAGTGTGGTGATGACGGTGTTCACTTCGGCTGCGAGCGGATCATCCTTGTTGAACATGATCGAGTATTTCTCGCCCGTCGGGATGCGTTCAACCACCTTCAGTTCCGGCTTGTCCTTGACGTAGTAGAGAAGGGCCGGAATGTCGGAAATGTAGCCGTCGATGCGGCCGGCAACCAGGTCGAGCATCGCGGGCTGGAGACCCTCGAAGCGGCGAATTTCTCCGAGCTTGTACTCGCCCTTGTTGGCATCGGCCCACATGTCGCCGGTCGAGCCGGTATCCACGCCGACGACTTTGTCGCCCATGTCGGCCAGGCCGGTGATGCCCGAGGCGGCCGTTACCGTAAGCGACTGGTCGCTGTCATAGTATGGCTGGGCGAACGAAACTGATTCCAGCCGCTTTTCGGTGATGGTGATCGACGAGATCGCCATGTTGATGCGGCCAGACTGGACAGCCGGGAAGAGGCCGTTGAATGGCGTGTTGACGAATTCGACTGTCTTGCCGAGGCGTTTTGCGATCTCGTTGACGAGGTCGACCTCGAAACCGGTGACCTTGCCACTGGCGTCTTCAAATTCCCACGGCACATTGCCGATATTCGCGCCGACCGTCAGGTCTGCTGCGTGCACCGGGCTGCCGAAGGTGGCCAGCAGGCCTGCCACCAGTGTTGCCTTGACTGTGGATGAACGTGTCATGAGAGTTCCCCTTGTTTTTTGAACATGACTCAATCTACATTGGTCTAACTGGTCAGACCAGTCAGGCCAAACAAGCATGCTGCTTTCTGCTTGGCAAGGGGCGGCCAGAAAAAATACACTTGCGCTTCGAAACAGGCTGCCGGGGAAGAGACCGCATGTTCAACAAGACGCTCGTGCCACAATCCGTGGCACGCGAGATCCAGGGCATGATCCAGTCCGGCCAGTTGAAGCCGGGTGAGAAAATCCCGTCGCAACGCGAGTTCTCACAGAAATTCGGCATTAGTCGCGCGTCCTTGCGCGAAGCCTTGCTGACCCTGGAAACGCTGGGCCTTCTGAAGACGGAAGCGGGCAGGGGGACGTTCGTTGCCAGTCCGGCAGCCACGGCCGGCACGAGCGGTCATATGGCGCCTTGGCGTTATTCCGACAGCTATTCGGTCTTCGATGTTTTCCAGACCCGTATCCTGCTCGAAGGCGAAATTGCGCGGTTAGCCGCAGGCCGTCTTGCCCAGTTGCAGCTCGACAAAATGGAGCAGGCGACCAGAACGATGGAGGACTGCTGGGCCAGCCAGGATCTGCTGGCCAATGTCGAGGCCGATCTCGAATTTCACGGTACAATCGTTTCCGCCTGTTCGAATGCCATGCTCAAGGCGCTTTACCAAACGGTGCGGGATCAGGTGACGGAGACTCAGCGGCAGCCGATCCCGATCACTGATCCCGAGAGGATGCGGGAATCGATCAGTGAGCACCGAAAGATCATTTCGGCGCTCCGGTCGAATGATGGCCAGCGGGCTAAACTCGAGATGGAAACCCATATCCGCAATACCGCCCGTTGTGCGGGACTGGAGCCGTAAGGTGTGTCAGCCAGGCTAGCTTTCAGACGGATCGGATTGCACCGCCATCCACTCTGATCTTGCTTCCCGTCACATACGAGGCGGGCTCGGAGGCCAGGAACACGGCAACTGCGGCAAATTCCTCAGGCCGACCATAACGCCCGGTCGGAATGCCGGCAGCGGATGCGGCCGCGATCTCCTCGACACTCTTGGCTGAACGGCTGGCTGCGGCTGCATCGAGTTCGTCCACCCTTTGTGTGTGAATGCGCCCCGGAAGAAGCACGTTCACCGTGACACCTTCTGAGGCTACTTCCGCAGCAAGTGTTTTCGACCAGCCTATCAGGGCCGAGCGAATACCGTTCGAAAGCGCCAGCCGTGCGATCGGCTGTTCTACTCCTGAGGAGGCGATCGATATGATCCGACCCCAGCGCTTTTCCCGCATCCCGGGCAGAAGACTAGTGGTCAGATGGAAGATGTTGGCAGCCATCGTCTCGAAATTGCCGATCCAGTCCGTTCGTTTCGCATCGATGGCTGCAGCCGGCGGCGGGCCACCAGAATTGTTGACGAGAATGTCGACACCCCCTGCCGCAACCAGAGAGGCAATTGCCCCGTCCACGCTGTCGATGTCGGAAAGGTCGAGCTGCAGCGGAATGACGGTACCGGACGTCGGTGCGAGCTCGGATGCCCAGGCCGAAATGGCCGAGATGTTGCGGGCGGCGGCATAGACTGTCACCCCTTCTTCGGCGAGCCCGCGGGCAATCGCGGCGCCCAGTCCGCGGCTTGCACCCATCACAAGAGCGGTTTTGTTTTTCAAGCCCAGTTCCATCAGCGGAGTTCCTTCAATCTTCTGTCCTGGCGCGCGATGAGGCGCTCGACCTCATTGATATCGGCGGGAGAAAGCGATCCCCCCGGTTTGCGCAGTGTCGGCGTGGCGATCGCGCCGCGTTTGGCCATGATGTATTTCCGGATGGAGAGGCCGAGGCCCGGTTGCTGTTCGTAGCGGGCAAGTGGGAGATAGGCGTCGAAGATGTCCTGGGCGCGCTCGGCATCCCCGCGCTCATGGTGGAGGACGACGTCGCGCATCATCTCCGGATAAGCAAAGCCGGTCATGGCGCCGTCCGCCCCGCGCGCCATCTCTTCCGGCAGGAAGACGCCGCCATTGCCGCACAGGATTGATATGCGTCTCTTGCCGGGGGGCTCCGACGCGGTCCTGAGTGCGGTAATCTTGGAAAGACCAGGCCAGTCCTCGTGTTTAAGGCAGACGCAGGTCGGGATCTGATCGATGATCGTCTGGATGACGGAGACGGGGATGGTGACGCTTGTGACGAGAGGGAAATCCTGCAGCACGAAAGGCGTGTCGCCAATGAACTCCGCCGCCTGCTTGTAGTAGGTGACGATCTGCTGATCGTTGCGCAGGGAGGATGGCGGAGCAATCATGACACCTGCAGCGCCGTCATCCATCACCATCGTGGTCAAGGCCTGCATCTGGGCAAAGCCCGCAGCAGAGACACCCGCTACAACAGGCACGCGGCCATCGACCCTGCGAAGGATCCGTCGGACATAGGTTTGCGATTCCTCGATGGTGAGCTTTTGCGCTTCCCCCATCATTCCAAGCACGGTCAGTCCAGTCGCACCGCGCTCAAGGTAGAAATCGACCATGCGGTCAGTGCTATCCAGATCGAGTTCACCCGTCTCCGTAAAAGGGGTGAGGGCGATAACATAGACGCCTTTTGCCTTTTCATTCAGCCTCATCATTGGCTGTCTCCTTGATGTTTTGGGTATCTTGCATGGCCAAAAAAGCCGTGCGGCTGGCCGATCATCTTTTCGAGGCCCATGCGCTCGATCAGCAGGCAGGCTTGCCTGTCGGCTTCCGCGACGACCTCATCAAGGTCGGTCAGCAGGGGGCGGCCACCTTCGAGCAGAACCTGCCCGTCGATCACAACGGTGTCGACGTCATTGCCGTTGGCGAAGTAGGAAAGGCGGAAGATCGGCATTTGGTAGGGCGCGAGGTGCGGGCGCATCATGTCGACCACCACGATGTCGGCCTTCTTGCCGACTTCGAGGGACCCAAGGTCCCGGTCGAGCCCCAAGGCGGTCGCGGCATCGATCGTCACCATTTCAAGGGCCTTGCCTGGAGGCAGGACGGAGGGATCGCGAAAATGCGTGCGGTGGTAATGCATGCACTGCTGCATGTGCCGGAACATGTCCGCCGATCTGTCCGGCGCAGTTGCATCGGAGCCAATCGCCACCACAGCACCCGCCTCGATCAGTTCGATCGCCGGGCATCGGCCGAGGATGGAGGCGATGGCGCTGGGATTGTGGGCGATGCGGGTACCTGTGTCGGCGATGATGCGGATCTCTTCTGGCGTGATGTCGATGGCATGAGATAGAAGCGCGTCCGGACCGAGGATGCCGAGCGTCTCTGCGCGGGAAACCGAGCCCTTCCAGTGACCATCCTGGGTGAACACCACGCCCGCCTCGCGCGAGAGCGCCCGCACGGTCTTCGTCTGAGCGACCGCAGCCTCGTAGTCTGCGGCAGACATGTCGCGCTGATGTTCGTCGCGCAGCACAGGGGTGAGCAAGGCGATGTTGAGGCGTCCGCGCCCATGCCACATCTCGAGGAGTTTGCGGCTGACAATCAACTGCTCCTCGTATGTCACGGGCCCTTCTGACGCCTTGCCGTCGTGCCACGACGCATAGGTTCGCGGATGCGGAGGGCGGGTTGGTCCGACGGCGACGACTGAGCGCGTGCCAATTTCAGCGACGCCCTCGCAATGCGCGCTTCCATAGGCGACGTCATCCGTCCGCATGATTGTGTCGCCGCCACCGAGAAGCGAAACGCCGGTGGTGACGCCGAAGCGCAGCCGCTCAAGGGCTGCAAGCCGCGCCTCCGCGAACCAGAATTCCGGTGTCGAACCGACGGTATAGGCAGCGTTGCAGATCTCTTCCCAGTGATTGCCTTGCTCCATGCCCATAGTCTTGATCAAGCCGTGGCCTGCATGGGCATGGACGTCGATCATTCCGGGCATCACCACCTTGCCGCTGGCGTCGATCTGCCGCTCGGCCTGGTATTCTCTGTCGATCTCGACCGCGTGCCCTACCGCCACGATGCGACCTTCGTGGACGGCGAGTGCACCCTTGTCGAGGACGCGGCGACTGCCGTCCATGGTGAGGACGGTGCCGCCAATGATGATCAGGTCGACGTGCCTCATGGTGCTCTCTTCCCGGTCTGGAAATCAGGAAGCCGCGTCACGTCGAGCACGCAATCCTGGCGCATGCGCCAGTCCGGCCAGGATCCGGACAGGCCTGTCACCCTCAGCGGATTGTAGAGATAGAGCCATGGAGGATCCACTTGCAGCGCGTGGAAGGCCTTTTTGAAGATCTCCGCACGTTCAATTGGATCAACAGTTGCCCGTGCCCTATCGAGCAAGTCTTCGACCTCGGCATTGTGGAAGCCCAGCCACCAGGAGCCATTGGCCCTTTGATCGATCTTTTCAGCAAGGATGCGGAAGGTGCTCAAGGGGCTTGAATCGAAGACGCACATGTCGCGCACCTGTTTCAGGCGCACGCCATGGGCATAGGCCTCGCGGTCCGTGTGGAGGTGTATGTTCAGCGTCACGCCAATTGCGGAAAGCTGCTCGGCAAGAGCGGCCGTCAGTGCCTCGGCTTCATCGGGAAGGCGTGTCGGGCAATCGACCTCGATGGTCAGGCCGTCGCTGAAGCCGGCCTCGGTAAGCAGCCTCTGTGCCTGATCGCGATCAGGGCGCAGATCCTCCGATGGCAGGCTGCCGAAATGTGCGGGGCTGACGAAGCCGGTCAGTGGCTTTGCTGCACCTCTCACCACACGATCGATCAGGGCCTGGCGGTCGATCGCCAGATTGAGAGCGCGGCGAACGCGGCTGTCGGTCAGCGGTCCCTTGAAGGCGTTGAAAAGATAGATGATGGCGACAGGGACGAGAGATGTGACCCGCGTATGCCGGCCCGTATCTTCGAGCGCCTTGGATGCTTCGAAATCAAGGCTGTTTGCCACCTGCGCCTGGCCGGAGATCAGCATGTCCAGCCGCGCTTCCCGGTTTTGTTCCAGGCGGAAGGTGAGTTCGGCATTGGCTGGTCGCTCCCCATGCCAGCCATCGAAACGCTGGAGGTGCAGGGCATGGCCGGGTTCGTAGGATACCAGGCGATAAGGGCCCGTGCCGACCGGTTGTGATGTGTCTCCTGCCTCGTAGCGTGCCAGTGCGGAGGGAGCGATCACATAGCCGTAAACCAGGATGTCGAGGAGATCGGCGATCGGCTTCGACAAGCGGATGGCGACCGTGTGAGGATCGATTGCCTCGATTTCTGCGTCACCGAGATACTGATGCCAGACACCGGGCGCCCCCAGCGTGTAGCCTTTGTCGGGACGGGCCATGCGTGTCAGGGATTGGCAGACGGCCGCCGCATCGCATGGGCTGCCATCGTGAAAGCTCAAGTCTTCCCTTAGCCTGAATGTCCAGTGTCGCGCATCCGGTGTGACATCCCAGGAGCTTGCCAGCGCTGGCACGTAGCCACCATCCTTGCCATAGCGCACAAGTCCGTCGAACAGGGCGTCGAATACAGCCAGCATGTCATTCGCATCGGTACAGTCATGCGGATCTTCGACGGCGAGGCGCGGTTGAACAATGACGGCGGACGAACTCACTGGCTTTTCCTTTCGGCATCATTCCGATCATGGAGATGGCATGCGACGGCGCTGCCATCCGGCTGGGGCGTCAACACCGGACGGTCGACCGCGCATCGATCGAATGCCATGGGGCAGCGCGTTCTGAAGCAGCAGCCGGAGGGCAGGCGCAGTGCGCTTGGCACTTCGCCGACGATCTCGATCTTCGGCTTAGCCAGCGACTTGTCGATGGTCGGCGCGGCCGAGAGCAGAACCTGCGTGTAGGGATGTTTCGGCTGGCTGAACAACTGGTCGCGGCTGGCCGTCTCCACCATGAAGCCGAGATACATGACGCCGATCCGGTCGGCGATGTGGTGAACCACCGAGAGGTCGTGCGAGACGAAGAGATAGGAGAGGCCGAACTCGTCGCGCAGGTCCATCATCAGGTTGAGGATCTGCGCCTGGATCGAGACGTCGAGCGCCGATACCGGCTCGTCGGCAATGATGATCTTTGGCCGGACCGACAATGCGCGGGCGATGCCGATCCGCTGCCGCTGACCTCCCGAAAACTGATGCGGGTAGCGTCCCGCCTGTTCGGCATTGAGGCCAACCTTCGCCAGAAGTGCGATCGCCTCATCATGGAGTTCGCGTCGACTGATCTTGCCCCCGGCTTGAGCGCGTCTCGGCTCCATCACGATGTCCCTGACCCGCTGCCGAGGATCGAGTGAGGCATATGGATCCTGGAAGATCATCTGCAGCTTGCGGCGGATCGGACGCATTTCCCGAAACTTCATGCGGGAGATGTCTTCGCCATCAATCCGGATTTCGCCTGCGGTCGGCTCGTAGATCCGGGCGATGGTTTTGGCCACGGTCGACTTTCCGCAGCCGGATTCGCCCACCAGGGCCATGACTTCGCCGGGGGCAATCGACAAGTCGACTCCGTTCACGGCGCGCAATTGCTTCTGGGGGGCAAGCAGCTTTCCTTT
Source organism: Peteryoungia algae (assembly GCF_030369675.1). Classification (NCBI taxonomy): domain Bacteria; kingdom Pseudomonadati; phylum Pseudomonadota; class Alphaproteobacteria; order Hyphomicrobiales; family Rhizobiaceae; genus Peteryoungia; species Peteryoungia algae. Next base: position 2,347,485 of record NZ_CP128477.1, on the reverse strand, counting down.
TCCGAATTGCAGCCGATCAAAAATGCCTCCAACTGGAAAGGCTTTCACCAGGCCACGGACCTCGAGTACGGGGGGCGTCATGGAACAGTCTCCTCCAGAGGAAAGTGGCATGCGGCGTCCAGCGATCCGCGAACCGGAGACAGGACCGGTGTATGTTCAGTGCAGATGGTCTGGGCCCGGAAACACCGATCCCTGAAGCTGCACCCTTGGCCGAGGGTGCGGATGTCCGGCACGGTGCCTGGAATCTGGCTCAGACGTGCCCGGCGATCGGTGATCTTCGGAATGCTGTCCAAGAGCCCGCGCGTATAGGGATGGGCAGGGGACTGGATGATCTCCGTCGTCAGGCCCCGTTCCACTACCTTTCCGCAATAGAGCACGACCACCCGGTCCGCCATCTCGGAGACAACTGCGAGATCGTGGGTCACAAGGATCATGGCGGCCCCGCGATCAAGGATCTGGCGGCGCATGAGCTTCAAGATCTGGGCCTGGACGGTGACGTCGAGGGCCGTGGTCGGTTCGTCCGCGATGATCAGGCGGGAACCGGCCAGGAGGGCGATGGCAATCACGACGCGCTGGCGCATGCCACCAGAGAACTGGTGCGGATAGGCGTCGAGCCGGCTGGCGGCCTCCGAGATGCCGACGTCCTCGAGCATCTCGATGCAGCGTGCACGCCGCGCCTTCTGATCGAGGTCGGTATGCAGGCGCAGCATTTCGTCCATCTGGCGTCCGACCGTGTAGACCGGATTGAGAGACGTCATGGGGTCCTGGAACACCATGGCGATTTCGCCGCCGCGCACTGCGCGCATCTGGTCTTCGCTCTTGCGGGTCAGATCTTCGCCAGCAAAGAGAATACGGCCGGCCTCAATCCGTCCGGGTGGATCGATCAGGCCGAGAATGGAAAAGCCGATTACCGATTTCCCGCCACCGGACTCGCCGACGAGGCCGACGACCTCTCCCGGGCGAACGTCGAAGCTCACGCCATCGACGGCTTTCACCACGCCACCGAAGGTATGGAAATGTGTCTTGAGATCCCGGACTTCGAGAAGTGCTTCGCCCATGGTCGCTGTCTCCTTCGTCATCTCAGCCGCGGATTGAGTTCGTCCCGCAGGAAGTCGCCGAACAGGTTGATGCCGAAGACGAGGAACATGATGAACAGACCGGGGAAGGCAGAGGTCCACCAGATGCCCGAGAACAGGACATCGAAGCCCTCCTTTACGAGCAGGCCGAGCGAAGGCTCGGTGATGGGGACGCCGACACCGAGAAAGCTTAAGGATGCCTCGATCAGGATGAAGGTGCCGACCTGGATCGTGGCAACCACGATGAGCGGCGTCATCACGTTTGGCAGCACGTGGCGCAGGATGATCTCGCCGTTTCCAAGCCCCGCCACCTTTGCCGCCTGAATGTATTCCTTCTGGATTTCGCTCAAGGTCGATCCGCGAACGGTGCGGGCGTAAACCACCCAGCCGACGGCGGTGAGGGCGATGAGAACCATGCCGATGCCGGTTCCGAATGCCGACATCAGGAAAAGCGCAATCAGCATCGAGGGAAACGACAGCTGGATGTCTGCGATGCGCATGATGATGCTATCGACGATCCCCCCGTAGTAACCGGAAATCAGCCCGAGTGCGGTCCCGATCCCACAGGAGAAGATCATGGCGGCGAGGCCGATGAAGGCGGAAATTCGCGCACCGTAGACAATGGATGCAAGGACGTCGCGGCCCTGACCATCTGTCCCGAGCAAGTATCTGACATCCCCGCCCTCGAGCCATACCGGCGGCTTGAAGCTGTCCATCAGTTCCAACTGCGAAACGTCATAGGGGTCCTGGGCGACGAGAAGTGGCCCGAAGGTCGCAAGCAGGGCGAAGAAGACGAGCAGTACGCTTCCGAAGACCGCCGGCAGGTTTCGGCGGTAGTGAAAGAAGAATTCCGAAGAGAAGAACCCGGTCATGCCATCCTCACTTCACGGTAATGCGCGGGTCGATCAGCGTGTAAACGATGTCGACAATGAAATTGATGGCAACGAAGATGAACGCGGTCAGCATCAGGTAGACGACGATGACCGGGCGATCCCCGCGGTAGATGGAATCGATCAGCAGCTTGCCGGTCCCAGGCCATGCGAAGATGGTTTCGGTGATCGTTGCAAAAGCGATGAGGTCCCCGAGCTGCAGGCCGAAGATCGTGACGACCGGAATGAGAGCGTTCTTCAGGCCATGCCTGAACAGGATGTTCTGGCGGGACGCGCCCTTTGCACGGGCAAACCGCATATAGTCCTGACGCATCACCTCCATCATGCCCGCACGGGTCATGCGCAGCATGATGGCAAGGGTGGCCAGCGCCAGTGTCACGGATGGCAGGATGATGTGGGACCAGCCGTCCGCCGTGAAGATGGATATGCGCAGGCCCAAGATTTCCACCGTATCGCCGCGTCCGGAGGAGGGCAGAAGCTGATAGCGGACAGATAAGAAGAAAATCAGCATCATGCCCACCCAGAAGCCTGGGAGGGAAATGCCGAGCAGCGAGCCCGCCATGATGCCGCGAGAAACCGGCTTGTTTGGATTGGCCCCGGCATAGACGCCGAGCGGGACGGCAATCACGGTCGCCAGCATGATTGCTACCAGCACCATTTCGATCGTTGCCGGTAGACGCTCCAGGATGAGGTCCATGGCCGGCTGTCGGAACACATAGGAACGCCCGAAATCGCCCTGCAACATGTTGCCAAGGAAGATGAAATACTGGCTCACCAGGGATCGATCGAGACCCAGGAGACGGCGGGCCTGTTCGATCTCGGCGGTGGTGGAATCAATCGGGATCACCATGAAGACGGGATCGCCGGTAAAGCTCATCATCAGGAAGACGATGACCGATACGCAAAAGAGTACCAGCACCATCTGCAGGAGCCGCTTGATCGTGTAACCCAGCAAGGCAGTGTCCCGTCATGAAGAAGTGAGAAATTCGGGACTGTCCCCTTTCAAGGTCGACAGCCCCGCGCTCGTTCGGGTTGGGGTTATTCCTTGATGTCGATCTCGTAGGCCCAGAGGAACTTGTCCGCACGCGGTGTCATCTCGACATTGGTCTTTGCCGCATAAAGATCCTGCTCGTAGTGGATCGGGATCATCGGGATGTCTTCCATCAGGATCTTGGTGACTTCCTGCAGGTAACCGTCGCGCTCTTCGAGCTTGGAGGTTGCATCAGCCTTGTCGATCAGTTCGTCCACTTTCGGATTGGAATAAGATCCGCGGTTGACCTGACCATAGCCTTCCTTCTTGTCGCGCGAGTAGAACATCACGCTGTACATCGAACCGCCGTCACCAGACGGAACGTCCCAGCCGCTCATGATCATGCTCGACTGCTCGCTGGGTACCCGGATGTAGCCAAAGAAGTTGGACTTCGGCATCAGGTTGAGCTTGAGATCGATCTTGATCTTGCCGAGCATCGAAGCAAGTGCCTGCGCGATCTGCTGGTCATTGACATAGCGATTGTTGGTGGTGTCGAGGGTCACCGTGAAGCCATCGGCATAGCCGGCCTCGGCCATGAGCGCTGCCGCCTTCTCAAGATCCATGGGATACATGTCGCGGAAGCTTGCACCGTCGACATAGCCCGTATGGGAAGCAGGGACATATTGCTCCGACGGCGTCGACAGGCCATTCATGATGATCTTGCTGATCGCATTGACGTCGATCGCGCGAACCATGGCTTCACGGACGCGACGATCCATCATCGGGTTCTTGTCGAGCGCGATGGTAGGGCTCTTCTCACGATGGTCGATCGACACCACGACGTTTAGCAGGCTTGGCTTCGACATGACCTTGTAGCGGTCATCTGCCTTGACGCGGTCGACGTCGCGGACGTTGAGATCCTGGATGACGTCGACTTCGCCGGTCAGCAGGGCTGCCGTACGGGTGGCGCCATTGGTGATCGGGCGGAACGTGACCTCGTCGATCTCAGGCGCGCCGGCGAAATAGTCAGCATTGGCGGCGAGCGTGATATGATCTTCCTTGATCCATTCGACCAGCTTGTAGGGGCCGGTGCCAACAGGCTTCAAATCCACCTGCTCGTCGCCCACTTCCTTCGCATACTTCTCGCTGAGGATCAGGACGGCTGCCAGATCGTTCGGCAGGACTGCGTAGGGCTTGGGAGTCTTGATCTCGACAGTGTAATCATCGACCGCTGTGAAGGAGGCGATGTTGGCGCCAAGATTGGCCATCAGCGACTTCTTCAGCCGGTCCAGGGTGAAGACAACATCGGACGCCTTGAAGTCCTCGCCATTGTGGAACTTGACGCCCTGGCGTAGCTTGAACATCCAGGTCGTGTCATCCTTGAGCTCCCAGCTTTCTGCAAGGCCGGGTCCGAAGGACAGGTCGGCATTGCGGCGGACCAGTGGATCGTAGATGTGGTAGAAGAGGATGTTGCTGGACAACTCCTCGCCTGCCTGGGGGTCGAGATTGACGGCGTCCGACGTCAGGCCGACGGTCAGTTCCTTGGCTTGGACCAGGCCGCCCAAGGCCGTCGAGCTCAGGAGGACGAAAGCGGCAAGTGCCACGATGCGTCCGGATTTCATGCGAAGATTCAGCATTTTTAGTTCCCCTTTTTGGTATGCCGACACGTTTGCATGCGCGTTTTCACCGAAGTACGGATTGCACCTCGATCTGGTAGCCTTCCGGGTCTTCCAGCACGAAGGCTCGAATTCCCAAGGAGACGCTGTCCTTTGGTTCGGTCAGCCCGGTCGCGTTTTGGCTCGAGAGAAAGCGATGCCAGGCATCGACATCTGGAACGCGGATGCAAAGCTGCACGGGCTTGATAGGATTGGCGCGATGCATTCCTCGGGTCTCGTCCACGAGGCCGACATAGGCATGCTCGGCAATCTTCAGGATCTTCGACCACCCCTGATCGATCTCGAGCGGAAATCCCATAACTTCTGTGTAGAAGCCGAATGCACGGGGAAGATCGACGTAATAGAGGAAGGTGATAGCCTTCTCGACTATACCGTCATCGGGCCGGGCGGGGGGCTGTGTCATGTTGTGAGATCCTGCGGAAACCATTTGCTTTCGCCGCGGCGCAGATAGCGTCCGCTGCCGGGCGTATTGAGGACTGCACGGCCGTCATAGGCGAGCCTGCCGGCGTGATAGGTTGCGGCCACCCGGGCGGCGAAGCGCCGTCCGTCGTAAGGGCTCCAGTTGAGGCCATCCTGGGCGCGACTGGCGTCCCAGACATCGTCCCCCTCGGCGAGGATCGTGATGTCAGCATCGGCACCGGGGACGAGGGCACCCTTGCGCGGATAAAGGCCGAAGAAGCGCGCAGGACGTTCGGCGAGATATTCAGCGCAGTAATGAGCTGCATCAACGCCGCGCTCCTTTGCGACGGTGAAGAAGGCAGGCAACAGCGTCTCCATTCCGGGCACGCCGGCACCGGCATCGAAGATGCTATCGGTGAACTTGTTGTCGATCGGCCAACTGGAATGATCTGAGCTGACGAAGGCGATCCGGCCTTCGATCAGTTCCCGCCAGAGCCGATCGATCTGACCGGGCCGAATGGGTGGGTTTACCTTCATCCGCGCGCCGAGCTCTTCACCGTCGCGTTCGGGATCGAACCAGAGATAGTGGACGCAGAGCTCGCCGGTCGCCCTGACACCCTCTTGCACATAATTGTCGACCAGCTTGAAGCCGCGCGGCGTGCTGATGTGCACGATATGTGCGTGCCCACCGGCATTGGCAGCGAGTTCGAGGAAATGCACGGTTGATGCCAGTTCTGCGACTTCGGGCCGGCTCGGCGAGTGAGCGGTAATGCCGTTTCGCCCCTCAGCTCTTGCGCGCGAAACCCGTGAGCGTACGATTTCCTGATCTTCGTTGTGCAATCCAAGCGGCAGATCGGTTGCCGAAAGCGCTTCCAGCAGGTCGAGGGCGAGTGCCGCATCGATCCTCGGAAAACGGGTCGGACTGCTTTCGAAAGCGGAGATCTTGAAGGCGACGACGCCACCAGCGGCAAGCGCTCGCATCTCGTCGACGGATTGCCCTGGCATGACAGTCCCGTAGAGCGCGACATCGCAATGGGCGAAGCGTTCGACGGCTTCGACCTTGGCGTCCAGGTGCTCCCGGGCGCTCAGCGGGGTCGGGTTGTCATAGGGCATGTCGACGATCGTCGTGACCCCGCCGGCAATGGCGGATCGGGTCGTCGGCTCGATCCCCGGGAGGCCGAGATAGCTACCCGCATGCGTTTGTCCATCGATGATGCCCGGCAATACGAAAGCGTCTCCAGCATCGCGAACGGTGGCTGCGGCCGGGGCATCCCCTTCTCCGACTGCGTGGATGAGCGAGCCTGAGATAGCGACCCAGCCATTGGGAATAGTCATCTGGGGCGTGACGATCCGCCCGCGAATGACGAGATCAATGCTCACGACACTCTCCCACGGTAGCCTAGTTCAGCCTGCATGCAGGCAAGGGCGACGCCGGCCTGAACCGGGTCGATGACGGGCAAACCCAGCGCCGTCTGCAAAGCCTCCCGGTAGGTTCCGAGGCCGGCGCAGCCGAGGATGACTGCCTCGGCACCGTCCTCATCACGAAGCACGGAGGAAATGCGTGTGACGGGCATGACCGCGTCCTGTGCGATGAGTTCAGCAACGGTCATGTCGATCGATCGATCGCCTGCGAGCCTGCGATCGAGTTGCAGCGCCTCAAGGTAGCGCCGGTGACGACCAATCGAGGACGGGCCCATCGACACGATGCCGAAGCGCTGTCCAAGGCCGAGCGCCGTCAGATAGGCCGCTTCGGCAATGCCGACGACCGGGACATTCGTGGCAGCTCGCACGGCCGCAATGCCGGGATCTGAGAAGCATGCGATCACGATGGCGTCTGCTCTCGCCGTCTGCACGGCCTCAACCAGCAACGGTACGACTTCGGCCACATGGGCATCCGTCTCGATGCCAGTCGGTGCGCCTTCGAGCTCAGTGCAGTGGATCTCATGGCCATTGCCTTCGAACGGTTTCAGGCACGCCTCCATCGAGCGTGTGACGGCTTTCGAGCTGTTCGGATTGATCACCAGGATCTGCGCCACGGTTCCTCCAAATACGGCTCTCCCGTGCCGTCAAACTGTGATATCTCTTGTGGTATACTACGAAATATCTCATGTCAAAGGCTGGCTGCCTTGCGAAGTCAGAAAAAGTGGAGGAAGACAGAAAGGGGCGTGAAGCCATATGATCCACGAGCGGGTCCGACAGAACCCATCGAGCTTGGAGAGAAGCCGTCTTGCAGAGCCTTAGCGTCGAAAGTGATAACTCGCCGGCCCGGCAGAAGAAAATTTCCTTGACGGAGACCGCATATGTTTCTCTGCGTGCGCGGGTTCTCTCCGGCTCCTTAAGGCCCGGGGCCGAGTTTTCGGAGCTCGAACTGGCAGAGCAGCTTGCCATGAGCAAGACGCCGGTGCGGGAAGCGCTTGGTCGATTGGTGGCGGAAGGCCTGATCGAAGCTTTTCCTAGACGAGGTTACCGGGTCACGCCCGTGACGGTAAAGGACATCAACGATCTCTTTGCTATCCGCGCGATGACCGAGGGCACGGCCGCCGCTATGGCCGCTCTCAATCTATCCGCTGCAGACCTTGATCGGCTCGAAGCTCTGGCGGAGGCTCGCTACGATCCGCAGCAGGGCGAGAGCGTACAGTCTTTCGTCAAGGCTAACCGCGATTTCCACCTTGCGATCGCCGAGGGAGCGAACAATAGCAGGCTGTTGGCGCTGGTCGCTGCGCATCTTGATGAGTGCACGCGTCTCTTCTATCTCGGCGCCGTCAGTCGAGACGTCAATCCGGAAACCAGCGCCGATCATCGGCGTATTGTCGATGTGCTACGTCTGCGGGATCCCGATCTCGCACGAGCCGCTATGGTGGAGCATAGCGAGCACACCCAGAAAGGTATTCTGAGGGCGCTAATTTCGAGCGACACTACTGCTTTGACGCTGTGATATTGGTGGGCGGGGCCGTCCTACTTCCTTAAGGTTGCCTGTTGTCGACACGCTTGCGCTTGCTGGCAGGCCTCAGAGCTTTGTCAGCACATCCTGCAGCAGGGCCTTGGTCGGCGACAGGTCGGCAGCATCTTCGTGAGCTCGGCGTTTTCCTCCTCAAGCTGGCGAAGATGCCTCATCTCCGACTGGATCATGCCCGCATACGTCTTGCGCCAATTGCGGACCGTCACATCGGAAATTTCCGTCTTGTGCGCACTTGCCGGACCTGCGCTTCCGAAAGCTTCGAGCCCTTCATCGAACTCTTCACTTCTTCCCCGCAAGGATCACAAGCGGAATGCCCCGGTTCAAGATGTCTCAGTGTGACGCGGGCGCGTCAGGCGTACTCGTTCGAGGCACAATTCGATTTCGTCTTTCAGCATATCCGCCACAATTCGGCCGATACGGGACAGTGGCTTTCGTGCGTCAATCGCCAAGCCGACCGTCTGGGGTTCCGCCCCCTTGTCACGGACGGGCAGAAAAATGAGCGAACCCTCGGTGATTTCCGGCGCAGCATCCAGCTCCGAGGTGAAGGCAATGTAGCGACCGCTGCACGCCAGCTGTTTGACGAGTTGCAAGGAATTGGTCACCACGGCCTTCTGCGGGTCTGTGAACAGCCAGCCATAACGGGCATCGAGATAGCGGCGGATGAACAATGCCTTGCTCTGGAGGGCAATCGGATAATGAACCGCTTCCTGCAGGCTCGTCGTTTTTCCATTCGCAAGTTCATGCCCCGGGGCGACGACACAGCCCAATGGAAGGTCGGCACTCCAAAGTACGTGAACGTCACGCCGCGGGGAAAGATTGAACGCGGCGATGATGTCGACATCGCCGGCCACCAGTGCCGACAGTGCATTGTCGGGGCTGGCAATCTCGACCTCGAGAGAAATTCGCGGGTGCTCTATCGCAAGCTTCTCGATGAAGAGTGGCAGGAAGCCGTTGGCATGACTGTCCATTGCCGCCAGCCGCACATGCCCTTGGTGGATGCCCTGCAACTGCCGGATATCCGAAGCCGCCTTGCGCTCATCGCTCTTCCAGCGCCGGGCCAAGGCGATCAGCGCATCGCCGGCGGCAGTCAGTCGCATGCCGCGCGGCATGCGTTCAAACAGCTCCACACCCAAATCCGCCTCCAGCAACAGGATCTGCCGATCGATGGCGGATGCCGCAACGTTCAACTCCTTGGCCGCCTTCTGGATTGATCCGGAGCGGGCCACCTGATCCGCATAACGCAAGGACGCTGGCACCAGGGATCCGCGCATAGCCTCACTCTCGCAATCATTCTAATTATTCGAATGGATGATTGCCTATTCTGCGATAGACGGCAACGGGAAATTTACCGATTGTCGGAGCATCGAACAAAGCGCACTGGACCTTCAGGAACAGTCCGACGAGGTGCCTGGATGCGGAGCGTGGACAGAACGATGATGTTTGACACCACTGCGGAGGTCGGCGAGACGACCGACCGGCACGATGCCGGTACACTCTCCAGGCTCACTGAATGGCTCTGGTCGGCGTTTTCATCGACCCGCCACACCGGCATCTTTCTGGTTCTGCCAGCGCTTCTGTTTCTCGCGGTGTGGTTTCTCTGGCCGGTGCTCGTGATGATCTTCTCCAGCTTTTCGGCCCACAGCATCAACGGCACCATGGTGCAGGGGTTTACCCTCGAGAACTATACTCGGCTATTTTCCTCGGATCTGTATTTCCGCATCCTGCTGCGCACCATCCGCATCGCATTGCTGACGAGTGTTTGCGCCGCGATCTTCGCCTACCCGCTCGCCATTGCCATCGCCCGCGGTGGGCCATCACTTGCGAGGCTGGTCACTCTCACCATCCTTGCCCCGCTTCTGGTCAATGTGGTTGTCCGCTCATACGGTTGGCAGGCCATCCTCAACAAGACCGGTGCGCTGGCCTGGTTGTTGAAACTGGTCGGCATCAGCAATCCGCCGGTTCTCCTCTACACCGAATGGGCAGTGCTGATTGCGTGCGTGCATGTCTATCTGCCTTTCATGGTCATGCCGCTGGCCTCGGCGATCGCCCGGATCGACCGGACGGTCGAGGAAGCCGCCCGCGTTGCCGGCGCCACGCGGCTGCGCGTCTTCCTGCGGGTGATCCTGCCGCTCAGCCTTCCGGGACTTGCCGTCGGTGCTTCGCTGGTGTTCTCGCTGAGTTCGGCCGCCTATGTGACACCGCAGGTTCTCGGCGGCAATTTCTCGCCACTGCTCGGCACGCTGATCGAACAGCAGATCCTGACACTCAACGACTGGCCCTTCGGCGCGGCGATATCAACGCTGCTGATTGCCATGGTGCTTGGCGCCAATCTCGTCTTCCTCAAAATCGTCAACCGGCGCTTCGCCCGCTGGACGGAGGCCACACGATGACGGAGACCGTCAGCCCACTCCTGAAGATTGTTGTCGGCATCATCCTGCTGATTGTCGTCGCCCCCCTGATCGTGCCGTTGCTGATGTCGGTTTCCGACACAGCCTACATCGTCTTTCCGCCGCAGGGTTTCACCCTCAAATGGTATGCGGCGGTGCTGACCAATCCGGAAGCACAGGGCAGCTTCCTGTTCTCCCTGGAACTGGCCGCGATCGTCACGATCGTATCGCTGATCCTCGGAATTCCCTGCGCAGTCGGCCTCACCCGTTTCAAGGTGCCGGGGCAAGATATGGTGCTCGGCGTCATCCTGTCGCCGCTCATCGTGCCGCTGATCGTCACCGGTGTCGCACTTCTCCAGTTGTTCTCGATGATGGCTTCGCGTGCCACCATGCTGCAGCTGGTCATCGGCCACACGGTGATCTGCCTGCCCTATGTCATCCGGTCGGTGTCTGCGAGCTTTGTGCTGGTCAACCGCAACCTCGAGGATGCGGCCTCGGTGCTGGGCGCAGCGCCGCATCTCGTTGCCACCAAAGTGATCTGGCCGCAGGTTCGGCCCGGTATTCTGGCCGGCGGCATCTTCTGCTTCATCGTCTCCTTTGACGATTACCCAATCTCGATGTGGCTTGCCGACGGCAACCATTTCCCGATTCCGCTTTACCTCTACACCATCATCGAACGCTCTTTCGATCCGTCGATCGCTGCCATCGCCTCGCTGATGATCATCTTCGCGCTTCTTCTCGTGCTCGTCATCGAGAAGGTTTTCGGGATCAGCCTTGCCCGTTTGGCGAGTTGATCGCGCTCAAGAAAATTCGCTCAACCATAAAAGGGGAAATGATATGACCAATATTTCAAGACGCACATTCGGCAAGTTGGCACTGGGCGCTACCGCCTTGGCAGCCCCCATGGGCTTCGTACGCAATAGCTGGGCCGTGGATAAGGAAATCCAGATCGGCATCTGGGGCGGCTCGCAGGGCGAGTTCGTCAAGAAAGAGATCATTCCGGTCTTCGAGAAGGATTTCGGCTGCCGGGTGATCGCCGAAGAAGGCTTCACCCTTGCAAATGTCGGCAAGATGCGTGCGACCAAGGACAATCCGAAGTTTTCGGTCATGTTCATTGATGACGTTGCCATTCCCATCTGCAAGTCGGAAGGCCTGATCGAGCAGCTTCCGGCGGGCGACATGCCGGCGATGGCCAACCTCTACCCAAAATTCGGGTTCGACGGCTGGGCAACCGCGCTTGCGATCTCCGTCGGCAGCATGTTCCACAACACGTCGGTCACGCCCCCGGACAGCTATGCTGATCTCTGGAAGCCAGAATATGCCGGAAAGCTCAAGCTGGTTAGCCCCAAGAATACCCCATCGGTCTTCTTCTTGATCGTCGCCGCAGCCGTGAAGTCGGGCAAGCCTTTCGCCGAAGCCCAGTACCTGATCGACGACAGCTTCGACAAGGTCGCCGAACTCAAGCCGAATATCATGAACCTGTTCGACAACGGTCCGCAGGCCGCCAACGAAGTGGCACAGGGCCAGGCCGACATCGGTCTTCTTGAGCTGTCGAAATACGTCTATCCGTATACTGCCAAGGGCGCTCCGGTGACCATGAGCTTCCCGAAGGAAGGCAGCTTTGCCGGCAACAATTGCCAGGTTCTGGTCAAGGGTGGTCCCAACAGGGATGTCGCCGTCGCCTTCATGAACCGCATGCTGGAGCAGAAAACCCAAAAGGAATTCAGCGAGTTCGCCCTGACCGCTCCGCCGGTCAGCGGCATCGAATTCTCGCCCGAAACCCTCAAATATCTCGCCTATCCGCTCGCCGAAATGGACAAGCGCGGCCTGTTCACGCCCGACTGGGAATTCATCAATGCCCAGCGCTCAGCCTGGACCGAAAAGATGAACGGCATCTTCGCTGTCTGATCGCCACAAAGAGTGCGGTTGGCCTTGCGGGCCGGCCGCCAACAATCCAAGTCGATGGAGAAGAGCCGATGGACAATCCTGCGATAACCGCAAAAATCGGCGGTGGCAGCGTCAAGCTCAGCGGCATCAGCCGTAGCTATGGTGGAAACCAGGTCGTCAGCGACGTCACACTGGAAGCCCGCAGCGGCGAGATCCTTGCGCTTCTTGGTCCTTCCGGCTGCGGCAAAACCACGACGTTGCGGATGGTCGCCGGCCTCGTCCAGCCAACATCCGGCGACATCTCCATCGACGGCAAGCCGATCACGGATCTTCCAGTCCATCGGCGCAATATCGGCATGCTGTTCCAGAACTATGCGCTTTTCCCGCACATGACCGTGCTTGAAAACGTTGCCTTTGGCCTGTCGATGCGAGGTATTTCCAGAGCGGAGACGGAGCAGAGAGCCAGACAGGCTTTGGCCCTGACCCACCTGACCGGCTTCGAGGGCCGGATGCCGGCGGCCCTTTCCGGTGGTCAGCAGCAGCGGGTCGCGCTTGCCCGCGCGATCGTCTACCGCCCCAAGGTCCTGCTTCTGGACGAACCTTTCGGTGCGCTCGACAAGAAGCTGCGCGAGGCCATGCAGATCGAGTTGCGCCAACTCTGCAACGAGCTCGGGCTGACCACAATCCTCGTCACCCACGACCAGGAGGAGGCGCTGGTCCTTGCAGACCAGATCGCCGTCATGCGGGGCGGCCGTATTGAGCAGGTCGCCTCGGCCCGCGAAATCTACGAGCGTCCGACATCGCATTTCGTCGCAGACTTCATCGGCACATCAAATTTCATGCCCGCAACCATTATCGGCAAGCAGGAAGACAAGACCCTATTGAGAAGCGCTACAGGACAGATATTCGAAAGCCTTCTGCCGAGCGCGCTGGGTGTCGGTCAACAGGCTATCATGGCGGTGCGGCCGGAAAGTATCCGGCTTTCGCCTGTCGAGACATCCGGTGAGACAGTCAATACCGTCAGAGGCCAGGTCATTCGAACTGTCTTCAAGGGGCAGGCGCTTTCCATCTGGCTGGAGATACAAGGCACCGAGTTCATCTGCTCGCTGCCGATCGACAGCCTCGGCGCCAACACGCCTCAGCTGGGCGATGTCTGGACCGCCAGTTGGTCCTCTGAGCGGACGTTGATCGTCCGGGAGCAGTGATCACCAATGACAATGTCGCATTCCCTGCCTGCTCCAGCTATCGGCGTCATACTTCCCTCATCAAATCGCGTCGTCGAGCGGATCACGCAGACGATTATTGCCGACTACCCGGGTCTCGATGCCTGCTTTTCCCGGGTACCCTACGATGGCCATCCGCCGGAGGGCTATGCTCTCGCCCATTTTCGGCAGGCCGCTGACCTGCTCGCCCAGGCCAGGCCCCAAATCATCCTCTGGAATGCAACACGTGGCGCCCTGTTGGGCTTTGAGCCCGATCGACAGTTGTGTCACATGCTCGAGGAGCAGACTGGAATCCCCGCCACGACTACAGCCTTGGCGACCTCCAGCTTTCTCAACCGGCATCACCTCAAGAAAATAGGATTGCTTGCTCAGGGCGATGAGCTGGAAGGCAAGCGGCTCGTGCAGACCTTCGGCGGCGAAGGTATCGAGATCGTCGCGGGCCGCAATCTTGGCATCACAGACAACTTTGAAGCATCGATGGTCTCAAGCGAGACGCTGGACCGTCTTGTGAAGGAACTGGCCAGAGCCCCGCTTGATGCCGTGCTGATCTGGAGCACGAACCTCGCAGGCAGTCGCCTTGCAACTGACCTTTCCAAAACCCTCGGGATTCCGGTTCTGGATTCAACGACCCTCGGAACCCAGGATGCCATTTCACAGGTGCTCTGATTCCCGAAAACTGGAAGGAAAGTGGGTCTTCGGTCACGAAGCCAGATCTTGCGGCTCAGGCTTGCGCGCGACGATATAGGGGTTTTGCGGATGCTTGCCAAAGAGCCGCTCGTCTGTGATCTCGAAACCAGCATCTGTCATCGACTGCCGAAGGTCGGAGATGCTGTGCGGCTTGACCGCAGGAAATAAGCCTACCGACTGCAGCGCACGAAACGGAAGACGAAACTTGAAACTCAGATCGGCGAAACACCAGGTTTTGGAGATGAGCAGGCCGCCAGGTTTCAGGTTGGCGAAGATCTGCGCCAAGGCGGCTGGCTGGTTTTCCACCAGGTGCAGAACGTTGAAGGCACAGATGACGTCGAATGGACCACCGTCATAGGCATTCTCGGCGTCCGCCACCTTGAAGGTCAGGTTGTCTCCCGCTGGCTTGCTCCGAGCGATCCTGATCATCTCGGCGGAGAAATCTGTCGCCGTCCAGTGTGACACGCAGGGCGCCAGCCGGATGGCGGTGCCGCCTGTGCCGCAACCGAGTTCCAAGACGTGGTCTGCGGGTTTGAGGTGCGATGAGACGTCGCCGATCATGGCGTCATAGGCCGCTACGTCTTTGAGCGGGCGTGCAGCATAGCGTTCAGCAATACGGTTCCAGAACTTCTGCTGCTTTGACAACGACATTTCCAAACCTTTCACCAGAGCGGCAGGATCGCAGCGCTGCTTTTGTACAGCACATAGAAAGCGACGCCGATGATCAGCACGGCGAAGATGCGGTTGAGAAGGTTTCTGCGGGTTGAAAGACGGGTTGCCAGCAGCATGCCGCCGAAGCCACCGATCACGCCGCCACTGATAAACTCGGCCGCGATCGCCCAGTCGATCAGGTCCGAGGCCGCGTAATTGATCGCGGTGGCAAGGCCAAACGTCCCGACGGCGAGAAGCGACGATCCGACCGCGTTGATCATCGGCATGCCGGTCGCGAGCATCAGGCCTGGTACGATCAGGAACCCTCCGCCAATTCCGAAGAAGCCTGATGCTGCTCCTGCTGCGATGGCCACAGCCGCCGTTTTCCAGCATGTCAGGCCATCCGTCTTGACGACATTTGAGACAATTGCGGTCCGGGGCCGGAGCATCAGGCCGGCGACGACCAGCATCAACAGGCCAAACAGGAAAAGCAGCTTCTGCCCGTCGAAAGCTTTCCCGAGTGTTGAGCCCGCGAGTGCTCCGACCGTCCCGGTGGCGGCGAAGACGAAAGCGCAACGCCACCAGACATGCCCCTTGCGGGCATGGCCGACAAAATTGGCATAGGCATTGACCGATACGGCCAGAGCGCCGGTGCCGATTGCGATATGCGGTTGCGAGATGCCGACCACATAGAGCAGCAGGGGCGTTGCCAGGATGGAGCCGCCGCCGCCGATCAGTCCAAGCGTAAAGCCCACGAGGCCGCCCGAGCCGATCGCCGTCAGGGCCTGGGTGACGATGTCGTTCATTCCCAGGCTGCCCCTGCAAGCGCGTCCAGCGGAATCTTCAAATAGCGCTTGCCGTTTGCTTCCGGTTCCGGCAGGCGTCCTCCGCGAATGTTGACCTGCAGCGCATGCAGGATCAACTTCGGCATGGGCAGTGTTTTGTCGCGTGCTTCGCGAAGTGCGACGAAAGCTGCCTCGTCCTTGCCGGCAATATGGGGGTTGCTGCGCTTCTGTTCGGCGACGGTGCTTTCCCAGAGGGGTTCACGCCCGTCCGGCTGATAATCATGGCCCGTGAACAGGCGCGTCTCGTCGGGCAGCGACAGGATTTCCCCAATCGACGCCCAGAGCCGCTTTGCACTGCCACCGGGAAAATCGGCGCGGGCCGTGCCGCTATCCGGCATGAACAGGGTATCGTGCACAAAGGCGGCGTCGCCGATCACGTAGGTGATCGAAGCCAGCGTGTGGCCGGGTGAGAAGAGGACGCGGCCCGTGATGTCGCCCACCGAGAAGGTCTCGCCGGCCTCGAACAGCCTGTCCCACTGCGAGCCATCGGCTGGCAGGTCTGGCCAGTTGTAAATCTCCTTCCAGAGCTCCTGCACCTCGACCACGCGCGCGCCGATGGCGGTCTGCGCTCCGGTCTTCTCTTTCAGATAGCGGGCGGCGGAGAAATGGTCTGCATGGGGGTGGGTGTCGAGGATCCATTCGACGCTGAGCCGCTTTTCCTTGATATAATCCAGGATCGCATCGGCATTTCGGGTCGCGGTTGCGCCCGACTTTGCCTCGTAGTCCAGCACCGGATCGATGATCGCACATTTTCCTGTCGCTGGATCGCTGACGACATATTGGATGCTGAATGTGCGTTGGTCGAAAAAGCCTTTCACATCTGGTCTGGCAGTCATCTTGAGTTCCTTCGTCAATATCGGTGATTTTCAGTTCTGGCGCCGGCTTCAAGGATCGACCTTCGCACTCAGAAGAGGCACGAAGGTTGATCTGCTGCCGTCACCGTTTTGGTGCCGGATTGCCAAGGCGTGCTCAGGCAAGGTCCTTGACGGTGAAGTACCAGTCCGTGGTCTCCAGGCCTTCGGTTAGCCGCTTCTCCACTTCAGCCATCGTCTTCGGCGAGCCGACTATGACTTTCTCGCCGGGTTGCCAGGCCTCCGGCGTCGCGACGCCATTCGTCAGGCTCGTCTGCAAGGCTCTGACGAGGCGAAGAACTTCGGGACATCCGCTTGGAGTCTGGTCAGGCTCACGAATGCACTGTAACAAACAATAACATATATGTTCTGTGATATGTAATCTGTTGCAGCTTGGTTGCCGCCGAGGCATCCTTGCCAGTTGGTAGGACCGGGACGAAGGGTCAACCTCGCATTCAAAGATCGACAGGAACGAGTGAACTGCAATGTCAGCGACTGATGAGAAAAGCCTCCCGATCAATCTGAATCTGTCGGAGCCAAAATCACCTCGGCAGCGCAGCTGGTTTCGCAAGCGGTACCTGCTCGTGCTGCTGGTCCCCGTTTTCATGTTCTCAGGTGCGGTGCTGGGAATGTATTTCCAACCGACAGGCTTGCAGAAGTTTTACGCGCTGACGGGGCTTCAGCCCGGCGGTGGCTCGGATGCGCCGATTGCGCTGCCGCCTGACATCGAGTTGCCGCCCAAGATGGCAGAAACCATGCTGCCATCTGACGTGGTGGGATTGGCGCGGGTGATGCCGCGTGGCGACGTTTCGGTCGTCGCAGCACCCTATGGGGCTGGCGATGCGCGCATTGCGGAGATTCTCGTTTCCGTGGGCGACCGGGCGGAGAAAGGCTCCTTGCTGGCGAGGCTCGACAATCACACGGCGCTTGCCGGTGCCGTGCTCACCGCAGAGGCAAACCTCGCCGTGCGAGAAGCAACCCTCATCCAGACGCGGGCGGCGGTCGAGGCAAGCCGCAACGAAGCACAAGCCGCACTCGATCAAGCCATATCTACGGCTGCCGAAGCTGCATCGGCCCTGGCACGAACGGAGGCGCTTGCTTCGAACGCCGTCAGCACACAGGCGGCACTCGATGCGGCCCGGGCTGCGGCAGAAGACGCGAGACTTTCCGTTGTCCGCGCAGAGGCAACGCTGACGCGCTATGCTTCAGTCACGCTGGACGAACAGCCCGATGTGATCGTCGCGCGACGCAATGTCGATGCAGCCCAATCTGAGTTGGCCCGTGCTCGTCTCGACCTTGCACGCGCCGAGGTGGTGGCGCCCATCACGGGAACGATCCTCGACATCCATGTCACGCCCGGACAGCGACCTCCCACCGACGGAATCATGGATATGGGAGATACGGATCAGATGATGGCCGAGGTCGAGGTCTGGCAGGATCGCATCAGTGCCGTCATGGTTGGCCAGCCGGTGGAACTGGTAACCCCCGCTTTTGGCGCCACGCTGCAAGGCCGGGTGGACCGGATCGGGCTGACGGTGGGGCGGCAGGGCCTGATTTCAGACGATGCAGCGGAAAACAAGGACGCGCGCGTCATCCAGGTCCTGGTGGTGCTGGACAAAGCCTCCTCGGATGTCGCCGCACGCTTCACCAATCTCGAGGTCATCGCCCGCATTGATACCACGGGACGGGCCATTCCATGAGCTACCTGCTGCAACGCCTGTTCGGGCGGCTGCCCATCGGCTGGTTGCAACTGACCCACAGCCGCACTCGTTTCGCCGCGGCACTCGCCGGGGTGGCCTTTGCCAATGTTCTGGTCTTCGTCCAGCTTGGGATCATGAATTCGATGGGGGCCGCAACCTTGCGTCCCTATGACTTCTTCCAGGCGGATATCATGATCTCGGCCAGCGATGCGAGCACCTTGACCGACGGGGGCAATGTGGCTCGGCAGTGGTTGCTGCAGGCGATGGGGGATCCGGATGTATCCGATGGCATGGGTCTGTTCATCGCCAATGTTCCCTGGGATCGCGGCGAGAAGGATATCAGTCTGACGACCTTCGGTGTGGATCCGGTCAAGACCGGGTTTCTGTCCAGGGATATAGCCGGCGATCTCAATCTCCTGCGGGTGCAAAACGCGGCATTGCTCGATCGGCTCGCCCGTGGTCTGGCCAAGGAGGAAGCTGCTTCAATCCGTCCGCAAACGCCGCTCTCCTTTGAGACGCAAGGCCGCACAATCACCGCCTATGCCACATTCGCCGGCGGCGGCGGTTTCGGTGGTGATGGCTATATGCTGGTTTCGGATCAGACATTCCTGTCGCTATACCCGACGCGCAGTTCCTCCGCACCCGACCATGTTCTTTTGCGTCTGCGCCCCGGCGCTGAGACAGAGAGTGTGATCGCGCGCCTGAAAACGCTGATTTCCGACCCGTCCCTTCGCATCCGCAGCTATCAAGAGGCAGCGCAGGAGGATCTGCGCTATCAGCAGACAAAACGGCCCACGGGTATCATCTTCGGATTCGGCGTGTTGATCGGCGTTCTCGTCGGCATCGTTATCGTCTATCAGGTGCTGTCCACCGATGTGGCCGACCACCTGCGCGAATACGCAACCTTCAAGGCCATGGGCTACGGCCCCCACTTCTTCCTCGGTATCGTCTTCGAAGAAGCGCTGGTGCTCGGGATCATGGGTTTCATTCCAGGACTTGTTGTCGGGACGACCATCCTGACGCTCATGGGGAAGATCACGACCCTGCCCTTGGGAATGACACCTTCGATGGCAGTGACCGTTTTTCTCGGCACCATCATCTTTTCCGCCCTGTCCGGCGCCATTGCGACCCGTCGGCTTGGCGCTGCCGACCCTGCCGATCTCTTCTAGGAGGCTGCAATGGACAGCGAGACAATTGTCGATGTGCGCGGATTGAATCATTGGTTTGGCAGTGGCGACGTCCGCAAACAGGCGCTGTTTGACGTGAATCTGATGCTGAAACGCGGCAGCTTCACCGTGCTGATGGGGCCTTCCGGGTCTGGCAAGACGACTGTCCTCACGCTTGTCGGCTGTCTTCGAGCCGTACAGGATGGATCTGTGCGGCTTCTGGGAAGCGAGTTGAACGGCGCATCGCAGGCGCAGCTTGTCAGTCTGCGCCGCCGCCTGGGCTTCATATTCCAGGCCCATAATCTGCATGAAAGCCTGACTGCGGTGCAGAACGTCATGATGGGGGTGCAGGTGCATGGTCAAGTGGCCGATCGGGTGGCGCAGAGCGCGGCTGAGCATGCGCTTGGGCTGGTCGGCTTGACCGACCGTACCACCTATCTGCCCGCGAACCTGTCAGGCGGCCAGAAGCAGCGCGTCGCCGTTGCCCGCGCCCTTGTCTCCAGCCCGGCGCTGGTGCTGGCAGACGAGCCCACTGCCGCGCTGGACAAAGACAGTGCGTCAGAGGTCGTCGATCTTCTCAAACGCTTGGGTAAGGCCCGGGGTACGACAACATTGCTCGTTACCCACGACAATCGCATCCTCGATCGTGCTGACCGTATCCTCACGCTGGAGGACGGTCGTATCGTGAAAACAGAGGTTCGAGCACAAGATTAGGACTCCGTACACTCAGGCCCCGCGACCAGTCATTCCAAATATTGACTTTAATCTCCTCACAGTAGCGATCGAGAAGCTGTTGGCGTTTCTCTTCCGTGTCAATCTCACCGGATGCAATGCGCGCCATCAGATCGTTGCCTGCCGCAGTGAGAAACCGTCGATCCCTTACCTTCAGCGGTGCGAATCTCGGCCCCTGAGCTGCTGGGCCGTATAGGGCTGTCATGCCGATCAGCCTTTGGATGGATCGTCGGCAAGGCCGAGCAAGCGCTGTGCTGCCTTCAGATGGGGGGCATCGATCATGCGGCCGGCGAATGTCAGTGCTCCCTTGCCGGGATTGGCCTCAAAAGCGTCGATAATCGCCTGCGCCTCGGCCAATTCTTCCAGTGTCGGCGTAAATGCCTGGTTTATCAGAGGGATCTGCGTGGGGTGGATCGCCATGATGCCGCTGAAGCCGTCAAAGCGCGCACGTCTCGCATGGGCTGCCAGGCCTTCTTCGTCGGAGATGTCTGGATACACGGTCTCGATCGCTGCGACGCCGCTCGCATGGGCGCTCAACAAGGTGAGAGAGCGTGCCAGTTCGTAAGGTGCGGTATAGCGACCCGTCTCGTCGCGCGCGCCAAGCGCGCCGATGGCGGCGGGAAGGTCTTCGGCGCCCCAGGTCAGGCCAAGAAGGCAGGCCTTGACCGATGGATAGGATCCCAACTGGAAGATCGCGGCCGGGGTCTCCGTCGCAATCGGCAGGACCGGAATGCCGGGTGCTTTTGCGATGAGGGCTTCAACGCTTGATGCTCCCTCTGCCTTTGGCAGCACGAGCCCCTCCGGCTTGGCGTCAAGGATCGCGGAGAGATCGGCGTCCAGGAGGTCGCCCTGAAGCGGATTGACGCGGACGAAGAGCCGGATCTTACCTTTGGCCTTTCTCAGAAAATCGGCCGTCGCCACTCGTGCCGCAGGCTTGGCGTCAAGTGTCACGGAGTCCTCGAGGTCTAGGATCAGGGCATCGGCGCCGTAGCCGAGTGCCTTCTCCATTCGGTCGGGCCTGTCACCGGGCACGAAGAGCAGCGAGCGCAGCCTCATTGCGGTCTCCGTGAGACGAGTGCGGAGCGCAGGCACTGGCAGATCACTTCGTTGCGCTGGTTGAAGAGTTCATGGCGGAAGGTGACGATGCCGGCGGTCGGGCGCGATCGACTTTCTCTAAGGTCGGCAATCTCGGTTTCGGCCCGCATCGTGTCGCCGATGAAGACGGGTTTCGGCATGACGAGCTTGTCATAGCCGAGGTTGGCGACCAGCGTGCCGAGCGTTGTATCACCCACGGACAGGCCGACCATCAGCGAAAAGGTGAAGGTGCCATTGACGAGGATCTGGCCGAATTCGCTCGCCTTCGCCGCTTCGACATCGAGATGCAGCGGTTGCGGATTATGGGTCATCAGGGTGAACAGCAGGTTGTCCGTTTCGGTCACCGTACGCCGGATCTCGTGAGAGATCCTGTCACCGACTGTCCAGTCGTCAAAATAGCGTCCGGCCATCATCCCTCTCCCTCGATCCTGACGAGCAGGCTGCCCTCGACCACCTGACTGCCCAGGCAGGCTTTCAATTCAGCCACGGTGCCGTCGAAAGGCGCTTGCAGCACCTGCTCCATTTTCATGGCCTCGATGGCGATCAGCGGTTGACCGCGTTTGACCACGTCTCCCTCGGCAACGGAAACGGCGATGATGATGCCCGGCATCGGCGCGACGATGGCACCGTCGCCTGAGCCGGATCCATAGCCACTATGTCCCGCGCGCGGTGCCGCGAACTCCCAGGCCTCGCCATCATGGAAGAGGACGCCGTTTTCCGTTCGGACGGTCGCCTGTGCCGGATTGACCTGAACCAGATAGGGCCATTTTCCCACGTCGACGGCAACCCGTCGGTCAATTTCGGCATTGAGACGAAATCCAGCCAGCATGGCCCAGACATCCGGCGAGCGCTTCTGCAAAAGGGCCGTCGCTGCGGCCTGCAAAACCGCTTCAGCCGGTTTGCCCGGTGGCACGAGGTCTTTGGCATGTCGCTCGATAAAGCCTGTGTCGACGGCGCCAGCGAGGAAGTCGGGATGAGCGAGCGCGCGCACGAGGAAACCGGCATTGCTATGCACCGGCCAGATCTCGACCTTCCTCACGCCGTCGCAAAGCTTATGGACCGTCTCTTGCCGGCTTGCGCCGTGGCTGATGAGTTTGGCCAGCATCGGATCGTAATGCGGGGTCACTTCATCTCCCTCTTCGACGCCGCTGTCGATCCTCAGCGTGTCCGGCAGGCGCAGATGGTCGAGCCGGCCTATCGACGGCAGGAAGCCGGTTGCGGGATTTTCCGCATAGAGCCGCGCTTCCATGGCCCAGCCGGTGATGGAAAGTTGATCCTGAGCCAATGGCAGAGGCTCGCCTGACGCAATGCGCAATTGCCACTCCACCAGATCCTGTCCGGTGATCGCCTCGGTCACGGGATGCTCGACCTGGAGACGTGTGTTCATTTCCATGAACCAGATGCGGTCCGCGCGCAGGCCCTCAGAGGCATCGGCGATGAACTCGATCGTGCCAGCGCCGATATAGTTTACCGCACGTGCTGCCTTCACGGCCGCCTGGCAAACCGCATCCCGGGTCAGGGCATCCATGCCGGGCGCCGGTGCTTCTTCGATCACCTTCTGGTGACGGCGTTGCAGCGAGCAATCGCGTTCAAAGAGATGTACGACTTGGCCCTTGCTGTCGCCGAAAACCTGTACCTCGATATGACGCGGCGAGAGGATATATTTCTCGATCAGCACGCGGTCATCGCCGAAGGATGACGACGCCTCGCGCCGGCAACTGGCGAGTGCCACCGCAAAGTCCGCCGACCGCTCGACGCGGCGCATGCCCTTGCCGCCACCGCCGGCCACCGCCTTGACCAGCACCGGATAACCGATGGCATCGGCCTCGCGCTGCAGTCGTTCCGGGCTCTGGTCGTCACCAAGATAACCCGGTGTGACCGGCACGCCCGCCGCGATCATCCGTTGTTTTGCAGCATGTTTCAGGCCCATGGCCCTGATGGCAGCGGGCGGCGCCCCGACCCAGACGAGACCTTCGGCCATCACGGCTTCGGCAAACTCGGCATTTTCCGACAGGAAGCCATAACCGGGATGGATTGCCCTTGCTCCACTCCTCCTCGCGGCTTCGAGGATGCGATCCTGCCGCAGGTAGCTGTCGCGTGCCGGCGCCGGACCGATCGGCAGAGCCTCATCGGCCTCGCGCACGAAGGCCATGCCGGCATCCGCATCCGAATGGACGGCGATCGTCCGGATGCCAAGCCATTTGGCCGTGCGAATGATCCGCCGGGCGATTTCACCGCGATTGGCAATCAAGAGACTTTCGATCATCTTCGCCTCACATCCGGAAGATGCCGAACTGCGCCCGGTCGGGGATCGGGGCGTTCAGCGTTGCGGAAAAGGCGAGGCCGAGCACATCGCGGGTCTGGGCCGGGTCGATGATGCCGTCATCCCACATCCGCGCCGTGGCGTAATAGGGGTTGCCTTCGTCCTCGTATTTCTGACGGATCGGCGCCTTGAAGGACTCGGCTTCCTCCGGCGTCCATCCTTCGGCGTCGCGATGGACGGTCGCCAGCACGGAAGCGGCCTGCTCGCCCCCCATCACGGAAATGCGTGCATTCGGCCAGGAGAACAGGAAGCGCGGCTGAAAGGCGCGGCCGCACATGCCGTAATTGCCGGCCCCGAAACTGCCGCCGATCAGCACGGTGACCTTCGGCACTTGCGCGCCTGCGACCGCTGTCACCAGCTTGGCGCCATGTTTGGCGATGCCTTCCGCCTCGTATTTTCCGCCGACCATGAAGCCGGAAATGTTCTGCAGGAAGAGCAACGGAATGCGTCTCTGGCAGGCGAGTTCGATGAAATGGGCGCCCTTCAGCGCACTTTCGGAAAACAGGACGCCATTGTTGGCAAGGATGGCAATCGGAATGCCCCAGAGATGCGCGAAACCGCAGACAAGGCTCGCACCAAAAAGCGGCTTGAACTCCTGCAGTTCGGAACCATCGACGAGACGGGCGATCACCTCGCGCACATCATAGGGTGTACGCAGGTCCTGGGGGACCACGCCGTAGAGATCGTCTGCGTCGAACAGGGGCGGGCGCGGATTGGCAAGCTCGATGTCCACTCTCTTCGGCCGGTTCAATGTTGCAACAATGTCGCGCACGATCAGCAGCGCGTGTTCATCGTTGTCGGCGACATGGTCGACAAGGCCGGACTTGCGACCATGGATCTCCGCACCACCCAGATCCTCGGCCGAGATCACCTCGCCGGTTGCGGCCTTGACCAAAGGTGGGCCGGCGAGAAAGATCGTGCCCTGGTTGCGGACGATCACCGTTTCATCGGACATGGCCGGCACATAGGCGCCGCCCGCCGTACAACTTCCCATGACGCAGGCGATCTGCGGAATGCCGGCGGCAGACATCTGCGCCTGATTGTAGAAGATCCGACCGAAATGATCGCGGTCGGGAAAGACCTCGGCCTGGTGCGGCAGGTTGGCGCCGCCGGAATCCACGAGATAGATGCAGGGCAGGCGGTTTTCCCAAGCGATTTCCTGTGCTCTCAGGTGCTTCTTTACCGTCATCGGGAAATAGGCGCCGCCTTTTACCGTCGGATCATGGGCGATGATCATGCATTCGCGACCGCAGACACGGCCGATGCCGGTGATCATGCCGGCGCCAGGCGCCTCGTCGCCATACATGCCGCCGGCAGCCAGTTGGCCGATATCGAGGAAGGGAGAACCGGCGTCAAGGAGCCGCAGGACGCGATCCCGGGGCAGAAGCTTGCCGCGCGCAACATGACGCTGGCGATGGTTTTCCGCCCCGCCCAAGGCGGCGGTTGCCACCTTCGACCGCAGTTCTTCGGCAAGTGCGGCGTTGCGTGTTGCATTGGCCTTGAAACTTTCGCTGCCAGGATCGAGCAGAGTGGAGAGAACGGGCATCAGCTCATGGCCTCCGCACCAATCACCTCCCGGCCGATCAGCATGCGGCGCACCTCGTTGGTGCCGGCGCCGATATCGAGGAGCTTTGCATCACGCCAGTAGCGCTCGACGGGCCAATCCTTCGTGTAACCTGCACCGCCCAGGGCCTGGATCGCCTGTTCGGCCACCTTCACCGCGTTCTCAGAGGCATAAAGGATTGCGCCGGCGGCATCCTGACGCGTCGTCTGGCCGGCATCGCAGGCGCGCGCCACGGCATAGACATAGGCGCGGGCGGAATTGAGCGCCACGACCATGTCGGCGATCTTGGCCTGCATCAGCTGAAAGCTTCCGATCGGTCGGCCGAACTGCTGGCGTTCCCTGACATAGGGCAGGACGACGTCGAGGCAGGCCTGCATGATGCCGAGCTGGATTCCGGACAGCACGACCCGCTCATAGTCGAGGCCGGACATCAGCACCTTCACCCCGCCGTTGAGCTGCCCCATGACGTTTTCGTCCGGAACGAAGCAGTCCTGGAAAACAAGTTCGGCCGTGGGCGAACCGCGCATGCCGAGTTTGTCGATCTTCTGGCCGATCGAGAAGCCGGGGAAATCCTTCTCGAGGAGGAAGGCCGTGATGCCTTTTGATCCCGCTTCAGGCTGGGTCTTTGCGTAGACTACGAGCGTTTGAGCATAGGGAGCATTGGTGATCCAGAACTTGGTGCCGTTCAGGCGGAAACCGCCCTCGACCCTGTCGGCGCGCAGCCGCATGGAAACGACGTCGGATCCCGCGCCGGCCTCGGACATGGCAAGGCTGCCGACATGGTCTCCGGAAATCAGTCCGGGCAGGTATTTCGCCTTCTGCTCTGTCGAACCCCAGCGCGCGATCTGGTTGATGCACAGATTGGAGTGTGCGCCGTAGGACAGGCCGACCGAGGCTGAGGCGCGACTGATTTCCTCGCAGGCAACAACGTGTTCGAGATAGCCAAGCCCGAGACCGCCATCCTCTTCTGCAACAGTCATGCCATGCAGGCCGAGAGCGCCCATGGCTGGCCAGAGTTCACGCGGAAAGCGATCCTGCGCGTCGATTTCGGCAGAGATCGGCGCGATGCGCTCGCGCGCGAAACGCGCGGTCGTCTCGCGGATCGCCTCCGCCATTTCGCCAAGCCCGAAGTCCATTTCAGTCATGTGGCTTCCTCACCGAGATCGTGTCATGCGGCCGGCCCAAGTCGGTCAGATGTGCAGCGCGTGTCCCAAGGCCCTCAGAGAGGCTTCCTGCAGCGCCTCACCGCGCGTCGGGTGTGCGTGAATGGTCGCGGCTATGTCCTCCAGCCGTGCCCCCATTTCGATGGCCATGGCGAAGGTCGAGGCGAGTTCGGAAACGCCTGCTCCAACTGCCTGCAGCCCCAGTACGGCGTGAGTGTCGGACCGCGCGACGACACGCACAAAGCCATCTTCATCCTCCACCGTCATCGCCCGCCCGTTCGCCGTGAAGGGGAACTGGCCGATCTTCACATCGAAGCCGTGTCTCCGGGCTTCCTCCGGCAAGAGGCCGGCGCTGACGATTTCCGGATCGGTGAAGCAGATGGCGGGGATGCAGCGCTTGTCCCAGGCGCGCTTGCGCCCGGCGACGATCTCGGCGACCATTTCGCCCTGCGCCATGGCACGATGCGCCAGCATCGGCTCGCCGGTCACGTCGCCGATCGCATAGACCCCGCGCATGGATGTGTGGCAGCGGTCGTCAACCTGCAGGAAAGCTCCGATACGGTCGAGGTCGAGTTCTTCCAGTCCTGAGCCTGTGGTGCGTGGTCGCCGTCCGACGGCCACGAGAATGCGATCAGCCGGCAGTTCGCGCCGTCCCTCGGCGGTCTCGACGACCAGCGCCTCGCCCGCGTCAGAAAGTCCGACGGCCCTTGCTTCGGTCAGCACCTTGATACCGCGTTCGCCAAGCCTGCGCAGAACCGGTTTGACCAGATCGGCGTCGTACAGCGGCAGGATCTGCGATGTTGCCTCGACCACAGTGACGTCGGACCCCATCCGGGCGAAGGCGGTTCCGAGTTCGAGCCCGATATAGCCGCCGCCCACGACGACGAGCCGTTTGGGCAGTTCCGTCAGCGACAGGGCCTCGGTGGAGGAAATCACTCGCCCGCCAAATGGCAAGGCTGCAAGCTCGACGGAATCGGAGCCTGTCGCAATCACCACGGTCTCGGCGCGGATGACCTGCTGTCCGGTTTCAGTTGCCACTTCCACGGTCTTGCCGTCACGAAAGCGGGCGCGGCCATGAACGATCTTCACCCGTGCCTTCTGCAGGAGGCCGGAGACACCGCCGGTCAATCGGCCGACAATCGCGTCTTTCCAGGCCATGGTTTTGGACAGATCGAGCGAAGGTGCCTCGACGCGAATGCCAAGGGCATTTTCGCCTGCGGAAAGGGCGCGGGTCTTGTCGAAGGTCTCTGCCGCATGGATGAGTGCCTTGGAGGGAATGCAGCCGACCGTCAGGCAGGTGCCACCGGGGCGGCCCTCCTCCACGATGACGGTATCGATCCCGAGCTGGCCGGCCTTGATGGCGCAGACATAGCCGCCGGGACCAGCGCCGATGATGAGAAGCTTGCAAAAAATCTCTTTCATGGCTCAGCCTTCGATAAAGATCAGTGCCGGGGTCTCCATCAGCACCCGCAGGCGCTGGACGAAGGTCGCCGCATTCCAGCCGTCAACGATGCGGTGGTCGAAGCTGGAGGACAGGTTCATCATCTTGCGCGGCACGAATTGCGCTCCATCCCATACGGGCCGTGTGGCGATCTTGTTGACGCCGACAATCGCAACTTCCGGATGGTTGATGACAGGCGTCGAGACGATGCCGCCAAGCGCCCCGAGTGAGGAGATGGTAATGGTCGATCCGGTCAGTTCGTCTCGGGTCGCAGTGCCGGCGCGCGTGGCGTCCGCAAGCCGGTTCATCTCGCTCGCACAATCCCAGATGCCGCGCGCCTCGGCGTGTTTGACCACCGGGACCGCGAGACCGGCTGCGGTCTGGGTGGCAATGCCGATATGCACCGCACCGAAACGGGTGAGCATGCCGGCGTCGTCGTCAAAGGTGGCGTTGACATCAGGTTGCTCGACGACCGCCTTGACCATGGCGCGCATCAGGAAGGGCAGGAGTGTGAGCTTCGGCTGGTCGGTCCGACGTTCGGCATTCATCTTGGCGCGCAGTTCTTCGAGCGCTGTCACGTCCACTTCCTCCACATAGGTGATGTGGGGAATGCGGGAGGTGGAGACGACCATCTTCTCGGCGATCCGGCGCCGGAGGCCGGTCAGCTTGATTTCCTCCCGCGCGGTCTTCTTGACGAGGCCGGAGACCGCGGGTGCTGGATCGGTACCACGGGCTAGAAACTGTTCTACATCTTCACGCAGGATGCGTCCCGCCGGGCCGGTTCCCCGCAGAAGGCGCAGATCAATGCCGTTCTCGCGGGCCAGCAATCGCACCGAGGGTGCCGCGAGCGGTTTGTCGAATTCCGGCGAAGGTTGCCGGGCGGGGGCTGGCGGCGGCGCGAATTCTTGCTGCGTACGGGGTTGTTCGTCGGTCTCGGTCTGCTGAGGCTCGGGCGTCGGCAGAACAGCCGCCTCCGGTGGTGGTGAAGACTCGCCGACACTATCCGTTGCGATCCGGATGAGGGGCGCCTTGACCGCGATTGTGTCTCCGACCTCGCCGCCGAGCCAGACCACCGTGCCGCTGACGGGGGTGGGGATTTCCACGGTCGCCTTGTCGGTCATGACAGCGGCAACCATCATGTCCTCGCGGACGGGATCGCCGATCTTCACCATCCATTCGACCAGTTCCGCTTCGGCCACGCCTTCGCCGACATCGGGCATCTTGATCGTGAACTCACCCATCGCTCAGGCCTCCATCACGTCAATGAGCGCGCGGCCGACCCTGGTGGGGCCGGGGAAATAGTCCCATTCCTGCGCATGCGGATAGGGCGTGTCCCAACCGGCGACGCGCATGACCGGGGCTTCCAGATGGTAGAAGCAGTGCTCCTGCACCAGTGCCGCGATTTCGCCGCCGAAACCGGATGTCAGCGTTGCCTCATGCACCACGACGCATCGGCCGGTCTTGGCGACGGATTTGACGATTGTGTCGAGATCGAGCGGCATCAGGCTTCTGAGGTCGATCACCTCGGCATCCACGCCGGTGTCTTCGGCTGCGGCAAGCGCCACATGCACCATGGTCCCGTAGGTGATCACGGTGACGGCGGAACCCTCGCGGCGGATATCCGCCTTGCCGATCGGGATCGTGTAGTAACCTTCCGGCACCTCACCCAGTTCGTGGCGGGACCAGGGCGTCACCGGCCGGTCGTGATGGCCGTCGAAGGGGCCGTTATAGAGACGCTTGGGTTCGAGAAAAATGACCGGATCCGGATCGGCAATCGCAGCGGTCAGCAGACCCTTGGCGTCGTAGGGATTAGACGGGACAACGACTTTCAGACCGCAGACATGGGTGAACAGTGCTTCCGGGCTCTGGCTGTGGGTCTGTCCGCCGAAAATGCCGCCGCCGGTTGGCATGCGCACGACGATCGGGCAGGTGAAGTCTCCGTTCGACCGATAGCGGATGCGGGCCGCCTCCTGGGTCAACTGGTCATAGGCGGGATACATGTAATCGGCGAACTGGATCTCGACGCAGGGTTTCAGGCCATAAGCCGCCATGCCGATCGCGGCTCCGACAATGCCGGATTCGTTGATCGGCGTGTCGAAACAGCGGGTCTTTCCATATTTTGCCTGCAGCCCCTGGGTGCAGCGGAAGACGCCGCCGAAATAACCGACGTCCTCGCCAAACACGACAACGTCGTCGTCACGCTCCATGGATACGTCCATGGCGCTGCGGACCGCTTCGATCATCGTCATTCTGGCCATATCAGTATCCTGCCTGCTGTCGCTGGCGGCGTAGATGCGGCGGCATTTCGGCATAGACACCTTCGAAGATATCGCGCACAGAAGGCTTACCGCCGGCATGCAGCGTGCCGTGTTCTTCTGCCTGGCGCTGGGCCGTGATCACCTCGTCCATGATCTCGGCTTCGGCTTGCACATGCCGTTCCTCCGACCAGGCGCCCCTGACGATCAGATGTTTCTTCAAGCGCAGCACCGGATCGCCGAGAGGCCAGGCTTCCGATTCCGTCTTGGGCCGGTAAGCGCCCGGATCATCAGAGGTTGAATGCGCGCCGACACGGTAGGTCACATATTCAACGAGGGTCGGCCCGAGATTGCGGCGTGCCCGCTCGGCGGCCCAGCATGCGACCGCATAGACCGCCAGATAGTCGTTTCCGTCGACCCTGAGCGCCGGAATGCCGAACCCGAGGCCTCGTGCGGCAAAGGTGCCCGAACCGCCGCGGGCAATGCCCTGAAAGGTGGAGATCGCCCACTGATTGTTGACGACGTTGAGGACCACGGGCGCCCGATAGGTCGAGGCGAAAACCAGAGCCGAATGAAAATCCGACTCGGCCGTCGAACCGTCGCCGATCCAGGCGGCAGCAATACGACTGTCATTCTTGATCGCCGATGCCATGGCCCAGCCGACGGCCTGGACATACTGGGTGGCGAGATTGCCGGAAATGGTGAAAAAGCCATGCTCCTTGGAGGAATACATGATCGGCAATTGCCGCCCGCGCAAAGGGTCGGCCTCATTCGAGAAGATCTGGTTCATCATCTCGACCATCGGATAGTCGTCGGCGATCAAGAGTCCGGCCTGCCGATAGGTCGGGAAGTTCATGTCGCCCTTCTGGAGAGCCTTGCGGAAGGCGCAACTGACAGCTTCCTCGCCGAGATGCTGCATGTAGAAGGAGGTCTTGCCCTGCCGCTGTGCCATCAGCATCCGGGCGTCGAAGGCGCGCAACGTCATCATGTGGCGCAGGCCGGTTCGCAGGTCGTCATCGTTCAGAAGGCCCGCCCAGGGGCCGACCGCCTCACCGTCGCGATTCAAAACCCGGATAATCGAATAGGCCAGATCGCGGATATCCTCCGCGGCCGCATCGACCGGAGGCCTCGGCACTGATCCCGCCTTGGCGATCTTGACGTTGGAAAAATCGGGCTGTCCCCCCGGCCGAACAGCAGGTTCGGGGACATGCAGGCTCAGATGCGCAGGTTGCACCATCAGTCTCCTCCCGTGAAAACCTGCTCCTCTCCCAAGGAGCAGTTCAATCGACGTGAATGGTAAGCCTCTTGCGTGTGGCAAGCCATGACAAAACTGCATCCAATTCTTTGGCCAGTTTTGCCATATTCTGCGTAGGGGCTCTGCCGTCCCTTAGGGGGCCTGAATGGATCGGGCGCTCTTGCGGAATGCCTCTGGGCTCTCCCCCATCCATTTCTTGAAGGCGCGGTAAAAGGCACTCGGCTCCGAATACCCCAGACGGGCGGCAATCTCGCTGATGGTGTCTGGTGTGTTGATCAGCATGTCGCGGGCAAGGTCACGGCGAATGTCGTCCTTGATGCCGGCATAGCTTTGTCCTTCGTCATGCAGACGGTGGCGAAGCGTCGATGACGACATGCGCATGTCGCTGGCCAGATCACCGAAGCTGCCCCAATCGGCAGGTCCCTTCTGGGTCAATCGACGCCTGACGGCCGCAGCTGTGCCGGCGTCATAGCGATAGCGGATCAAGATATTGGCGGGCGCTCCCCGGAGGAATTGCCGCAAGGCCTGTTCGTTGCGCGCGATCGGCAAGGCTAGCAGGGAGGCATCGAATCCGAGGCGGCTCACCGGTTGCGAGAAGCGAATGGGAGCGCCGAAGAAAAGCCGGTGCTCCGCGCTCAGTTTCGGTTCGCTGCAGCGAAAATCCACAAGGCGGATTGGAATGCGCCTGCCCACCAGCCAGCAGGTCAATCCATGCAGGATAATCCAGTAGCTGCGATAGGCGAAGGCGGAGCGGGGTTTTCCGGTCTCGCAAAGCTCGATCACTGCCGTGCCGTCATGCACGTCAAGCCGACCCGTCGGCTCGCCCAGCACGATATTGAGGAAACGCAGTGCCCGGCGTAGAGCCCGATCGAGCGTCGGGGCGTGGAGCACGCAGTGGCACAGAAGCGTGAAGCTGCCGCGTGGCATCGGTCGTTCACCAAGGCCGAAACATTCGTCATTGAGTTCTTCGGCAATTGCGAGCCAGAGACGCCCGAAGGTCTGCGTCGAGACCGGCTGGTCGACGACAGGCGGAAGACCGAGACGAGACAGAAGCGGCTCTGTGGGGCGGTCGGCGCGTCTGAGACTGTCGAGAGCCTCTTCGACGAACCCGGTCGAGATCATATGTCGTTCGGTTTCAGCCATGGTTTCCGTTCGACCTCAAGCGCATCAGTGGCAAAAGTGGCCTCGAGAATGGATCGATTTCGTCATCGGTTGCAACTGTGAAACGCAGTAGAGTTTACGGCATCGGCAGCTTCAGACGACAACTGGAGGGGAGGAGGGTCGATGCGCATCGACAATGCCTGTTTCATCGTGACCGGCGGTTGCTCCGGGCTCGGCGCGGCGACTGTGCGCATGATCACCGAGGCCGGCGGGCGCGTCTTGATTGCGGACCGTGATCGCGAGCGTGGGCAATCTCTTGCACGGGAGCTCGGCGATCAGGTTGCCTTTCTTGAAACGGACGTGACGCGTGCCGACGATGGCGCCGCGGCAATCGAGGCCGCGACAAACACCTTCGGCAATCTGCGGGGATTGATCAATTGCGCAGGTGTCGCTCCGGCGGAGAAGGTTGTCGGGCGCGACGGCCCGCACGGGCTGGAGAGCTTCGAGCGGACCATCGGGATCAATCTCGTCGGCACCTTCAACATGATCCGGCTTGCTGCTGCCGCCATCCAGACGAACGAACCCGATGCCGAGGGTGAACGTGGCGTCATCATCAATACCGCCTCCGTTGCCGCCTTTGACGGACAGATCGGTCAGGCCGCCTACGCTGCGTCCAAAGGCGGGATCGCCGCCATGACCCTGCCGATTGCCCGCGAATTCGCACGGTTCGGCATACGGGTGATGTCGATTGCGCCGGGTGTCTTCGAGACGCCGATGATGGCTGGGATGCCGGTGGAGGTGCGCGAGAAGCTGGCCTCCAGTGTTCCATTTCCACCGCGCCTTGGCAGACCTGCGGAGTTCGCAGCCCTTGTCCGGCACATCATTGAAAACACGATGCTCAACGGGGAGGTCATACGCCTCGATGGAGCCATCCGCATGGGCGCGCGCTGATCGCTGCCGGAGGAGGAAAGATGGGAAGCCAGGATCCAATTGTCATCGTCGGTTCTGCCCGAACCCCGATCGGCAGCTTTCAGGGCGCGTTGAAGGCGATGACAGCCGCAGAGCTGGGTGCTGCTGCCATACGGGCGGCGCTCGACCGCAGCGGACTTCAAGCCGAGGCCGTCGACGAGATCCTGTTTGGCTGTGTTCTGCCGGCCGGGCAGGGCCAAGCGCCCGCACGCCAGGCTGCGATCGGTGCCGGTCTGCCTTTCTCGACGGGTGCCACAACTGTGAACAAGATGTGCGGCTCCGGCATGAAGGCGGCCATGCTCGCCCATGACCTTGTTGCCGCCGGAAGTGCATCAATTGCGGTGGCCGGCGGCATGGAGAGCATGACCAATGCGCCCTATCTGCTCGACCGTGCCCGTGCTGGCTATCGGCTCGGACATGGGCGTGTGCTGGATCACATGTTTCTCGACGGGCTCGAAGATGCCTATGACAAGGGCCGGCTGATGGGCACATTCGCGGAAGATTGCGCGGAGGCCTATCAGTTTACCCGAGACGCGCAGGATGCTTATGCAATTGCATCGCTCACCCGCGCAACAAAGGCTATCGCCGATGGCACCTTCGATCGCGAGGTCGTGCCGGTTGTCGTCAAAGCCGGCAAGGCGGAGCATGTGGTCGGTCGCGACGAGCAGCCGGGCAAGGCAAAGCCAGAAAAGATCCCGACCTTGAAGCCCGCCTTCCGCGACGGCGGCACGGTGACGGCTGCCAATGCCAGCTCGATCTCCGACGGTGCCGCGGCGCTGGTCCTGATGCGACGCTCGGAAGCGGCGCGGCGCGGTCTTGCCCCGCTTGCCACAATCCTCGGACACGCCACGCATTCGCAGGCGCCCAGCCTCTTCGCCACGGCGCCGATCGGTGCTCTGCAAAAGCTCTCCGATCGCATAGGCCTGCCACTTTCGAAGGTCGACCTGTTCGAGATCAACGAAGCCTTCGCCGTCGTCGCCATGGCCGCGATGCGCGATCTCGATCTGCCGCATGACAAGGTCAATGTTCATGGCGGTGCCTGCGCACTCGGCCATCCGATCGGAGCATCCGGAGCGCGGATCCTGGTGACGTTGATTGCAGCACTTGAACGATACGATCTGAAACGCGGCATGGCAGCCTTGTGCATCGGTGGCGGCGAGGCAACGGCTATCGCCATCGAGCGGCCCTGATTGGAGGAAGACAGGATGGTTCTTTCAGAGCTTCAACAGCAGATCCTCGAGATGACCCGCAGCTTCGCGCGCGAGCGGCTTGCCCCAGGTGCCGCCGAACGCGACCGCCAGCACCGCTTCCCACGCGAGGAACTGACCGAAATGGGTGAGCTTGGCCTGCTTGGCATGCTGGTTCCGGAAACCTATGGCGGATCGGACACCGGTGCGCTTGCCTATGCGATTGCGGTCGAGGAAATAGCCGCAGGCGATGGCGCCTGCTCGACGATCATGAGCGTGCACAGTTCGGTGGGCTGCGTGCCGATCCTGAAATTCGGGACGGAAGAGCAGCGGCAGCGCTTCCTGCCGAAACTGGCCTCGGGCGAATGGATCGGCGGTTTCGCCCTGACGGAGCCACAGGCCGGATCGGATGCCTCGAACCTGAAAACCCGCGCCCGCCGCGACGGCGATCACTACATCATCGACGGCGCCAAGCAGTTCATCACATCGGGCAAGAACGGCCATGTTATCATCGTCTTTGCCGTAACCGATCCAAGCGCGGCTAAGAACGGGATTACGGCCTTCATCGTGCCGACGGACACACCGGGCTACGAGGTCCTGCGTGTCGAGGAGAAGCTCGGTCTCAACGCGTCGGACACCTGCCAGATTGCCTTCAATGGACTGAAAATTCCCGCCGAGAACAGGCTCGGCGAGGAGGGGGAAGGCTATCGCATCGCACTTTCCAACCTGGAAGGTGGGCGCATCGGGATCGCGGCCCAGTCGGTCGGCATGGCGCAGGCGGCCTTCGAGGCGGCACGCGACTATGCCGGTGAGCGAAAGGCGTTTGGCAAAGCAATTGCCGAGCATCAGGCTGTCGCCTTTCGCCTGGCCGATATGGCGACACAGATCGAGGCCGCCCGGCAGCTCGTCTGGCATGCAGCTTCGCTGCGCGAGGCCGGCATTGCCTGTATTTCTCAAGCTTCCATGGCAAAGCTCTTCGCTTCCGAGATGGTCGAGCGCGTGTGCTCGGATGCGATCCAGATCCATGGCGGCTATGGCTATATGCGGGATTATCCGGTTGAGCGGATCTACCGGGATGCCCGTATCTGCCAGATATACGAGGGCACGAGCGACGTGCAGCGCATGGTGATCGCCAGAAATCTGTAGGATGCCACATTGGCAGCGCTCGGGGACGGACGTGAAAACAGGGAGGAAACGCTATGCTTGAGACGATCGCCTTCATTGGTCTTGGCAATATGGGTGGGCCGATGGCTGTCAATCTCGTCAAGGCGGGATATCCGGTGCGCGGATTTGATCTTTCTGAAGCGGCGAAGCTCGCCGCGAGAGAAAGCGGCATCACGCTCTGCGATACGGCGGCACACACCCTGACCGGCGCCGCGATCGTCATCACCATGCTGCCTGCCGGTCATCATGTCCTGTCGGTCTGGAGCGAGCTCGTCGAAGTTGTCGATGAGGGGACACTGATGATCGACTGCTCGACGATCGATGTCGACAGCGCCCGGAGATGTCATGCGCTTGCGGCCGGGGCCGGCTGCCTGTCGCTCGATGCGCCGGTCTCCGGAGGAACGGCTGGGGCAAGTGCCGGCACGCTGACCTTCATGGTCGGCGGGGAGGCGGATGCTTTGAGCCGGGGGCGCCCGGTGCTGGAGGCCATGGGACGACGTGTCGTCCATTGCGGTTCGGCCGGAGCCGGTCAGGCTGCGAAAATCTGCAACAACATGATCCTCGGCATCACCATGGCGGGCGTCTGCGAGGCCTTTGTGCTGGGTGAGAAGCTCGGGCTTTCGCATCAGGCCCTGTTTGACGTCGCCTCGACATCATCTGGCCAATGCTGGGCGATCAGCACAAACTGCCCGGTTCCGGGACCGGTGCCGACTTCTCCGGCCAATCGAGACTATACGCCCGGTTTTGCAGCAGCCCTGATGCTCAAGGACATGCGCCTGTCGCAGGAAGCTGCCAACTCGACCGGTACGGTGACTGCCCTTGGGGCGCATGCGACCGAGCTATACGATCTCTTCGACCAACTTGGGCATGGAGGCGAAGATTTTTCGGCGATCATCAACTATGTGCGCAGCCAGTCTGTATAATCCCAGGCAACTTTGCGGTTTGCAAAGAGCCTTCCGCTGCATTCACGTTTTCAGTGGCTTACGTTTGATCAAACAGCCCGGTCGTTCGACCGACGGCAGTGCCCGACACCCTTGCGTTCTCATTCCGGCTTGCCCAACATTTGTGGCAGGCCCGTGAGCGACGCCATGCGGGAGCGGGACTAGTCTGCCCCCGTGTAGCTCGGCGTGATCGGCACAGCGCTTCCGCAAGTCTGCGACAAGGCCTTCACCTGCGACGGCCTCAATCAACCGAGCGTCACCTGCCCAAACCGCGGCCAGAACCGCCGATGTCAGCGGCTCCTTCACCTGCGCCATGTGCAAGAGCGCATGCAGCACGTCAGACAATCTCGTATCCTTGTTCATTGCCCGCCCCGATCCATGCGGATCAGATGCCCTCCGAATTCATGTATCTTCATTTGATACAAGATGAGGCGTCATGTTACGAAACTTCAACTGATACATAAGGATATTGTTCATGAGCGGCGATCCCAATCCATTCCTCAAGCCGGCGGCCGTAAGCGACTATGTCCGCGAAACGCCGCTCAAGGTGCCAGGCTTCGCAGACCTGCACAAAATGGCGACGCTGCTTCTTGCCGAACATGCGTCGGGCGCCGCGGAAGTGCTGGTCGTGGGTGCCGGCGGCGGCCTGGAGATCAGGGCCATGGCAGAGATGCGCCCGGACTGGCGATTTACCGGCGTCGATCCTTCGCCCGCCATGCTGGATATCGCCCGCCAAACCACCGCGCTTTGGGCCGAGCGAACGCATCTTCTTCATGGCACTGCGGTCGATGCACCTGCTGGTCCTTTCGACGGGGCGGTGTGCCTCCTGACGCTGCACTTCCTCGAATGGCGCGAGCGGCTGGAGACGCTCAGGGAAATCCAAAAACGTCTCAAACCGGGCGGCGTTTTCGTTGCCGCCCATCACACCGGGATCGATGAACAAGCGGATCTCTGGCTGGAGAGATCTGCGACCTTCGCCAGGGGCCTGAACTTGGCGCCCGGTCAAGCGGCAGCCTCGGCCAAGGCGATGGCCGAGCGGCTGTCGCTGCTTTCGCCATTCCGGGAAGAGGCGTGTTTTCGCGAAGCCGGTTTCCAGCAGCCAAGCATGTTCTATGGCGCTTTTTCGTTTCGCGGCTGGGTGATGACGGCCTGATCATCCCTGCACCACCACGAGATGAGGGTCGCCGAGCCGTGATCGAAACCTGCAATTTCGCTTTCGAGCCGCCCGTAAAGGGGCAATATCGATCTGGTCGAAAAAGCAGCCCCTGTGCTGACGTGGTGAGCCTACAAAGCTTGGGACACCTCGTCGGTCTCCCAATTAGGCGCGAGAGCCTACTGTCAGCGGCCGTCAATCGTGGGAATATGCGGCACGGGCGCGCAGTATAGCCATGCGCTATTTCAACAATTCCCTCAGTCGGGGCGTTGCAAAGTCGAGGAATGTTCTGAGTTTCAGCGGCATCAGGCCTTCCGATAAGTGGAGGAGGTGAACCGATGAGGCCTTGGGTTCAAAATCCTCCAGCAATGGCACCAGCAAACCGGCATCGACGGCCCGTTTTGCCTGGTAGGCCATGACGCGGGTTATCCCGAGACCGGCCGCTGCAGCATCGACCGCCGCTTCTGCCGTGTTGACGGACAGGCGCGTCCGGATTGGCACTTCGATATGTTTTGCCCCGTCTCGGAACGTCCACAACCGTGTTGAAAGTACCCCTTTGAACGCAATGCAATCGTGGTCCTTGAGTTCGTCAGGGTTTGAAGGACGGGAGTGCCGCTTCAGATAGTCGGGATTGGCATAGGTCGTCGTGCGGATCGACCCCAGACGGATCGCAATCAGGCTGCTGTCCGGGAGCTCGCTGATGCGCAGCGCGATATCGATATGTTCGTCAGCTAGACTGATCGTTCGATCGCTCATCG
Source organism: Peteryoungia algae (assembly GCF_030369675.1). Classification (NCBI taxonomy): domain Bacteria; kingdom Pseudomonadati; phylum Pseudomonadota; class Alphaproteobacteria; order Hyphomicrobiales; family Rhizobiaceae; genus Peteryoungia; species Peteryoungia algae. The sequence goes on along the minus strand of NZ_CP128477.1, from coordinate 2,309,017 downwards.
TCAGGTGAATGTTGATCTCCGGAAAAGCCTTCAGGAAATCCGCGACGATTGGCAGCAAATGCAGGCGACCGAAGACAAGCGGCGCCGTCATGGTCAGGTCTCCCTTCAGCGCAACATATTCTCCGGATGCGCGCCGTTCCGCTTCTTCTACTCGCTCGAGAATTTCGCGCGTCGCAGCGACGTAGCTCTCCCCTGCCTCAGTGAGCAGGATCCGGCGGCTGGTGCGGGTCATCAGGCGAACGCCGAGATGCGCCTCCAGCTCGGCGATCTTGCGGCTGACCGTCGGTAGGGGCGTGTGCAATGCGCGCGACGCAGCGGAAAGGCTGCCATGTTCCACCACAGCCAGCAGAACCGCCATGGCATCAAGCCGATCCATAGTTGCCTTCCATAAAACGAGAGGTTGGTTTCAGAAATAACGCCCTACTACAAAAAATTGGATGTCGCTAGATTTCTCCCATCGCCGGATGATTGTGTCCGGATCTCAAGGGAGCCAGCGATGAAACTCTATCACTTTCCACTTTCGGGCCATGCGCACCGCGCTCGCCTCTTCCTTTCTCTGCTCAATGTGAAAGCTGAGATTATCGACCTTGATCTGGCGCACGGCGAGCACAAGACGCCGGAATTCCTGAAGCTTAACCCGTTCGGCCAGGTGCCGGTGCTGGAAGATGGCGATGTCGTTGTCAATGATTCCAATGCTATCCTTGTCTATGTCGCCAGGAAGCTTGGCCGCACAGATTGGCTGCCGGATGATCTGGCTTCTATCGCGAAGATCCAGAAGTGGCTTTCCGTGGCGGCCGGAGAAATTGCATATGGCCCGTGCGCGGCACGACTGATTACAGTCTTCGGCGCAGATTTCCGCGCCGATGAGGTGATTGCACGCGCTCAGCGGGTTCTTGCCCTCATCAATGCCGAACTTGAAAATCACCCCTTCATCATCGGCAACACGCCGACAATCGCAGATGTCGCGCTCTACAGCTATATCGCCGGCGCTCCGGAAGGCAATGTCGACCTGGCACCGCACCCGCATGTTCGCCATTGGTTGGCGCGGATCGAAGCCTTGCCCGGTTTCATCGCTCTGCCAAAAACGGCAGTCGGCCTCGCAGCCTGAGATAATCTCGCGGTCGCGGCTTTGGTCACGGCCGCCGTCTCACAGGACATTCAAATGTCTGCTGAAAAAGCCTTACCACCGTCACCATGGCATGCGGGCGAATTGCAGTTGCAACAGCACGCCGGTGTGATCGAGCAGATGGACCCAGTCGGGCGCAGGGTCTTGCGAACCTTCCTGATCGATCAGCACCGGGATTTCTATCCGCTGTTGCCGTTCATCGTCATCGGCTCTGTCGATGGCGATGGCAGGCCATGGGCTACGATCCGCAGCGGAAGGCCAGGCTTTCTGCATTCGCCCGACCCTCTCACACTGGACATCGAGGCCGCCAGCGATCCTGATGATCCCGCCGAAGCCGGGCTCATCGACGGGGAACCGATCGGTCTGGTGGGCGTCGATCTCATCACGCGCCGGCGCAATCGGTTGAACGGTACCGTTGTCCGCAGCGGCAATGACCGGTTTTCCGTTTCCGTCGGGCAGAGCTTTGGCAATTGTCCGCGCTACATCCAAAATCGGCAATTCAGCTTTGTGCGCGATCCGGCGACCCCGGCGCGCTCCGACGTGATGGTTTCAGATCGTCTGGGCGCAGATGAACGGGCTATCATCGAAGCTTCCGACACCTTTTTTGTTGCGTCTTATGTGGAGCGCAACGGGGAAGGACGGCAGGTGGATGTCTCCCATCGGGGTGGCAGACCCGGTTTCGTTCGCGTCGATGCCGATGGTGGCCTGACCGTGCCGGATTTCAATGGAAACCTGTTCTTCAACACGCTCGGCAATTTCGTCATCAATCCGCGCGCCGGACTTCTGTTTGTTGATCATGCGACGGGGGACATGCTGCAGATTGCCGGCACTGTCGAAATCATACTGGATTCACCCGAAATTGCCGCCTTCGAGGGCGCCGAACGTCTCTGGCGCGTGATGCCGGAGAAGGTCGTTCTGCGCAGAGATGCATTGCCGCTGCGATGGAGCCTTCTCGAAGACGGCATGTCACCGAGCAGCCTGATGACGGGAGGATGGAGGGAGGCAGCAAGGCGCCTCGAGATCGTGGCCAAGCCAAAGACATGGAGGCGCTTCCGCCTGCAGAGGGCGATCCAGGAAAGCTCAACCATCCGTTCGCTTCACCTTGCACCGGTCGATGAAGAGGCGCTCATTCCGCACCTTGCAGGCCAGCATTTGCCGATCAGGATCAAGGAGGGGGAGGGCTCGCTCCGCCGCAGCTATACGATATCCAGTGGTCCAGCGGATGGCTTCTACAGACTGAGCGTGAAGCGTGAGGGGCGGGCATCCACGCTCCTGCATACAATGCAGGAAGGCGACGAGATCGAGGCACTCGCACCGGCCGGAGCATTCACCATCGACGCATTGGAACGCAACCGACCGGCCGTTCTCCTTGCGGCAGGCATCGGCATTACGCCGTTGCTGTCCATGCTGCGCCATATCGTCCAGACGGGCGACAGGACGCGCTATCGCCGGCCGGTCTGGCTGTTCCGGTCATCGCGCATTTCTGCCGAAAGAGCGTTTGATCGCGAAATCGTCGAACTGGTCGCGCGCAGCGAAGGGACGGTTCGCGATGTCAGGGTGCTCGGAGCGCCTGATGAAGACGACGAGGGCCTTTTTGATACAGCCGGTCGGATCGACATGACGCTGTTGAAGGCCCATCTGCCATCTGGCGACCATGATTTCTACATCTGCGGACCGGCATCCTTCATGCAGTCAATGTATGACGGATTGCGCCAACTGAACGTCGCTGACGACCATGTTCATGCGGAGGCGTTCGGCCCTTCCGGCCTGAAGCGCGATCCCGGCATTTGCCTGTCCTCGCAGCCGCCCAGGCCCGCAGCTCAGGCGCCGACCCGCGTCGTCTTCACACGATCGCGAAAAGAGGCGCTCTGGACGCCAGGCGGCGGATCCTTGCTGGACCTCGCCGAGCAGTGTGGCCTCACTCCGCATCATGGCTGCCGGGCCGGCAGTTGCGGCGATTGCCGAACCAGGATTGTCAAGGGCGACGTCAGTTATCGATCAGCGCCTGGCCATGCCGTAGCAGACGGCGAGGCACTGATCTGCTGTTCGGTCCCGGCACAAACGGAGGAGGATTTGGAGCTCGAATTGTGAGGGCTGGTCAGATCGCTGCTCGCGTTTGCCCCTTCCAGATCGTCTGCTGAAAGAGTGCGACGGTGGCGTTTCGGTGTCCTCGGCTCCGGTCTTTGGTGCTCAGTACGACGGTTGATATTTTGATCATTTGCTGAAACTTTGTGCTCTCAATTCATCGGGGGCGCCATCTTGCAGTTCTTACGTTCACTTGGGCCGGCAGTGCCAGGCACTGCTCCGGTGGAGGCGTTTCGCGCCGGTTTCGGCGCTTTTATCGGTCTGGGGATCACCGGTCTTTGCTTGCTTTCCACCGGCGTTGATCTCGAATATGGCCTGTATCTTGTTGCTCCCCTGGGGGCGAGCGCTGTGCTCCTGTTTGCAGTTCCCAACAGTCCTCTCGCTCAGCCCTGGTCTGCGGTCGTCGGCAATACGGCGGCGGCTCTCGTCAGCGTCGCAGTCTCACTGGTCGTTCACGAACCAACCTTGAGGATTGCCCTTGCTGTTGCGCTGGCGATTGTCGTGACATTCATGTTGAGGGCGGTCCATCCACCTGCGGGTGCCGTTGCGATGACGGCGGCAATGAGCCCGGACGCGGTGGAGCATCTCGGCTTCTGGTTTGCACTTGCGCCGATTGCAACGGGGACTGCCAGTCTTGTCCTGATTGCCGTCGCCTATGCCAGACTGACGGGGCGTCGCTATCCGTTCCGTCAATTCGAACAACAGAACAGATATGGCACCGGTGATCGCGTTCCGGCCGAACGGCTCGGGCTTTCCGAGACCGAGTTGAGCGATATCCTTCAGCGCTACCGGCAGTCATTCAATCTTGGCGTTGAGGACCTGGCACGCCTTATCGGCGCGGCCGAGCTCCAGGCAGCCGCACACCAGACCGGCGCTCCGACGGCGGGCGCCATCATGTCGACCAACTTGATAACGGTAAGAGCGGACACAGCGCTTGGCGAGGTTGCCGATCTCTTCAGGCGCCATCGTTTTACATCGCTTCCCGTGGTCGATGAAAAGCAGCGGTTTCTTGGTGTCATTTTCCAGATACATCTGATCAGTCGTGCAAGAGACGATGCGCTGCGCCTCGATCGGGGCCTGATGCCGGCTCTGCGTCGGCTGATCGACCCTGAAAGAGACAAGCCGGTCCTGGCAATCGACGTCATGAGCGTCACGGTGCCTCGCGCCATAGCCACGACACCCTTGGGTGCATTGCTGCCGTTGATGGGGGATACGGATGTCGATGCGGTGCCGGTTCTGGAATACGGAAAGCTCATCGGCATTGTCACCAGAACCGACCTCATTGCAGCAATGGCGCGGGAAATTGCCAGAGCAGCAGATTGATCGCATCTGCAGTGTCTGGAGCAAGCCGACTATTTCCACGTCTCCGCGCAGATTTGATTATTCAGTATGATCACCCCAAGGTGATCGCCTTGCTTCAACCGTATCGACAGCGATGCGGGGAAAGAGGAGTCTATTTTCCAGGTGCATGTGCGGCACGAGATCGTCGGCGAATTTCTTGGCGCCTGTACAAAGCGCGCGCCATGAATTGCAGGCGTCATCCGGAAGTTGCTGCCGAAGAAGGCCCGTGAGCGGATAGATGCAGCCGTTGCGGCTGCGCAGTAAAATCATCCGCTGGTGCATGTTTCTTGGCCGCCGCCGGGGTGTTGATCCCCGGCGGCGTCGCTATTCGTGAACCGTTTCGATGGTCGGTCGTCACACCTGTCAGATCCCGCCATCCGCCAGAAGGCCGCCATTCGCCCGATCGATTGCGTCGCGCAACCCGTCGAGCGGAGATGCGCTTGGAACCTCTCAGCCTTCCAACTTGTCCGGCACCTTCCGGCCAGGATTGATCCCGTGCCTGTCGGGTATTTCGTGCGCGATGCTCATGTGTCGGTCAATACAGGTTGCCTTGCCGCGCAGGAAATCGCGCGTGTGTGGGCCCAGCTCGACTCGGGGCCCCAAAAACCGGCAGCAGGCCAATCATGCACTATCGAAACATCGGAAATCGACCTAGATTAAGTAGGGGATTCAAAATTAGCCTAGGAAAATGAAGTTGACCAACATACCTCCCTCCCTCAACGAGGAGACGCGCCTACAGGCTCTGCACGACCTTGAGGTGCTGGATAGCGCGTCGGAACGGGAGTTTGATGCCCTGGTCAAGGCGGCCGGGCTGGTGTGCGGTACACCTGTCTCCCTGATCAGCCTGGTCGATCAAGACCGGCAGTGGTTCAAGGCCAATGTAGGTCTCCCGGGCGTCACGGAAACCTCTCGAGACCTGTCGTTCTGTGCGCATGCCATGCAGCAAAATGCGCTGATGGAAGTCGAGGACGCTACACAGGATACGAGATTTTCTGACAATCCGCTCGTTACCGGTGACCCCAAGATCCGATTTTATGCGGGTGTACCACTTGCGCTGACAAACGGACAAAGCGTCGGCGCATTATGCGTTATCGATCATAAGCCCCGGAAGCTGACGCAGCATCAGCGCGATGTGCTGAACCAACTCGGCTACACGGCAGCGCGGGCACTTGAAGCCCGTGTCGCTGTCAAGAACGAGAATTACCTGCGTCTCGTTGAGTCGAGAGCGGCGTCGATACTCCAGAGCAGCCCCGACGCGATCGTGGCGATCGGTCTGGACGGCTTGATACAGCATGCCAATGAGGCAGCGGAACTGCTGTTTGCGTGCTCTCGTGACAGTCTGATCGGCCAGCCTATTGCTCGATTTGTGCCCGCCGGGTTCGAGGATGGAGGGATGCTCGACGCGACGGCCTGGTTGCAGCGGGAGGCCGGGAAATTGGCGGAATGCACCGGCTTGCGTGCGGATGGGACCGCGTTTCCCGCTTCGATCGCAATCGGTCCAATTCTGTCGAAGCTCGGCGAAATCGTTGGCCTGACTGCGATCATTCGAGACATCGGCGATCTGGTGATGGCCCGGAAAAAGGCGTCCGACAACGAGGAACGCGTTCGGCGACTGTATGAGACTACTCCGGCGATGATGCATTCCATAGATGCCAGCGGGCGGTTGCTGAGTGTCAGTGATCGGTGGCTGGAGGTTCTGGGCTATCGCCGTGACGATGTGATCGGTCGTCTCTCGTCGGAATTCCTGACTGCGCAGTCGCGCATCAAGGCGCGCACCGTACTTCCCGAGTTCTTTCGAACCGGCCATTGCGAACAAGTCGAATATCAAATGGTCAGCAGCCGGGGTGAGGTCATAGACGTGCTGGTGTCGGCGACCCTTGAACGAGACGTTGAAGGTCGGCCACTTCGTTCAATGGCGATCATTGAAGACGTTACCCTTCGCCTTCGGGCGGAGCGAAGCCTCGCCGATGAAAGGGAACGTCTCGCCAACATTATTGCAGGCACGCGGGCCGGAACCTGGGAATGGAATGTTCAGACAGGAGAAGCGCGCTTCAACGAACGGTGGGCCGAAATCATCGGTTACACGCTCGATGAGCTCCAGCCCGTGTCCATCGACACGTGGATGAAGCACGGCCATCCCGACGATCTCTTGTCCTCGGGCGAACACCTGCAAGAGCACTTCGATGGCAAATCGCCCGCTTACGAATTTGAAGCACGGCTCCGCCACAAGGATGGACATTGGGTCTGGGTTCTTGACCGCGGAAAGGTGATCACCTGGACAGATGACGGTAAGCCGGAGTGGATGTTCGGCACGCATCAGGACATCACGCTTCGAAAAACCCAGGAAGATATGCTTCGCAAGAATCAGATTTTCCTCGACCGGACCGGCAAGGTGGCCGGAGTCGGTGGCTGGGAGGTCAATCTTCAAACCGGCGATATCGTCTGGTCCGACGAGACCTGTCGTATCCACGGTGTTGAGCCGGGATATGTGCCGACGATGGATGAGGCAATTGCCTTTTATGCCCCTGAGGCCAGGCCCCTGGTCCAGGAGGCGGTCAGCAAGAGCATGGCCACGGGCGAGGGCTGGGATCTTGAATTGCCATTTATCAAACTTGGCGGGGAGCGAATTTGGGTTCGCGCCGTGGGCTCGGTCGAATTCCAGGGAGACAAGCCGGTCCGCATCAGCGGTGCCTTCCAGGATATCTCGGAAAGAGTTCGCCAGCGTATGGCATTGGAACGCCTCAACGAGCAAATGGCTGCCGCCACGGAGAACGGCCGTATCGGCATATGGGATGCCGATCTTGCAAGTGGGCGGACCTATTACTCCGATATGTGGTGCGAGTTGTTGGGTTACTCGCGTGAGGAGTTCGGGGATGCCATCGACAACTGGTTGGAGCTGGTTCATCCCGATGATCGGGAAAGAGCAAAAACTGCCGATCGCGACCACATCGCGGGAAAGACAGCGTTTTTCGAGGAGGAATTCCGCATGCGCCGCAAGGATGGCGGCTGGGTGTGGATACTTGACCGTGGCAGGGTCGTTGCACGGGACGACGACGGTAATCCAGTCAGGATGATCGGAACTCACGTCGACATAACGCGGCGAAAGATGGAAGAAGAGGAGCGACGCCTTCTTGCCGATCGCATGGCAATCGCAACCGACAGCGGCGGCATCGGGATTTGGGACTACGACCTGGTCGGCGATACCGTCACGTGGGATCCATGGATGTACCGTCTGTTTGGTCTGCCGGAAAGGACGGGCGAGCGGGTTCCCGACCTATGGCGCCGGCACATCCACGAAGATGATTACGAGCGTATCGAAGGCGCTGTCTACAGAGCGATCAGAGACAAGTCGCCACTCAACGAAGAATACCGGATTATAAGGCCGGATCATTCGACCCACTATATCCGTATATCGGCAAAGATCATTGTCGACACATTGGGCAAGCCAATACGGTTGATCGGTGCTGCCTGGGATGTGACCAGTCAGCGAAAGCTAGCGATCGAGTTGTCGGAGCAACACGAACTGATGCGCGTCACCCTCCATTCGATTGGTGATGCTGTCATAACGACTGACGCGCTCGGCATTGTGCAGTGGCTCAACCCCGTAGCTGAACGTATGACCGGCTGGTCGGCTGCTGAAGCAAAGGGGCAACCAAGCAGTCTCGTGTTCAATGTGATCAATGAAGAAACGCGGCAAAGAGCTCCGGATCCCATTACAGCTTGTCTGCGTACTTTTGGCATCGTCGGTCTCGACGAGAATACGGTTCTCGTCGCCCGTGATGGAAGGGAATTTGGCATTGAAGATTCTGCTGCTCCCATCAGAAGGGCAGAGGGGGATGTGCTGGGTGCCGTACTCGTCTTCCACGACGTCAGCGAACAGCGGCGTCTTTCGCGTGAGATGCGCTACAGAGCAAGCCACGACCCCCTCACCGGCCTGATCAACCGCTCGGAGTTTGACAGACGGCTACAGACCGTTTTTGAAAAATCGCATTCTGACGGGTCTTCCAATTCGCTGCTCTATATCGATTTGGATCAATTCAAGATCGTCAACGATTCATGCGGTCATGCCGTCGGTGACGACTTGTTGAAACAGGTCAGCAAGCTTCTGGCCGGCGCCATCCGGTCGGGCGACACACTCGCTCGCCTGGGCGGTGACGAATTCGGCGTGATACTTGAATCGTGCTCGGTAGAAATGGCACAAAAAATCGCACAGTCGATGTGCGATCGGATGCGAGACTTCCGTTTTGTGCATGATGACAAAAGGTTTCGCGTCGGCACAAGCATCGGTCTTGTTCCAATCGACGGAACGATGCCTACTCTCGCCTCCATCCTGCAGGCCGCGGACAATACCTGTTATGCGGCCAAAGAGGCGGGGCGCAACCGTGTCCATGTCTGGATCGATACCGATCAGGCCATCGCGGCTCGATCCGGCGAGATGCGGTGGGCGTCGCGTATCGAGCGTGCGCTGGATGACAATCAGTTCGTGCTGTTCGCACAGAATATCAGGCCCATTCAAGGCAAGCTCGCCGGCCGACATCTTGAGCTCTTGATACGTATGAAGGATGAAGATGGCAGCTTGATTTCGCCATCTGCCTTTCTGCCATCTGCAGAACGGTTCAATCTTGCGACACGCTTGGATCAATGGGTGCTCAAACATGCGATCGATTGGATCAGGAGCCTGCCGCCGGCAACGGAGCTGGAGACAATCAGCGTCAATCTATCGGGGCATTCCATTGGTGATCGTTCGTTTCATCGGCAGGCCATTGCCATTCTCAAGGATGCCGGCGAGTCCGTTTGCCAACGACTTTGCTTTGAAATAACCGAGACCGCCGCCGTCACGAATATGGCGGATGCGACGACGTTCATAGATCAGGTTCGGAGGAGGGGCGTTCGGGTCGCTCTTGATGATTTCGGTGCAGGAGCGTCATCGTTCGGCTATCTGAAGCGCTTCCCCGTCGATTACCTTAAAATCGATGGACAGTTCATTCGCGATATTACGGAAGATCCGCTTAACGATGCAACGGTTCGCTGCTTCGTTGAAGTCGCACGCGTTTTGGGTATCAAGACGGTGGCCGAGTATGTTGAAAGCGCCGAGATACTCTCCAAGCTCGCCTCGATCGGTGTCGATTATGCCCAAGGCTTTCATATCCACAAGCCAGAGGCGATCTAGTGGAAGCTTTGAGCGCTTCTTGCGATGCTGATCACCTGCAATCCTGTCGTGTAATGGGATAGGCGGACCTTCTTGTTCCGTTCAAAGAGTGAATGCTGGCTCAGTCATTCGTGTCGCAAATGCACAACGCGCTGCGGGAACGGGATCTCGATGTTGTTCTGTTTCAGGATGTCCCAGATGGCAAACAGCACGTCGCTCTTGATATTGGCGACGCCCTCGGCAGGATCTCGAATCCAGAAGCGGAAGATGAAATCAAGCGAGGACTCGCCCATCGCGGAAAAATGCACGATGGGCGCCGGTTTGGCGAGGATGCGGCGATGCTTCACCAGTCCGGCTTCGATCAGCGACTTCACTTGATGCGGATCGGCATCATAACTCACGCCAAATGGCACCTCGATCCGCACATTCTGATCACTGTAGGACCAGTTCACGACCTCCTGACTGATCAATTGTTCGTTCGGGATCAGGTGTTCACGCCCGTCACGGGTGACCACGGACGTGTACCGGGTGTTCAACTGGTTGATCCAGCCGAACGTGTCGCCGAGCGAAATCACGTCTCCGGGCTTTATGGATTTGTCCATCAGCAGTGAAATTCCCGAGACAAAGTTCGAAACGCTTTTCTGCAAGCCAAATCCGATGCCGACACCGATAGCGCCCGAGAATACGGCGAAGGTCGTCAGATCGAGGCCAACGGCCCGCAATGCGATCATCACCGCAATGAAGAAGAAGACGATCCGCACCAGTTTGCCGATCAAAACCTTCATCGAGGGCGACAGTTCGGTCGATCGCCTCAGGGCCGTGTCCAGCAGATGGGCAGCAAATCCGACCGCCCAAAGAAGAAGGCCGAGCAGGATCACGGCCTTGATCAGTCGCAGCGCCGATAGGCGTGTGTCGCCAACCAAGATCGCCATGGTGTCGAGATAGACGGTCACGGCAGGCATCAACCGGAGGATCGACAATGCGGCAATGATCCAAAGCGAAATGGAAACGATCCGGAACACGAAGCGATTGCGGATAACACTTGCGAGGATATTGATCAGGATCCAGGCCGTCGCGAGTTTGGTAACGCTGCCCAGAAGAAGCGTGTTGCTGGTCCAGGTGATCTGGCGGAACGTTGTCCAGAACAACCAGACGACAACAAGGAAAATCAGTGGGGCGATACGCTCAACGATCCCCCGCTTGTAGGTCCTCAGCCAATGACCGTCGTCACCGTCCAGAAAAGCCTCGATACGACGTGACACTGCCCGTGTGAAGGTGAACGAACAGATGACCGCAAAGACGATCGCAAGACCCTGGTAAACGACCCAGGTTGCGGTCGCACGTGCAAAGAAGGCCCGCAACTGCTCGACCTGATCCGGAAACATGTCGATGTATGGCGCGAGAATCTCCATCTGGTCATCCTTCGCAAGAGTTCAGAGCGATTTCGCGATCGCGTCGGCGAGTTGCTGCCAAGCCTTGCCATGCGCATCAACGATGGCCGCGGGTGTCTGGGCCGCTGCCCGTGTCTCTATGTCGAACTGCCGGATCCGGTTGCGGCTCTCGGCGCGATCACGACGGATCGAGAATTGGCCTGAAAGTCGCATGATGCCGGATTTGTCGACATACATCTGCTCGACATCGACACGGACTTCGGCTTCGGGAACTCCACCGAGCGGCCAGGGATCAGAGGCGACATCCGCGCCGGTCATGTCGGCGAGGCTGCGCACCAGATGGAGGCGCATGGCACGCTCGGTGTCATCCGCCCAATCGGCCTTGGGGATCGCGACAATTGCGCTCGTCTGGTTCTGGACATAGATCCCGGTCTCTTTCGCATAGCTCGGCAGGTTGACGGTCATGACCGAAATCGTGCCTGCACTGGTTTTGACCGTCTGTCCGGTTGTAACTGGTTCGATCAGAAAGCGGTCAGGCGCGGCTGCGCTGCATGCTGCGAGGGACAGTCCTAGAAAAGCTGATATGACAATACGCATGGGTTACCGTCCTCGAATGAGCGAGCTGGGATTGCGTTCGATGCTGCGGGCCAGCGAACGGAAAGATTCGGCCATTCTGGCGAAGTCACCCAAGACTCCGCGCAGGTCGCCATATAGCCGTGACTGGTCGCCGTAGCCCGCAATCACCGCCTCAAGATTTCCGGCAGCCGTGTTGAGGCGCGCGGAGAGCGCAGGAAGGCTGGCGGCTGCGCTGTCGACAGATTTGAGCGCGCTGTCTGCGCTTTGCAGTGTGGCATTCAGATTGTCGATGGCGCCGCCGTTGCGGATCGCTTCAACAAGCGTGCGCATTTCGCCCAATGTCTTGTCGAGGGTGAGCGGGATGCGGTCCAGTCCTTCGGACTGCAGCAGTCCGTCTGCCGTGGTCGTCAGGCGTGACACGTTGCCCAGTGCATCCGTGGCCGCCGCCATCAATTCCTCTATCGGAAGACCTGAAAGCCGGGCAACCAAACCGTTGACGCCGGAATTTGGATCAACCTCTGCGGTTGGTGCCGTCGGCAGATACAGTCGTCCGTCTTCGCCCTGGGTGATCTCGGCGGTCGGTTGCTCCGGCAACCGTACCAGTTCCAGAATGACGGTTTGCCCGAACAAGCCTTCCTGTCCGACACGCGCGCGGAGACCGTTGGCAACCCGTGTCTTGAGCTGTGCAATGGCTTCATCTGCCGTTTGATCGCGCGAAAGGCCGAGCCGTGTCGGCGATAGCCGCAGATCGACACGCAGCCGAACCGGATTGTCGCTGCCATCCTCGACCGCCACACCGACGAGATCGGCCACCTCGCCAGCCTTGATGCCACGAAAACGGACAAGCGTATCGAGGTTCAGGCCGTTGATGTCGCCGTCAAGGAGAACGGAAACATTGATGCTCGGCAGGACGTTGGCTTCGAACGCATTCTCGCGCGCGGCGGCTTCGGTCGGAAAGACGTCAAAGACATGGCCATCCGAAACCAGTTGGCCGCCGGTCACCGGCTCACCGAAGGTGACGCCACCCTCAATGAGCGCTGCCAAGCTATCGACCTTCAAAGCCAAGCCCTGAGCACCCAGATTGAGTGAGAGACCCGAGGCATCCCAAAAGCGTGTGTTGCTCGTCAGGCGGGCGTCGTACGGTTTGAAGATGAAGGCCTCCATGGTGACCGTGTTGCCGGTTTTGGACAATTCTGGTTGACCGATCCGTCCGACTTCGAGGCCGCTGGTCAGAACAGGCGCACCTGCTGCCAATTGCCCGCCGGCCCGCGCGCGCAGGACGATCCGCGTGCCTTCTTCGCCGACGGAGGCGAGCGGGGGCACGGTCAGTGCCGTGAAACGGTCCTTGAATTCGCCTTCCACGCCGTCCCAGTTCGCGGCGATATAGACGCCGGAAAGTAGCGTCCCAATCCCCGTCACACCGCGCGCGGTGACCTGCGGTTCCACAAGCCAGAATTGCGCGTCTTCATCGACGTAGCCGACGATGTCCTTGTCCAGCCGCACCTTCACCTCGACCGCCGCCATGCCGTCGGAGAAGCCGATATCCTCGACCACGCCGACTTTCAGGTCGCGGATACGCACTTCCGTCGCGCCGGCACTGATGCCTGCACCCGACTGAAGGACAATGGTGATCAGCGGACCGCGTTGATTGTAGTTGTTCCATACGACATAGGCGGAGATGGCAATGGCCAGAACCGGCATCAGCCAGACGAGCGAAAACCTCCGCTTCCTGGTCTCCACCTTCGGTCGGGTGACTGTCGTGTTGTCCTCAGGCGTCATGTGGCGCTCCTTCATCGGTTGCGTCCCAGATCATCCTTGGATCGAAAGCTTGGGCCGAAAGCATGGTGAAAACCACGGAAAGCGCGAAGCAGGCCGCGGCGAATCCGGGTTGAATGGACGCCAGCACATCGAACTGTACAAGGGCGACCAGAATGGCGACGACGAACACGTCGATCATGGACCAACGTCCGATGAATTCGACCGCCTCATACAAGATGTGCAGGCGATGGGCGTTCTTTGGCCCAGGTTGTGACAGGAGCACGGCGAGGTAGGCGATGACAATGAACTTCCCGACCGGGATAACGACGCTCGCGATAAAGACGATGGCTGCAATGGCAATGGCACCGTGATGTACGAGATCGACCACGCCGCCGACGATCGTGCTCTCCTGCGATCGGAAGGCCTGGGTTGTCCGCAGCATCGGATAGAGATTGGCGGGAACATAGATGATCAGCCCCGCCACCAGCCAGGCCCAGACATGCTGCAGGCTTGCCGTATCGCGGCTGGCAAGGGGGCTGTCACACCGCTTGCACGATGATGCCTGCGGCTCCGCGAGCAGCCCGCAGGATCGGCAGGTGAGAAGGCCATGATCGCGCGCAGTCATCATGATGGTGGTGTCCCGACGGTTGTCCAGAGCGTGTTGCGGCACATGAACGCGTCTTGCGCCGCGTTCACGAGCACCAAAAGAACAAATGCCCAGAACGCCGCACCGGTGTCGACCGTTGCCATGCCGGCCAGCTTGACGAGTGCGACTGCCACTCCAACCATGAATATTTCCACCATCGCCCAGGGCTTCAGCGTGAAAGCAAGGCGCAGGGCAGGTCTGGCCAGCGGCGCATGTGCCACTCCGGCGAGGTTCGGGGCGAGCGCATAAATCAGCAGCCCGGATCGCATTGCCGGAATGATCACGATGAAGAACAGCACCGCAAACGACAACGGCACCATGATGCCTTCCGCAAATCCAAAGATGACATCAATCACGGAGGCTCGCGATTCAAACGGTCCGGCATTGAGCGTCAGAAAGGGTGCAAACAGCGCCAGCCCCATCAGCACAAGCGAGGTCAGCGCCAGCATGGTTACGCGCAAAACGGCATCCTTCCGACCGAGTGTCAGCCTGTAGCCGCAGCGGGCGCAGCGTGTGGGTACAGTCAGTTCCTGCGCCGAGAACCGATGCACGGTGTCACAGTTCGGGCAGCCGATGTGGTGTGGATCGTTGACCATGGTTCTGCTGGTGGGTCCTGCATCGCTGGGTGTTCGCATGATCCCGAAGCCAAGCGACAACGGATGAGATCGGTGCGGCATGACGGCTCTTCGGGGAGCAGGCACTATCGCCCGTTGCGCATATGCTAAAAAACTTATGTCATAAAGAATTTTTTCTTCACTTTCCTTCTTCTGCAGACGTTGCTGTCATTCGAATAAGGTGGATGCCAATGCCGCCTAAGTTAAAAAAATTCATGTAAAACAATAAGATAGTGCAGGCCATGGGCCATGCACGAGGGCTGCGGCTCGCATGGAGGTGGCGCGATTGGTCTGAACAGCTTCTGGAAAATTTATTAAGTGGATTTCGGCTCGACCCTGTCGTCACCATCATCGGTGACACCGCGTATGGGCAGGTCAACTAGGGGACTGCCGGTGAGGGCGTAAGTGTGGGCGGCGGCCATTGCCGCAGATCAGACAGCGGCCGCGCCAGTGCGGGTGTCGGATACGGTCCTATCGGCGTAGAGGTCGACCTCCCCGGATTTGGCCAACCGTCAGAGCCGCGCGGCGGACACGGTGGCCCGCCGCGCGTCCTGCTGGATTGAGACTTCAACCTGTCAACAGAACTCACCTGTCAATTCGCGCCTCGATTGCCCCAAGTCTGAGATGCTGCGTTGTCCGTGCTGCAGGCTTCCAGCGAAAGGGCTTTGATCTGATTGGTGTCGCTGCGGCCAGAGCGGGTATCTTCCCCAAGTGTCAGGCACATGTCCGTCGCAGAGGCGGGCACGATCGTCCCTTCGCCGGAGAAGACGAAGCTCTGCGCCTCGCTGCCGTCGCAACTTGCGAGCCCAACGGAACTGCCGGGCTCGGTCGCAGCCACGGTTGCGCAGACATCGAATTCCGGCATGTAGAGAACACCGTTTGCAAACTTTTCGGAATCAAAGCCTTGGTCGACGAAGATCTGTCCGGAGGGTGAGTAGCAGGTGTGACCTTGCAGACCGTTTGAGGGATCGGCATCCGCGCCCTGTCCGCCGGAAATATCTAGGCAATATCCGTTCTGCTTGTTGTCGAGCCTGTCAAGCAGATAGATCTCGACTGTCCCTGCATGGGCAATTCCGGTGGAGAGCAGGAGAGAAATGGCGGTCGCGCTTATCAATCGATTTGTCATGCTGGAGGTTTTCCTGTGTTGGCGTGATATGGAAGTCTGATCGGGTGCTTATTCGATGGTTAGGCGGCACAGGATCGTGTTGCTTTGCTCAAGGTCGGGTCCCCAGATGAATTGCGCGTCCTCAGACCAGTCGATCTCGTTGTAGCCGAGTTTGGGGTCGACCTGCTCGGATGTGTAAGCGCTGGCCCGAGGCCAGTCCGAGGCATCGAATGCGGCCTGGTCCCAATTGTCGGGCTCATCGGATATGTCAAAGGCACAAACGCCCTCGCCGGCGACCGGGTCGCTTTCATTCTCGCAGGCCTTGTCCAGCGGGGCGGTGTGAATGACATGGCACTGCCAGTCGGCATTGGTGACTGCAACGATGCTGCCTGACGCATCCTTGATCTGCGCGATCACTCCTCCGTCACCCATCTGCTGCCGTCTGGTCCCAATATATTCCAGGCCGGTGTCGTTCTCGATGAAATCCTTTGCGACAAGCCCGATGGTGAAAGGTCGCTCGGCCTCGAAGGTAAAGCTTTCGGCATTGAAAGACCGTTCGGTTGTGATCGCCACGCTGTCTTCGGCAACCTGAGTGCCGTCGATGCGCACTTCGAACCAGTTATCGGCCCAGACATCGGCAGAGAAAGTCTCGGCGCTGGCGATCGATGGAGTGATGACAGCCAGAACAGAGCTGATGATGAGGCGCTTCATGTCGGTATCCTTTCAGCCTGCGAAACAGCGGGCCATCGAGTGGCCCGCACGCTTAGCGCACACAGCGCACGAGATTGTCAGATCGGTTATAGTCGCAGGCGTTCACCGAGCAGGTTGTATCCTCGGTCGTCTCCTGACCAACAATCGTCTTGATCGAAGAGCGTTGCGCACCTGCGCCGTGCCAATCGCTATATTCGGTCTGATCGCCGGCTTTGCTCAGGGCCTTGCCGAAGGCGATGACGTTGGCGTAGTTCTTCCAATCGCCAAATGTGGTGCTCGTCCAGAAGTCCAGAGTCTCATTATCTTCGGTGATCGTGAACACGGAGGTGTCGATGGCCGGGAAGCTAGTGCGCTTGTAGTCGACGATGCTTTGCAAGGCCTTGGAGGTCGGCAGTCGCCAGTCGTCGTAGCCGCCCAGATCAAGCGCCTCACAATAGGCAAGTGCTTCTTTCCATTCCCGGCGGGTGCCGTCGTCGGCCTTTTGCCACATCAGGCCCGTGGCCCTGTCGCTAACGGTGCCGTCGCCATTGTCTGAAAAGGCATTCATGCCGTAGACGTCTTCCTGGCCCGACACGCAGCGCACGTAATTGCCGGGCGCTTTTCCGTCTTCTCCGGTCAATCCGCCGGTTGCTGCGGCGCCAGTATAAAAGTCCAGTCCCGTGCCATAGGCCTTGATATGTCCATCGGCGAAATTGAAGCCGAACGCGGCTTGGTTGCGACCGTTCTGAACGGGCCCCTTCACGTAGAGGGTGCTGCTCCAGTATTGGCCAGCGAAGGCCATATGCCCCTTGGGATAGGAAAAGTCGAAGTATTCGGTGTCAATGTAGGGCGTCGGTTCGCCCTGCTCAGGCTTCAGCAACTCGCCACGGTTATCGGCGAGCGAATAGAGTTCCTTGATGGAGGGTACGCGCCAGTTGTCGCGTCCGCCCAGCTCGAGCGCGCTGCAGTAGCTCAGGGCCTCGCTATACTGAAGGCGGTCGTCTTGCGGCGTTTTTTCCCAGACAAGACCCGTATTGTTATCAAGAACGGTGCCGTCGCCTTGGGCCGTGTACGACGCTTCAACACGGGAATACTGCGCATCCTGGCCAAAAAGATCGTCACCCTTCGCGGGGCAGGCAACCTCGTCACCCAGTAGGTCGAAGCACTTATCCTGCATTGTGTCGACCACCGGATAGGTGATGTCCTGAGCGTGAGCATTGACGGCCGACACGGCGAAAAATAGAGCGATGTGTGAGAGGCGTAGCATGTCCTGTCCTTCCAATTTCAGCGCTTTTATGGGCGGGGTGGCCGTGGCAGGGCGTTGCGCAAGGTGGCCTCATCTATCCCCAGAGCCGCCGCTGCGGCGGCAAGGTCGGCGCGCGGGCCGCCTGCTTCATTCATTGCATGGAGAAGTGCCTCGGGCGTGACGCCCAGGGTTTTGGCGGCATCTTCAAAGCCCGGGGGCATTCCACCAGGTCCGCCATTCGGACGCGGGGGCTCGTTGCGCCTGTCTTCGCCTGCGCGCTGTGCGCCGATGCCGGCGGTTGCCGTTGTGGTGAAATTGTTCTCGGCCACGACACCCACCAGACAGGCGGGGAGGTTCGGGAAGTCCTTCGAAGAATGGTAGTGATAGGTTTTGCCATTTGTGGTGGTGCCAACATGACCACCGCAAGCATCCAGTCCCACAGGGGTTGATCCGTCAGCCTCAAGCGAGCCGTACATCGGGAAGCCGTCGAAGGCGTATCCGAACTGTGCGCTGGCGTCCTGCTTGAGTGCGCAATCGGCAGATATGTTTTCCTCTTTGAAGACAGTTGCCACATCTGTCGAAGTTCCGTGCCAATGATACCATCCGCCGGGATCGACATGACCGCCGCAGGTGTCCAGTGCAGGCATGTGGCCCGTCACCTGAATTGGCGGCGCATCAGAAAAGATTGGCACGCCATCCAGCGCGACGCCGACCTTTGAAACGACCCCTAGGGCCGTTGGTGTGTCAGCCATGACGGGCTGGACCGGCAGCAGCATCGTGATCTCGACGCTTTCATCCAGCGAGACATTGATGCAGGCGTGATCGACCGTGGGGCGCTCCGTGGCATTGTCGACCGAGTAAACATTGCCTTCGTCGTCGAAGAAGCGATATCCAAGACCGTCGAGCATGCGCAGGAAGTTTCCATCGATCCTGTAAAGCCCCGCATTTTCGCCAGTCCACTCCCAAAGGCCACCCGCATCATTGACCGTTGCCGGGCAGAATGGTCCGATTTCCAATCCGTCGGGCAAGTATCCCATCGAAAGTTTCTGGCACTTGGTTCTGGCGCCGTTTTCCAGAGTGCAATCGACAACCTCCGGCGCGCGAAGGAGGGCCGTTTCTTGGAAGGCACCTGTTTGGGTATGGGCGGAAACCGTTGCTGGAAATCCCATGGCTACCAGAATGGGTAGACAGATGAACCTGAGGGCATTGGGCATGATGCGGCTTCTCTTTTGAGTATTATATGTACCGGAAACGCCTCTTCCCGGAACGCCATTTGCAGAAATCAATGGCGGAGTGATGCCAGCTTATCAGGGACGGGGCATGGAAGGAGTATGCAGGGAATATGCAGACACAATTCCTGTGTGCTGCAGAGCGCTCGTCTGTCGCATCAGTCCTCATAGGCATAGCCGACACCATAGACAGAGCGGATCGGATCCCAGTCTGTCTTTGAATGGAATTTTCGACGGATGTTGCGAATATGACTATCGATTGTCCGGTCAATGACGTCAGTATCGTCGGGAAATGCCAGTGAGAGAAGCTGATCGCGCGAAAACACGCGACCAGGGCGTGCAGCCAGGGCCGCGATAAGCGAAAACTCGCGGCGGGTCAGGTCCAGATCGGAGCCGTCAAGGGTGACGCGCCATTTCTCAGAATCGATCTGCAGCCGCGACTTTGGGTCTTCGGATGCCACCTGCTCACCGGTGGGGCGTCGACGCAACACCGCCCGCACCCGCGCCAGGAGCTCGCGCGGAGAGTATGGTTTGCAGACATAATCGTCGGCTCCCAGTTCGAGCCCGAGGAGGCGGTCGATCTCTTCGACCCTGGCGGTCGTCATGATGATGGGGACATCGGAGGTTTGGCGCAGTTCGCGACAGATCGTCAAGCCATCCACGCCGGGCAGCATTAGATCGAGGATGATGAGGTTGGGCGCCCCGTCGAGAGCGGTCTTCACGGCATGGGTGCCTGTAGACAGGATGTCCACGGACATGCCGTCAGAAAGCAGATAATCCCGCATTACCTCGGCAAGTGCGGTCTCATCCTCGACAATGAGGATATGTGGCTTGGTCACGATCGTCTCTCCGGCAGGGTGAAGGTCACATTCAGGCCACCCAGTTCTGATGTCGCAACAGAGATCTTGCCCCCGTGTGCCTCAACGATGGCCTCGCAGACCGAAAGGCCGAGACCCGAACCGCCAAGAGCGCGCGAACGGGAGCCTTCGGCTCTGAAGAAGCGGTCAAACAGCCGCGGCAGCACGTCATCCGGTACCGTTGGTGGCGTGTCTTCAATTGATACATGGGCGAACCCCTTGGCGCGCCAGATCCGCAAACGTATCTTGCCCGGCGGATCGGTGTATCTCGCGGCGTTCTGCAAAAGATTGTCGATCACCTGCGAGATGCGCGTTCGGTCACATTTGAGTGTCAGCGTTTCGGGAAATGCGCAGTCAATCTCAAGTCCGGCCATTTCGAGCATCGGGCGTGCGACCCGCACGGCGTCGGTTACGACCTCGACCAGATCCTCTTGATTGAAACTGGCCACATGCTCGGGCTCGCGGGAATGAGTGAGGATCTTGAGGTCCTGGACCAGTCGCGATAGCCGCATTTGTGCAGCGTGCATCTCGGCCAGCGTTTCCTGGTTGGGCTGACGCACACCATCCTGCAATGCCTCAATCTGCGCACGCAAAACCGCAAGCGGCGTCTGCAGTTCATGTGACGTATTGGACATCCATTCACGTTCAGCCTGGGACGCTTTGGCCAGCGTCTCGGCAAGTGCATTGTGATAGGCGATAAGATCGCCCAGTTCATCTGTCCGGTCTTTTTCGATCCGTTGGCTGTAGTCGCCGGATGCCAGGGTCTTTGCTCCGCCTTCCAAACGTTTGATCGGAATAAGAATTTGGCGAGCGATCAAGAATGCCGCAGCGGCTGAAAGCAGCAGGGCGATCAAGGCGGAGAACGCAAGCGACGTGTATTGCCCTCGAATGAAGAAGCCATCCGAAGTGCTGTCGGAGAATTCGGGAGCATTCAGATGGAGATAGCCAAGCGGCGCGCCATCTTTGCAATCGGCGGCGACGCAAATCGGACGTTGCTCGTAAATCGCGCTGCGTGCGGTCGCACCGGCAATGCGGTCGCCTTGGGCATCCAGCAGCGTTAACCGGTCCCCGATCATCAGGGGATCCGCCTTCACGTCATCTCCGTCTGGATTGCCGGGTGGTCTGAAATGTTTGATGACGAAAGCGTTCCAAGCCTCGCCCTCTGCCTTGAGTTCTGGCCAGCCCGGCGCGGCCGGGTCGTGCGCCAGTGCCAATTCCTGCGCCAATGTGTTGAAGCGAGCGATCTCACCTCTCAGCAGATATTGGGAAAAGCCATCACGCATGGACAGCGCCACCAGCAAGGCCATTGTGCCTATTACCAGAACCGAAGTGGACGCGATGGCCAGGAAGATCTTGGTTGTCAGTGATGTACGCAAGCAGTCCATACTCCCTCATCGCGCGCGATCGTGCAGCGAGTATGCACATAACTGACTGGCTGTTCAGTGCACCAGTAGCGGTCGCCACGCGGAGCTGGACTTAAGGGGCGCGTGGTGACGTGGTCTTCGGACACAAGACGTCTCGGACTGTGAGGCCTTATGCGCCGAGCCTTTTGGTTTTCGTCCTGTCCGGAAGTTTGATGAGTGCGCGGCCTGGCTCACCGCTCGGTGACGACCGTCTTCCCGGCGGAAACCGGCGTTTCGCCTGTTCTCAGAGGTGTTATGGCGGCATAATCGGGCGACAGGGCGTGCAATTCCTCGGCAAGATCGAGGCAAAGCAGCCGCATTTTTTGGGGGTCGATCTGGCGCTGCGCCTGTATCTTCAAACCAAAAATATAAGTCTGAATGCGTATCGCCAGCCGATCCAGATCGGCGTCTACAGGTAGCTCGCGCGCCAATTGTGCCTTCTGTAAAACCTTCGAAATTACGCTCTCTATTTGGTCCAGGTGGGCTAGAATGAGGTCCCGCAGTTTGCCGTCACCTGGTACCTCGAGCAGCGATTTCACGAGCATGCAGGCGCTTGATGGGCGATCTGCTGGCCTGAGATCCGACAATGAAATCAGATGCATCCGCAAGGCGATGAGCGGGGAGGGGCTGTCATTCACCAATGCAAGCAAGTTGGCCTCCATTTGCGCGGAGTAGCGCTCCAGCGCTTCGCGGAAAAGTGCTTCCTTGCTCTGGAAGGCGGCATAGATCGAACCGGGCCGGAGAGACAGCGCCCGTTCGAGATCTTTCATCGACGTGTCGTGGTAGCCCTTGGCCCAGAAAAGTTCCATCGCGGCCTGCAGCGCGTCGGCGCGATCATATGAAGCAGTGCGTGACATGAGCGCAAACTATCCCAACTCCATGACCTTGTCAGCACTATCACAAATATTTGTTGAGTGAACGCTCAAAAATAACTTGAGCGATCACTCAAAATGAGCAGATTGACGACGGACTTGAAACGGAAGGAAAATCAGATGAGCAGATTCGAACGCCTCAATGAAACCAACGCGCCGGCTGCATCCATCCCGCTGATCGAGAAATCGAAGAAAGCATTTGGACGTTTGCCAGGTTTGCACGCTGTCATGGCGGGTGCGCCCGCGCTGTTGGACGGCTATCAGGTCCTGCATCGCCTGTTTGCGGAAGAGACCTCGTTCGATGCCGAGGAGAAGACCGTCGTGTGGCAAACCATCAATGTTGCCCATGAATGCCATTACTGTGTTCCAGCGCATACAGGCATCGCAAAAGCAATGCAGGTCAGCGACGACGTGACGAACGCGCTGCGCGATGAAACGCCTCTGCCGACATCCAAGCTGGAGGCCTTGCGCACGTTCACACTGGCAATGCTGGAGAGCCGTGGCAACCCGACCGAAGAGCAGATGGATGCATTCTATGCCGAGGGATACGGGGATCAGCAAGTCCTGGAGGTTATTCTCGGCCTGGCGCAGAAACTGATGAGCAACTACACCAACCATATCGCAAAAACGCCGGTCGATGCGCCTTTCGAAAAGTACAGCTGGACCCCCGTCTCAAAGCGTTGAGTCGATCCTTGCCAGACGAACACCTGATTGGTGTACCTTTGGAGCCGAGATTGCGAACGGCAGCCGCTAATGTGTGCCACTCGGCGACAGGCGGTGCGCGTGCCTCGGATTGACCGGGTTACGCGCCGCCGGGCAGTCTGAGCTTATGCAGTCCGCGACCCCATCGTCGTGGACTGCTTCCTTCTCTGGGCGCGTGCGCCACGGTAGTGGGGAGCTGCCATCGCTTCCAACCTGCACGTATTCCATGCGGGCAGGGAGACGGTCCCTATTCTGGGAGGCCGTGCTCGTGGGCTTGAAAGGTGGCGCTGCTGTTGCTGGTCCCCGCGATGTCGCCATGCGTTGCGAGAATCCTTGATCGCCACGACAGGGAGTGGCGACCTTATCGGCAGAACTCGCCGGTTCGGATCTCACCGTCATTGGTGACGGTTTTGGTCTCGAAATTGTAGCAGTCCTCGGTGCCAGAGGGGCTGTAGCGGATGTAATAGTCTTCACCGTGGTAACGGTAATCCATGCTGCGGCTGCCGTTCTTGTCTTGGGTGAAGATCAGGTTCTCGACGCCCCCGGCCGGAGGCTGCCCCGGCTCGACCGTCTGTCCTGTGGCAGCGCTGGTCAGCGGAGCGGTGCGTGGCAGTTCGCGCAGGTCACCAACCTCCCCCATCAGGCATTGGATGATATATGGGGCATCTTCGGAGGTGTGGTAGCGATAGCCATATGTCTGGTCCGTTTGACCATTGCAGACATCCAGCATGCCCTCGACAACAGGTGTTCCGTCGGGGTTGTTGTCACCATAGATCGGGAAACCATCGAAGGCCCAGCCGATGATGGCATCATTGCCCGCGTTTTCCATCTGCGCGATCATGCAGACGGGTTTCATGTGGTAGTGATAGTCATCCCCGCGACCCGCATGGCCACCGCAGATGTCGAGTTGCTGGGTCAGTAAGGTGTCGTGCTCGGTCTGGTGATGATGAAGGTCTTTCTCTGTCATCTCCCCGCCGCCGGTATAGTCGAAAATCGGAACGCCATTGACCGCAACTCCAAGTGCCGCGTCGCGCGTTTGCGGCGTGTCGCCCAGCACTGGTTTCAACGGGATTGGCGCATCATATTTTTTGGCGGGGAGCGGCACCTGTTCGTTCGTGCCGACAATGCCGGTCATCAGCTCATGAGCAGGATAGGTGTCGGAGGAGATGATCGCGCGGTCGTCCTCACAGGTCACCGTTACCGTATCTGCAAAACCGGCTTTTTCGACCGAGGTCATGACTGCTTCGCAATGTGCCTGTGCATCATGGGACTGGTCTTCGTGGGCCTGCGCAGGGATTGCAAAGAACGCGGCAGACCCAAGAAAAACAGCAAGTGGGCCAAGGCATTTGACGGAGGAGAGATGTTTCACACGATATCCTTTCGGATAGGTCGCCGGCGGTATGCCGGCACCCGGAGGAGCCCAAGGTCGTCACGAGGGACGGGGATTACTCGACAGTCAGACGGCAAAGGACTGTGTTGTCCGTCTTCAGGTCCGGTCCCCAAATCAGCTTGGCGGACGGCGCCCAGTCAATTTTGTCATAGCCGTCCTTTGGGCTAACTTCACGGGCGCTATGCTCGGTTGCAGCACTCCAGCCCGTGGCGTCGAATTCTGCGGTATCCCAGTTTTCGGGTTCTTCGCTGATCTCGAATTTACAGGCCCCTTCGCCGGCCACAGGGTCGCTTTCCTCGGCGCAAGTCGCATCAAGCGGCGCCCTGTGAACGACGAGGCATTGCCAGCCCGAATTCGACACCGATACGAGTTCGCCATCGGCATCGTGAACCTGCATGATAACTCCGCCATCGCCCATCTGCTGACGACGGCTGCCGATATATTCAAGGCCCGTATCGTTTTCCTTGAAGTCCTTCAGCGTCAGGCCGATGACGAAGGGCCGCTCGGCCTCGAAGACAAAACTCTCGGCGTTGAAGGACCGTTCGGTTGTGATCGGTACGCTGTCTTCAGCGACCTGCTGCCCATTGACGCTCATGGAAAACCAGTTGTCCGCCCAGATGTCGACCGAGAAGGTTTCGGCTTGGGCCGCGCTGGTGAGGGCCAGGCAAGACGTCAGTACTACGAGGCTGAAGCGCATTATCGTATTCCTTGTTTTTCTGGGCGCGAGGCCGCGTCTTGCATTCTCTATAGAAGTGCAGGGGTGCAAGCTGAACTTACAAATTGGTAAGGTTCTTGCGCTCTTTCCTCCTGGATATTCTCGGCCACGACTGAGCTGCCAAGCGGCGGCGCGTGTCCGGTGTCCGGCCGGTCGTCACTGAGAATTCCCGAACCGCCGATCGCGTGAGGCAGTGCCTCTGCGAGGTGAAGACGATTTCAGATCTCCATGAGGCGGGGTTGTTGCTCTCGGAACATCCTCAGTTGCCGATGAAAGCAGGGTTCCCCGTACAGATGGAAATGCCTTGGCCCGTCGCGTGACAATCGCCTCGGGAGTTACAGTAAGCCGACTGAAGCATAGAGCGCCGCCCCCAACGGGGATTGCCGTAAACCTGTTTTAAATCCCGCTGATATATACCCCGACTCCTGACGAGAAGCTGGGCCGCATCGCTGTGGCACGCCATACTGGCAAATGAAGAGATGAGAATAATCTGTGCGTTCGTCCCGAGTAGAGCACCGAGGATATGGATTGGGAGGGGCTAGAAAAGCTCTCTCCATGAAAGTCGCCACACTGCTCGACCAGTTCAGGCTGTCGAGCGACCCTGTGCGGCAGCAGGCAATGGTTGATGCCTATATCCCGATCCTGCGGCCTATCCTGATCCCTGCCTGCGGTTACTACCTATTCGTCACCTGGGAGCACTCGCAGACGCAGACCGGCTTCATGCTGGCCGTTTTCTCCTTCATCAGCATGACGACGGCTTTCAGCTTCTACCTGTTTCACAAACTTCTGACGAAAAACCGGACAATATCTCTGGCCAGGCTCGAAATGCATAACTTGGCCATGCACCTTTTCATGTACCTCAACCTGTTGAGTTACCTTCTCGTCTACAACGTACAGCCGCGTTACATATACTTCGTGCTGCTGGCATTCATTTTCGCGATCACCGGCGCAACGACGCGCACGGTGATGATCAGCGTTCCACTGACATTGGGGACACTTTACCTGTTCTCCACGTCTCTTCCGAGCGACCTCCACGCAGAGTACGCCTCCATCGTCGTTGCGACAGCTTTCGCTTCCGTCAGCATGACGGGGTTGCTCCGGCACGCGATCATTCGTCAAATCGATGCGCGTTTGTTTGCCGATGAACTGACAGTCAAGGCGCAGGCGCTTGCCGATGCCGACATGCTGACCGGCATACCCAACAGGCGCGCCGTTTTCGAAAAGATCGACCATCTCATCGAGCAAGGTACGCCGTTCTGGCTGGGAATATTCGATCTCGACGGCTTCAAGGGTATCAACGATGTGTACGGCCATTCGATGGGCGACCGTCTGTTGCGCGCATCGGTCGCGCGGGCCATGGAGGAACTCTCTTGCGAAGGCGGCATGATTGGCCGGATCGGTGGTGACGAATTTGCCGCCATTCTTCCCGGCGGCGTCACAGAACTGCAGGTCAGGGAGCTTGCCGGCAGGTGGATCAAAGCGATCACGGCCCCCTATGTGATCGACAATCAGTCACTCTCAGTGGGCGCTACGGCGGGTTTCTCTCATTTTCCAGACATGGGAACGAACAGTACGCAGATCTACGAACAGGCCGACTTTGCTCTTTACAAGGCCAAGGCCCGGTTCCGCGGACAATGCATCTTTTTCGACGCCACCGACAGCGAGGAGATGAAGAACACCATCGCCATCGAACGGGAGTTGCGTGAGGGCAACCTCGAACAGGAGCTCGTCCTTCTGTTTCAGCCACAATATTCGCCGAGCAAGAAGCGCGTCATCAGTTTCGAAGCGCTGGCCCGCTGGCACAACCCAAGGCTTGGGCTCGTCAGTCCCAACGACTTCATTCGCGTGGCCGAACGCTCCGGCTTTATCCAGAAAGTGACAGCCATCCTGTTCCGCAAGGGATTGGCGGAGCTGAAAAAATGGCCCGACGACATCAGCTTGTCTTTCAATCTTTCGGCACGGGACATTTCGGACCAGGCCTTTGTCCTTTCTCTTCTCGCTCAGATCATGAAGGAGGAGGTTTCGCCGAGCCGTCTGGAATTCGAGATCACGGAAACGGCCGTCATGTCTGATCTGGCAACAGCCAGCACCGTTCTTGACAGGCTGAGAAGCAGCGGCTGCAGGGTCGCACTCGATGATTTTGGCTCTGGCTATTCGAGCTTCGAGTATCTCGACCAGCTTCCGCTCGACAAGGTCAAGATCGACAGGAGTTTCGTTCGCAAGGTTCCCCACAGCATCATATCGCGTGAAATTGTGGCCGCCATCATTGCCCTATGCTCCAAGCTCAACTTGCGGTGTGTGCTTGAAGGCGTCGAGACCCAAGAGGAGATGGCTGTTCTTGCAGGCCTCGAGCCTGATCTGATCCAGGGGTTCCTGTTCGGCCGGCCCATGAGCGGTGAGGATGCAGGCCAGCTCATCCGGGATCAGCAGCAGTCAAACGCAAATCAAACGGTATTGCCGATCCAGTCTGCCTGAAGGATGACGATTTGAAATCGTCACGGATTGCGGGCGTCACGCCTACCGCTACGGGATTGGAGATGGCTCTCCAGTTTGCCGCCGGACATCTTCATCGCGGCCCGTTCGCTAGTAGATGTCCTGCTCGGCCAGATATCTGACAAACAACAGCGTCAGGCTCTCGCGTCGGGATTTATCAGGCCAGACGGCGTAAATCCCAAGTGGGCGCAATGTCCAATCGGGCAGAAGACGTACCAGTGCGCCTGTTGCTTCGCCCCGCTCGGCCAGGAATGACGGCAAGATCGTTACGCCGACATCCTGGATCGCGAGATGATACAGCGCATCGATGCTGTCGACCTCGATCTGAGAATGTCCGGTGACGCTCTCTTCCTTGCCCTTGGGGCTGGTGAGGGTCGTTGTGTCGGGCCTGTTCTTGTAGCGGATCCAGTCCCAGTCTTCGAGATCCCCCGGCCGCTGAGGTGCTGCTCTGCTGGCTGCATAGCCGGCGCCGGCGACAAGCACGCGTTGGCCGTCTCCCAGCTTGCGCGACATCATGGAACTATCGTCGAGCCAGCCGACGCGCACGTTCATGTCAAAGCCGTCGTCGACCAGACCGAGCCGATTGTCGCTGTAGACAACCGAAAAGGCGACGTTGGGGTGTAGCTTGGTGAATGAGGCGATTGCGGAGGTCAGGGGGCCACCGGACAGGAAGGCGGGCAGCGAAATGCGCAATGCCCCCACGGGCTCGAGCGAGAGCGCGTTCAATTCGTTCAGGCCGGCTTCGGCGCTGCGCAACATCTCCACCACGCGGCTATGGAACATGCGGCCCTCGTTGGTCAGGGCAATCTTGCGGGTCGTGCGGTTCAGCAGCGTGACACCAAGATAGTGCTCCAGATCCGAGACTGTTTCGCTGACCCGCGACGGGGACAAGCCGATGTCTTTCGCTGCGGCCCGAAACGAGCCTTCGTCGACGACCCGCGCAAAAATTGCCATTTGCCTCAGCTGATCAATCATTGTTCTGCTTGGCCAACCATTGCATCCTGAAACCCGCCAATATCCGAATTATTTGCCTTCGACCAGAGTGAAGCTCGGGACACTTCCATCCGAGGCCCCATGCGGGCCCCGGAGTGAGTACGCCCCTTCTGCGGTCACAGGTGAAGCGCTCAGGCGGTTTGCGGCCTTGGGCGCAGGTACCAGTACCAGATACGGTAAGCCTCCAGCAGTCCGAGCGGTACGAAGTGGACCAGCGCCGGGCCAAGGCCGCCCCAGTCGTGCAGTGCTCCCCAGTGCAACAGGGTCAGCACCGCCGCGGCATAGGTCGAGCGTTGAAGCGTCTTCCAGGTCCGGCCCATCCTGCGAACGAAATAATCTGACGAGGTAATGGCCAAGGGCACAAAGATCAGGAAGGCGATCCAGCCGGTCCAGATGTAGAGCTTGGGCAGATCGGCCACGATCTTCGGTACGGCGCCAAGGTCGATCAGATAGAGGACCGTGTGCGCCAGTGCATAGGCAAAGGCCGCGACGCCGAAGTAACGGCGGTTCTTCCTGAGCCAGTTGGGCCCGCGCCAGCCCTTGAAGACCAGGGCCAGCGGCGAGGCCAGCATGGCGATGATCATGAAGCGTGCCGCAAATTCACCGGTGGGATGCAGCCCCTCATGAATGGCCGTCCGCGTGGTCTCGGCGTCTGTCGCGCCAAGAATACTTGCGAGGATCGCGACGCCCGGCAGCGCCATCAGCGCCCAGAGCCCGTAAGGAGAGAATCGTGACAGCATGTCTGTCGCCTTTCGAATAAGGGTCGGCCGGGCGGCCGGATCGTTGTTTCTGCCGCTACACGCCGCGGTGCAGCGTGTGCGTCTTGGTCAGGCGCGCAAGGTTGCGAAATAGTCCTCCCAGGCCTGGTGCGGACGTCCTGCTGCGACCTCGAAGTCGCTTGGACGGTCCATTGCCCCGCACCGTATGCCTTCGTATATGCCGGCGATGATCGTTCCCATCATGTCGCCAAGCTCGGCAACCCTGTCCGCGTGGTATTCTTCCACCGAGAGGGACCGATAGGTCAGATGGGTCTCGAAGGCCGTGTTCAAATGGGCCGCCAGTTTTGCCTGGGTCAGCAACGGGCCATGCAGATTGTAGGTTTGGCCATTGTGCCGATCATCCAGCAGCATACTGGCGTAGGCTTCGGCCAATTCCGGGCGGGTTGTGTATCCGCAGCGGCCCTCGGCCGCCGAGTTTTCGATGCAGCCGGAGCGAACATAATTGTCGACATAGGCGACATCCGGCTCAATGTAGATGCCGTTGCGGCCGAGCGTCCATTCCATGCCACTGGCCCTGAGATCAGCCTCGGTCTGACGGTTGCTCTGGATCACCGGCGAAAAGGCCGTGCCCGTTTCGGCGCCTTGCATACTCGTGTACACGACGCGCCTGACACCTGCCTCCCTGGCCGCCGCAATCGCGGATTGGTGTTGGCCTGTGCGGATGCTGGGCGGTGTGTTCAATGACACCATCATAAGCGTGTCGACGCCTGACAGGGCCCGAACCATCGCCTCCCTGTCGGTATAGTCCCCTTGCCTGACTTCGATCCCCTCAATCCGAACCTCGTCGGGAGACCGGGCAAGGCCGATGATCGGAGTTCCGGTCTGGCGGGCCATCAGGCTGCGCGCGATGGTGGACCCTAGTTGGCCCGATACTGCCGCAACGGCGATTGTCATGTCGGGATCCTCCGGTGGGGTGAACTTGCAGTCACGCCGGTTTGCGCCAGACGAGCACAATGGAAATCGCGCCCAAGACAGCGAAGAGCAGTCCCGCGATTGCCGCGATACGCACATCTGCGCCGCCCACCAGACACATCAGGATGGCGTCGTGGCCGTTCATGAACATCATGCCAAAACCGCCGATCATCACCAAGTGGCGTGCCCCCGTAAATGCGCCAATCAGCGCGATGATGATGACCGTCATCTGGCGACCCAGGAAGGCGCCCGCCGTCTGCCCAAGCGACAGAGCTGGACCGGCCAGATTGATCAACCCGGGGTTCGAGGTCGGGTTGCCATAGGCCATCAGGGTGGCCCCCAGCATGATCAAGGCCATCAGGCCGATCAGAACCCGGGATATGAGGTAGGGTTTTTTGAGCATTGTTGAGTGCCTCAAGATCGAGAGGCCGGCGTTTTCTCCGGTGCCTCTGATTGTCGATTACGCGGTGTGATAGGCTTTGCTGAGTGCGAAGCTGTCCTCGAACCAGTGCCAGAGCACCACTTGCCCGTCGCGGACCTTGGCACGCAAAGCGAAGCTGAAGTCCCCGATTGCCTTGCCGGAATGGGTGGTGATGCCGTTCATGACGCCGAAGACCGCGACAGTGTCACCCGAGGCAAAGGCATCGGTGTTTTCCCACTTGGTTGTCTGAAGCCCTGCGCCGAAGACGCCGAGGAACTCAAAGATTGCCTCTTTGCCTTGAATGCCACCGTGGACCCATGGGATGGTCGTGTCGCCCTCATTGTGCCAGACCATGTCATCGGCCATCAGCGCATTCATCTTCTCCATGTCGCCCGATCCCATCGCGCCCATGAAGCCCATGACGGTGTCAAAGCTTGTTTTTGTCTGTTGGTCCATGTCCTGTGCTCCAGCATGTTGTCCAAGGATGATCGCGAGCGATGCGCCCAGCGAAGTGGTCAAAAGAGTTCTGCGATTCATTGTCTGCTCCTGTGAGGCGCGCTGCGGCGTGGCCCCGCAACGGCTGTTTCGGTCGAAATGTCCCGGCTTCGGTGCGGCAGGGTCGTGACAGTCGCAGCTGATCCCGGGATGTGGTTGCGTTTCAAATCGTCTCCAATTTGTTGGCCATGGGCATGCTCCCTCTGACACGGTCCAGGGAGGACGCGCGCTGGGGCATGGCTTGGGGCGATCAGGGGACAGATGGCCGGGTTCAGGCCTCCGCGCCCTCGAACGTCCATGTCAGCTCCGGGTTTTCGCGAAAGGCAAACCGGTCCAGATGGCCGGACATAACCTCAATGGTCTTGTCGAGCTGCGGTCGGTCGCTTGCGGTGGCAATCAGCGTCAGTCCAGCCTCATCTGTGCGCAAGTCGCACTGTCCGAATGGCAGTTCGATCCGGCCGGAAGCCGTTTCATGGGTTACCGGCACCTTGTGACCGAAATGCTTGCAAAGCGTGCCCAGATAGCGCTGGGCATTATCCGTAGTGAAGTAAGTGCTCGCCTTCATGATCGTGTTCTCTCGTGTCGCCAGGAATATCTATCCGTGCCGTACTGTTCCGGGTATCCATTTTTTTCGGAAATAACAGTTCGGCTAGGCCGAACAATGCGCGTGCATCTACGCGCATGGTTTCTGTCTCCCGAGGGCGACGGAGACTAAAGTGTGACCGGCGCGGGCCTGTGCGATCAGGGACGGGATACTGTCGTATTCCCAATGGTCAGTGAAATTTCGATCAGGTCGACTGTTGCCTCGGCATCCGTCGGCGGGCGGGTGAGGGCCGCGGTGGCGGCCCTGCGGCCGACCTCCATGAGCGGTACTTCGATGGTCGTCAGTCGCGTCGAGAGAGAATGGGGCAGCGCTGTGCCGTTGAAACCGTTGACCGAGACGGCTTGGGGAACGGTAATCGACGCCTCGCTCAGGAAGCGCAGGCCGCCAATCGCCATGGCGTCATTGAGGTAGTGGATGGCTTGCGGGGGCTCGCCTTGCTCAAGCAGTCTTTTGGTCAGTTCGTATCCGCTTTCCGCCGTCCGCGACAGGTGAGCGTCCGTCAGGCACTGCAAGGTCGCATTGGCTGTCGACAGCGCGTCCGAATATCCATCCAGCCGGCAGGCCGCACAGAGATCCCGGTCGAGTTGCGCTCCGATGTAGGCGCAACGGGTGAGGCCTGCCTGGAGGAAGACCCGGGCCGCCAACTGGCCTGCTGTCCGATGGGACAGGCCGACCGTCGCGTCGAGATCCGGATGGTCGCCGTCCCAGAGATGCACGGCGCGGATGCCGGAGCGGCGCAGTAGACGTATTGTGCGTTCGTCACGCGCCAGCCCTCCCGTCAGGATCAGCGCGGCCGGTTTCATCGTCAGCATCATGTGCACGATACGCAACTCGATCTCGGGATCGAAAAAGCTCTCACCGATGAAGGCCGTATAGCCCCGGCCGTTCAGAACCTCGTTTATTCCGGCCAGCACGCCGGTATACACTTGGTCACCAATGGAGGGGATGACGATGCCGATCAGGGAACTCGTCTGTGACGAGAGCGAGCCTGCCAGCCGGTTGGGTACATAACCCAGTTCTTCGGCGATTTGCGTGACGCGGGCACGCGTCTCTGTCGCAATGCGCCCCGTTCCACGCAGGACCTTCGAAACTGTCATGCTGCTGACGCCTGCGGCTTTGGCCACATCGGCGATTGTGATCGTGCGAGGGAAATGTGGGGCTTGACTCATGGCAATGTTATCGATACCAAATTGGGTTAACGATAACCCAATGATGGGTTCAACGCAACGAGTCTTCGGGGAGGAGGATTTCATGCGACGTCTGATCCGGGCAATCTGGTCGATGATCGACATCCTGATGGCTGTCATCCTCGCGGCCATGATCGCCCTCGTCTTTGCCAATGTGGTCCTGCGCTACGGCTTTTCGTCGGGCATACGGCAATCCGTCGAGTTGGCCCGACTGTGGTTCGTCTGGGTCGTCATGCTGGGAGCCGCGGTAGTCTTGCGCCGTGGCGAGCATCTCGCTGTCGCCGAGTTCTCCGAATCCCTGATGCCAAGGGCGGTGCCGATCCTGCGCCGCATTTGCTGGGTCGTGGTGCTCATCGCTGTCGGAATGCTGTTCATCGGTGCGCTCAATCAGACGATCGCGAACTGGAACAACCTGTCTCCGCTCACGGGCCTTCCGTCCGGCCTCTTTTATCTCGCTGGTGTCGTTTCGGCCGTTCTGATGGCCTCGATCGCCGTTGTTCGTTTCATCGATCCGATGAGCGTTGATGCCCGCCTTCCGGAGGATACCAAGGAATGACACTCATCCTGTTCCTCGGCGTTTTGTTTGTCGCAATCCTTGCCGGTCTTCCCGTCGCCTTTGCCCTCCTGCTTTCTGCCATGGCACTCATGCTGCATCTGGGCACGTTCAGCCCGGATATCCTGGCGCAGGGGCTGATCAACGGCGTGGACAGCTTTCCGCTGCTTGCCATCCCCTTCTTCCTCGTGGCTGGCGAAGTCATGTCCAAGGGTGGGCTTTCGGAGCGGATCGTCCGGCTCGCCATGACGCTTGTCGGCCACAAGCGCGGCGGCCTCGGCTACGTCGCCATCCTGACCGCGATCGTTCTGGCCGGGCTATCCGGCTCGGCCGTCGCGGATGCCGCGGCCCTGGTCGCGATCCTCTATCCCATGATGCGCAAGGCCGGCTACCCGGAAGGCCGCAGTCTGGGATTGCTGGCCTCGGGCGGGATCATCGCGCCGATCATTCCACCATCCTTGCCGCTGATCCTCATCGGCGTTGCCGGCAATATCTCCATTGCCAAGCTGTTCATGGCCGGCATCGCGCCAGGGATGATGATGGGCGTAACGCTCATGGCGGTCTGGTCCTTCATCATGCGCAAGGAGCAGATCGAGACACTGCCGAAGGCGAGTGGCAAGGAACGGCTTGCAGCCCTGAAAGATGGTATCTGGGCGCTGCTCCTGCCGGTCATCATCATCGGTGGCATACGCTCCGGCGCCTTCACGCCGACCGAAGCCGCAGTGGTGGCCGCTGTCTATGCGATCGTTGTTTCGACGGTTGTCTATCGTGCGCTCACCTGGAAGATCCTGCTCGAAGTGCTGGTCACGGCCGGGCGTTCGACCGCCATGGTCATGTTCCTCGTGGGTGCGGCCATGGTCGCCGCCTGGCTGATCACGGTTGCCCAACTGCCGCAACAGCTGGCTGTAATGCTCCAGCCCCTCATCGACAGTCCGCGCCTTCTGATGCTGGTCATCATGCTGATCGTGCTTGCGGTCGGAATGGTGATGGACCTGTCTCCAACCGTTCTGATCCTCGTGCCGCTGTTTATGCCGGTGGTGAAGATGGCGGGCATCGATCCGGTCTATTTCGGACTGATGTTCATCCTCAACTGCTCGATCGGACTTCTGACACCCCCGGTCGGTACGGTGCTCAACGTCATCTGCGGGGTCGGACGCGTGCCAATGAGCGTGGCGGTGCGCGGCGTGATGCCATTTCTCTTCGCCTACGCCACGCTGCTCGGCCTATTCATCATCTTTCCACAACTCATTACCGTTCCCGCCAAATTCCTTGGCGGGTGAGACTTCACAACAGGGAGGAGCCTGACATGAAAATCTTGAAAATGCTTGGACTGGCAACCGCAATCGCCTTCACCGGCGTTTCGGCTCATGCCGAAACAGAACTGAAACTTGCCCATGCCGCCCCCGATACCGATCTGCAACAGACCCTTTCCGTCTTCTTCAAGGAGCAGGTCGAGGCCCGCACGAACGGATCGGTCAAGGTGACGATCTTCCCGCAGGGGCAGCTCGGCAACGACCAGGCAATGATCGACGGCGCCCGTTCCGGCATCATCGACATCGTCATGACCGGTCTCAACAACCTGACCGGCCTGGTGCCGGATGCCGGCGCCTTCGAACTGCCCTTCATGTTCCCCAGCCGTGAGCTTGCCTACAAGGTTCTCGACGGCGAGGTCGGGCAGGGAGTATCCGCCCAGTTCACCCAGCACGGTCTGAAGATGCTCGGCTATCCGGAAAACGGCTACCGCAACATGACCAACAATCGGGGTCCGATCCGCGTGCCGGCCGATGTTTCCGGGCTCAACATGCGCGTCAACAACTCCAAGGCCCTGAACGACATGTTCGCGGCCCTCGGCGCCAATCCGACACAGCTGCCGGTCGCCGAACTCTACACCGCACTTGAGACCGGTGTGGTCGATGCACAGGATCATCCAATCGGCATCGTCCTGTCGTTCAAGTTCAATGAAGTGCAGAAGTATCTGAGCATGACGCAGCATGCTTACTCCGCGCTCGCGCTCGCCATCAACGACGCCAAGTTCAACGGTCTGACTGCCGACGAGCAGAAGGTGGTCCTCGATGTGGCTGCCGAGGCTGTCGCCATGCAGCGCAAGTTGGCGCAGGAGAAAGAGGCGTCGATGATCGCTGAGCTGCAGGCCGCCGGCATGGAGGTCAACACGGATGTCGACGCTGCCGCCTTCCAGGCCGCGGTCAAGTCGGTCTGGGATGGCTATACCGCTGCGAATGGCGACACTGTCGTCAATGCGGTGCTTGCCACCCAGAAGTGAAGCCTTGAATGCCAATGAAAGGGGCGCGGTCAACGCGCCCCTTTTTTGTATGCAATCAAGGGCTCGACAGGCGACGCATCAGAATGGGTTCAAGGGCGATGGTCGCGGGATCTGACTGCCTGCCATCGAGCACTTCGAGGATGAGATCGGCGGCGCGTTTGCCGATCTCGCGCGGCTGGGGGTCGATCGTAGTCAGCGACGGCACGCAGATCCCGGCGATCTCATAGTCGCCAAAGCCGGCGACGGCCATCTGCCCGGGCACATCGATGCCGCGCCTCTGGCATTCCGTCAGGGCGCCAAAGGCGGATAGGTCGGATACGCAGATGACGGCCTGTGTGTCCGGAA
Source organism: Peteryoungia algae (assembly GCF_030369675.1). Classification (NCBI taxonomy): domain Bacteria; kingdom Pseudomonadati; phylum Pseudomonadota; class Alphaproteobacteria; order Hyphomicrobiales; family Rhizobiaceae; genus Peteryoungia; species Peteryoungia algae. The sequence continues at coordinate 2,273,059 of NZ_CP128477.1, read as the reverse complement.
GCGTGTCGAGCAATCGGCCCATGGCATCGGCGCCCTCTCTCATGGAGATCGGCGGTGTTCCCGCTGCGATCAGCCGGTCGGCGTCCAGGCCGTGGGCCTGCATGGCCGCGATGAAGCCGGCGCGGCGATCGGTGCCGCGGGTGTCGCGATCGGCATCGCCGCCGATAAAGGCAATCCTTGTGATCTTGGCTGACACGAAGTGGTCGACCATGGTGCGAACTGCGGCTGCGTTGGAGAAGCCGACGACATGGCCGACAGGATCGTCGGGCAGATCCCAGGTCTCGATGACTGGGATGCCTGCATTTTCCAGCAGACGCCGGGTGCGCGGCGTGTGGCGGCCGCCGGTGACGACGATCGCTTCCGGGCGGCGGCGGAGCAACTGCTCGACCAGCCGTTCTTCTTCCTGAATGTCGTAATCGGTGTAGCCGAGCAGGATCTGCAGGCCGCGTTCCTTCAGCCCGTCCGACAAACCCCTTACGGTATCGGCGAAGTTCGCATTGTTGATCGACGGGATCGTGACGGCGACAAAATCCGTGCGCTGTGAACGCAGGTTCGAGGCGGTGCTGTCGAAGACATAGCCAAGGTTATCGGCTGCTTCCAGGATCGCGCTGCGTGTCGCATCGCTTACCGAGGAGTCACGCTTGAACGCCCGGCTGACCGTCATGGGCGAGACGCCCGCGAGGCGGGCGACATCGGCCATGGTCGGTGCTTTGCGGGGCGTGCTCATACCACTTTGTTATCGTTATCTCTGGTGAAAATCCAGTCTCGCCGACAAGGCCTCACACGGGTCCGTATTCGTGCGCCGTTGTGACGTGATGATGGATCTTTCCGGTAAAGAATCGTGCCAGTACGGACTCGGTCGCGGCTCTTGCCTCGCTGCGAATGGGACTTGCAAGGGCAGCGTCGACGCTCGGCAGATCGGGATAGCTGATGGCGAGGATCATCGGGTATTCCGGTGCGCCTTCATCGCGGCTTTCCGCAAAGGTGACGCGGACGGAAAGAGCGCCGGGGAAGGCCCGCCATTTCGGCAGGATCTCGGCGAGCACGGCGGCGCGAAACGCCTCGGACTGACCTTCGTTAATCTGGCCATCGAAAAGTGCGTAGCGGGTGATCATGGGGCAAGCTCCTTGTTGGGTCCCTTGAAATATTCCATCAGTGCGGCCTGGTCTTCGCCGCCGAGGCCGGCGGCCGTCAGCATGCGGTGGACTTCGGCGCAGATCGCGGTGAGCGGCATCGAGGTGTTGCTCAGTCTTGCCAGGTCCTGGGCTGCATTCAGGTCCTTGACCATGTTGTCGATGCGGCCGGTGCGGCGATAATCCCGGGTGGCAAAGCGCGGCATGTATTCCTGCAGCAGTGCGCTGTCGGCCCGGCCACCTTTCAGCGCCTGCGGGATCTTCTCGACATCGACACCAGCTGCTTCGGCGAGGGCGGTTGCCTCCGCGACAGCAAGGAAGCCAAGGCCGCAGAGGACCTGGTTGATCATCTTGGTGGTCTGCCCGGCACCCGGGCCACCCATATGGGTCTGGTTGCCGGCCAGCTTCGACAGGATGCCCTGCGTTTCCTCCACATCGCCTTGCGCGCCGCCCTGCATCAGGGTGAGCTGGCCGATCGCTGCCTTCGGGATGCCGCCGGAGAGCGGGCTGTCCACCCAGCGCAAGTCACGGGTCGCGCCTTCCGTTGCGAGCGCCTTGGTGGTCTCGGGGTCAATCGACGACATGTCGATGATCAGCGTGCCCGGCTTGGCGCCGTCCGCAACGCCCTGTGGCCCGAAGACAGCGGCGCGGACGATGGCCGCGGAATTGAGCGAGAGGATCACGGCCTTGGCCTGGCTTGCGGCCTCAGCAGCGGACGAGGCCGCCACAGCCCCTTTTGCAACGAGCGCCGCAATCTTTTCCGGATCGCGATCGTAGACAATCAGATCCGTTCCTGTTTCGGCGAGGCGTGCGCCGATTGCGCCGCCCATGGCGCCGGCACCGATCAAGGCGATTTTGTCAGTCATTGCGGCTTCCTCCGAGCGTGGACAGGACCTGTCCGACGATGGCTTCCATTGGTTGTTCAATCGCCACTTCGATTGCCTCGTCGGGCCCCGGTCGTTCCAAGGTGGCGAACTGGCTGTCGAGCAGTGACAAGGGCATGTAGTGGCCGGCGCGTGATGCCATGCGGGATGCGATGAGGTCGCGGTCTCCTGCGAGATGGACGAATGTGACGTCTCCCCCGGCGCCCGCACGGATCCGGTCACGATAGGCCCGTCGAAGCGCCGAGCATCCGATGATAAGCGGCGCCTCGTTCCTCAAGGTTTCGGCAATCCGGTCGAGCCAGGGCCAGCGATCGTCATCAGCAAGCGGTGTTCCCGAGCTCATCTTTCGAACCGCTTCGGCGCTGTGGAGGTCGTCGCCGTCCTGGTAGGGAATGTCGAGTTGTTCGGACAAGGCCGCGCCAACGGTCGACTTGCCGCAACCCGCGACACCCATGATGACGAGGCGCAAGCTCATAGCGATGCCGTGATCCCGCCATCGACATAGAGGATATGTCCGTTGACGAAGCTGGACGCGTCGGAGGCGAGGAAGATGCAGGCGCCCTGCAATTCCTCGACCTTGCCCCAGCGGCCGGCCGGTGTGCGTTTTTCCAGCCAGGCCGAGAAGGTCGGGTCTGCAACCAGGGCTGCATTCAGCGGCGTGTCGAAATAACCGGGCGCAATCGCATTGCAGTTCAGGCCGTATTTTGCCCAATCGGTGGCCATGCCCTTGGTCAGGTTGCCGACCGCACCCTTGGTGGCGGTGTAGGGGGCAATGGAGGGGCGGGCGAGGGCAGTCTGGACGCTTGCGATATTGATGATCTTGCCGCGTCCACGGGCGATCATGTGGCGGGCGACAGCCTGTCCGACATGAAAGACGCTGGCGATGTTGGTCTGCAGCAGACGCTCGAAAGCATCTGCCGGGAAGTCTTCAAGCGGCGCGCGATGCTGCATGCCGGCATTGTTGACCAGGATGTCGATCGCCTTGCCGGACGTCTCGTAGGCATCAACGGCAGCGCGCACGGCCTCATGGTCGGTCGCGTCGAATGCCAGCGTGTCAGCGCCCTCGATCCGGGCGGCCGCATCTTCCAGCTTCGCCGCGTCACGTCCGTTCAGGATGATGTCGGCGCCAGCCGCCCGCAGGCCTTCTGCCAGCGCAAAGCCGATCCCTTGCGAAGATCCCGTGATCAGGGCGCGTTTGCCCTTCAGGTCGAACAGGTTCAGTGCCACGCCTTACTCCTTCTGTTTTCGCTCTCGACAAGCGGTGTTTGATTTGTATATGTTATCGATAACAATCGAAAGTCAAGCATTCTTGGGGAGACACCATGACCAAGCCCGACATTCTTCAGATGGGACCCTATCCGGACTGGGACCAGGTTCCGCTGGAGCAAAACTTCCACATGCACCGCTATTTCGAGGCCTCAGACAAAGCAGGCTTTCTGGCCGAAGTCGGTCCGAAAATCCGCGGTATTGCAACCCGCGGCGAACTCGGTGCGAATGCTGCCATCATTGCGGCCTGCCCCAATCTCGAAGTCATTTCGGTCTATGGCGTCGGCTTTGATGCTGTCGATCTGTCTGCCTGCCGCGAGCGCGGGATCCGGGTGACGAACACGCCCGACGTGTTGACCAACGACGTCGCCGATCTCGGGGTCGCAATGATGCTCGTCCAGTCGCGCGGGATGATCGGCGCCGAGACCTGGGTAAAGGACGGGTCCTGGGCGGCCAAGGGCCTCTATCCGCTGAAGCGCAGGGTCTGGGGACGCAGGGCAGGGGTGCTCGGTCTCGGGCGGATCGGCTATGAAGTTGCCAAACGTCTCGCCGGTTTCGACATGGAGATCGCCTATAGCGATGTTTCAGCCAAGGATTTTGCCGGGGATTGGGAATTCATCGCCGACCCCGTGGCGCTGGCTGCCCGCTCCGACTTCCTCTTTGTCACACTGGCGGCCTCCGCTGTGACCCGGCACATCGTCGGGCGAGACGTGATCGAGGCGCTGGGGCCGGAGGGTATGCTGATCAATATCAGCCGCGCCTCCAACATCGATGAGGACGCTCTGCTCGACGCTCTCGAGGCGGGCAAACTCGGGTCTGCTGCGCTCGATGTCTTCGAGGGCGAGCCCAACCTCAATCCGCGCTTTCTCACCTTGCCGAATGTACTGCTCCAGCCGCATCATGCCAGCGGTACGTTGGAAACGCGCCAGGCCATGGGCAAGCTCGTCCGTGACAATCTCACCGCGCATTTCGCCGGTGAAACCCTCCTTACTCCGGTGCTCTGATGAAAGCCATTGTCATTCATGCCGCCCGTGATCTCCGGGTTGAAGATCGTCCGGTTGAAGAAGCCCAGGCAGGCCAGTTGCGACTGAGCCTGGCGACGGGCGGAATCTGCGGCTCCGACCTGCATTACTTCAATCACGGCGGTTTCGGGGCTGTGCGTCTGCGCGAGCCCATGATCCTCGGACACGAGGTTTCGGCCAGGGTCGAGGCGATCGGTCCCGGCGTTTCGGGTTTTGAAATCGGACAGCTCGTCGCCGTTTCTCCCTCGCGGCCCTGCGGTCACTGCCGGTTTTGTGCAGAAGGCCTGCAGAATCAGTGCCTGAACATGCGCTTTTATGGCAGTGCCATGCCGTTCCCCCACATTCAGGGCGCTTTCAGAGAAAGCCTGGTGGCAGACGCCTATCAATGCGTCGACGCCACGGGCCTTTCCTCGGGCGAAGCTGCCATGGCCGAGCCGCTGGCCGTCACCCTGCATGCCACAACACGGGCGGGCAGTCTCTTCGGCAAGCGGGTTCTCGTCACCGGTTGTGGGCCGATTGGCGTGCTCTCGATCCTTTCGGCGCGTCGGGCCGGTGCGGCAGAAATCGTCGCGACCGATCTTTCCGATTTCACTCTGGCGCTGGCGGCCAAGGTCGGGGCTGACAGGGTGATCAACACGGCGAAGGAGCCGGATGCTCTGTCTGCCTATGCGGAGGACAAGGGCACCTTCGATGTGCTCTACGAATGCACGGGTGTAGCCGCAGCCCTTGCCGGCGCCATTCCTGCCCTGAGGCCGCGTGGGATCATCCTCCAGCTTGGCCTGGGTGGCGACATGACACTGCCGATGATGGCGATCACGGCCAAGGAACTCGAACTGCGTGGCTCCTTTCGCTTTCATCAGGAGTTTGCGACCGGTGTGGAACTGATGCGCAAGGGGCTCATCGACGTGAAGCCGCTGATCACCCATACTGTATCGCTGGCCGAGGCAGAGAAGGGCTTCCTGCTCGCCTCGGACCGGAGCCAGGCGATGAAGGCGCAGATCGACTTTTCGGCCTGAGTGCCCGGATCGTCCAGGGAGGATTTCATTCATGTCGTTTTTCGAAGTCATCGATCCGGTGTTTGCGACCTATGTGCTCGGCAATGCACCGCTAAAGCGGCTGGCGACGGGGTTCGACTGGACGGAAGGGCCGGTGTGGTTCGGCGATGCCGGCTGCCTCCTGTTCTCCGACATTCCCAACAACCGGGTCGTTCGCTGGAGCGAGGATGGCGTGACCACCTATCGCCAGCCTTCGAACTACGCCAACGGTCACACCCGGGATCTACAGGGGCGGCTCGTCAGTTGCGAACATGGAACGCGCCGGGTGACCCGCACGGAATGGGACGGGTCGCTCACCGTTATCGCCGACAGCTTTAAAGGCAAGCGACTCAACAGTCCGAACGACGTCATTATTGCGCCTGACGGATCGATCTGGTTCAGCGATCCGCACTACGGGATCATGACGGATTACGAGGGGGCCAAGGCGGAGCAGGAACTGCCCTGCTCGGTCTATCGGGTCTCGCCGAACGGCAGGATCGAGGCCGTCATTACCGACATGCAGGGGCCGAACGGTCTCGCCTTCAGTCCGGACGGCAGCCGTCTCTATGTTGCGGATACAGGCCGGATGTTCTCTACCGATCCGCAACATATCCGGGTCTTCGACATGGTCGATGGCCGGCCGGTGAATGATCGGCACTTTCACGCAGTCACGCCCGGCTGCGCCGATGGCATGCGGGTCGACAGCGACGGGAACCTGTGGTCGTCTGCAGCCGACGGCGTTCACTGCATCGCGCCTGACGGGCATCTCATGGGCAAGATCCTGGTTCCGGAAGTGGTGTCGAATATCTGCTTTGGCGGGCGCTCCAAGCACCGCCTGTTCATTACGGCGACCACGAGCCTCTACTCGGTCGTGCTCAATCGGCGCGGCATCCAGACACCGTAAAGCCTGCTATTGCCTCAAACTGTTTCGCCCGGGACGAGCCGCGTCGGAACGAAGGTGATGGTCTGCACCGGCTCACCCTTCAGCTTCGCCACCAGCGCCTCCGCCGCGGCCTTGCCAATGGCGGTCGTCGGCACGACGGTTGTGGTCAGGCGCTTCTGAAGGATCGAGGCCGCTTCCATGCCGCCCCAGCCGGCAATGCCGATGTGCTCGGGTACGCTCAGACCACGCGACTGGCAGAAGGCGAGCCCGCCGATCGCCATTTCGTCATTGTGGAAATAGACCACGTCGAAATCGTTCTTTCGGCTGAGCAGGGTCTCAAGGCCGTAGTAGCCGGCATAAAAGCCCGGCGCGTCGTGCAGCATTTCAGCATCCACCAGCGGATGGCCGGCACGAGCGAGGGCGTCACGAAACCCTTCAAACCGTGCCTGTCCCATCACATCGGAGCGGGCGAGTGCGCCGACATAGCCGGCCTTTCGACGGCCACGCGCCAAGAGATGCCTGGCCATTTCGGCGCCACAGTCGGCGTGTGAGAAGCCGACAGCCATGTCGATCGGGCTCGTGGTCAGATCCCAGATTTCGACGACAGGCATGGCCGCGCTGCGCAAGAGTTCGATCGTCCCCGGCGTGTGGTGGCGACCCGAGAGAATGAGACCCGCCGGGCGCCAGCTGACGACCTGCCGGATCCAGGCTTCTTCTTCCGACATCGAGTGATCGTTGGCACCAATGATCAACTGGTAGCCGAGGCGGCCCAGGGCCCTGTCCACACCATCGAGCACATGGCCGAACAGGCCGGATGTCAGGCGCGGGACGCACATGCCGACGAGCGTTTCGGCCTGATCTGAGCCGAAGGCGGCGGCCAACCGGTTAGGCACGTAACCCAGCCGCTCGGCGATCTCCATGACCTTTTGCCGTGTCTGATCGGAAAAGCCGGATCCATCGCGGAGCACGCGGCTGACCGTCATCTTCGAGACGCCTGCGGCGCGGGCGATATCCTCGAGATTGGCCTTCACGTGAGCTTCTCCGCCGGAGAATGATGAGCGGCGCAATTCATGTTATCGATAACTTTCTTCTTGACTCGGCAATTGATGGCGATAGGTTAGTTACGTTACCGGTAAACCTGACGCAAGATCTGGATCCGGCTCGGGAGGAGATACATCATGCAACCGTCCGCAGACGGCCTGCTCTTCGATCGCATCGTGAAATCCTTTGGTGGCACACAGGCCCTAAAGGGTGTTTCACTGAAGGTCGAGCGCGGCGAAATCGTCGCCCTGCTCGGTGAGAACGGAGCCGGCAAATCGACGCTGATCAAAGTCCTTGGCGGCATTCACCGCCCCGACGAGGGCGGCGTGTTTATCGACGGTACGCCCTATGCGCATGAGGCCGGCAAGGCCGGTGGCCAGAGAGTGGCCTTCATCCACCAGGACCTTGGTCTGATCGAGTGGATGAGCGTTGCCGAGAACATCGCGCTTTCGCTCGGCTACGTGAAGAAAGGTCGTCGGATCGACTGGACGGCGACGGAAGCTTTGGCTGACAAGGCGCTTTCGCTTGTCGAGGCCGACTTTTCGGCGACCGCGCGCGTCTCCGGTCTGACCCGAACACAGAAGTCTCTGGTCGCCATCGCGCGGGCATTGGCTGCCGATTGCGATTACCTCGTTCTTGACGAACCGACCGCCAGCCTTCCGGCAGACGAAGTGGAACGGCTGTTCGCGGCCCTGCGTCCGCTGAAGGCGCGTGGCGTCGGCATGATCTATGTCAGTCACAGACTGGACGAGATCTTTCGGATCGCCGACCGGGTCGCCGTTCTGCGCGATGGCCAGATGGTCGGAATGCGCGACATTGAACATACGACACCAGAGGAGCTGGTTGGGCTCATCGTCGGCAGAAAAGCCCGCGAAATTGCCCGGCCCGCCATCCTCGAGGGGCCGTCCATCCTGAAAGTCTCTGGTCTGGCGACGAATGCCGTCGGTCCTGTCAGCTTCGAGATAAGGCGTGGGGAACTTCTCGGTCTTGCGGGACTTCGCGGCGCCGGTCACGAGGACGTTGGTCGGGCCCTCTTCGGCCTCATCCCGCATGCGGGAAAGATCACGCTGAACGGTGTCGCACCGGACTTGAAAGACGCGGGCGCTGCCATGCGTTCCGGGATCGGTCTCGTCGCGCGCGATCGCGTCGCCGAGAGTGTCGCGCCGGGGCTCACCATCCGGGAGAATGCATTTCTCAATCCGTCCGCTACTGGCCGGCGCCTGCTGAGCCTCTTGTCACCCAAGGCAGAAGACGCTCTCGCTGAAGAGCTCGGTCGTCGCGTGGGGCTGTCGCCGAATGACCCGACACTTGCGATCGAGGCGCTTTCGGGCGGCAACCAGCAAAAGGTCGTGGTGGGGCGCTGGCTCGATTCCGAGCGTCGCCTGCTGATCGCGGAAGACCCGACCGCCGGCGTCGACGTGGGAGCCAAGGCTGAAATCTACCACCTTCTCTACCAGGCTCTCGCAAGCGGCATGGGCGTCCTCGTGGTGTCCACCGATTTCGAGGAGACCGCCAATATCTGCCATCGCGCGATCGTCTTCAGTCGTGGCCTGCCCGTGGCCGAACTGAGTGGCGTCGAATTGTCAACCGAATCCCTGATCCAGGCCGCATCGGCCGGTGAAGCCGCCTGAGGACCGCCATGCCCGGTATCCAATCCAACGCCGTCGAACCCACAAAGGACGAATTGCGGGGCCTTTCGCCCGGCCGCAAGCTCGTGCGTCTCGCGCCCACCTATGGGCTCGTTATTCTGATGTTCGGCCTTATCCTGCTGTTCTCGATCCTGTTGCCGACAACTTTCCCGACCATGCTGAATGTCAGGGCCATCCTTTCCGACAAGGCGATCATCGCGCTTCTGTCGCTCGCGGCCATGATCCCCATGGTCGCCGGACGCATCGATCTCACAGTCGGATACGGCATCGTTCTCTGGCATATCCTGGCGATCAGCCTGCAGACGCTGTACGGATTTCCGTGGCCGGTCGCAGTGGCCATCGTGCTCGTGCTCGGCGTGCTGATCGGCGCACTCAATGGCTTGCTGGTTGAAGTCGCACGGATCGACAGCTTCATCGCGACGCTCGGGACGGGGACGGTTCTTTATGCCGTCGCGCTCTGGCATACTGGTGGCCGCCAGATGGTCGGAGCCCTGCCGGATGCCTTTTACGCGATCAACGGCACCTTCGTGTTCGGCCTGCCGATCACCGCAATCTACGTCCTGATCATTACCTTCGTGCTCTGGATCGCGCTCGAATACACGCCGGTCGGCCGCTATCTCTATGCAATCGGTGCCAACCAGCGGGCAGCCGAGCTCAACGGCATTCCGACGCGTAAATTCGTCATCGGCGCCTTTGTCATATCAGGTCTGATGACCGCACTCGCAGGCGTGTTGCTCGCCTCGAAGCTCAGAATAGGGCAGGCCTCGGTGGGTCTTGAATTCCTGCTGCCGGCACTTGTCGGCGCCTTCCTCGGCTCCACCACCATCAAACCCGGACGGGTCAATGTCTGGGGCACCATCGTCGGCGTCATGATCCTCGCCGTCGGTATTTCCGGCATCCAGCAGTTTGGCGGGAGCTTCTGGGTGGAGCCGCTGTTCAACGGCACGACCCTTTTGATCGCCATCGGGATCGCCGGTTACGCGCAAAGAAAGAAAGGCGCGAAGTCGAAATAACTGCATTCAGCTACTTTGGGAGGAAACCATGCTGAAGAGTGCCCTAGCCGTTTCAATTCTGGCGCTGACGGCCGCCATGCCTGCCCATGCCGACGCGATTTCGGACGCGATGGCAGAGGTCCAGAAATATGCTGGCGAAAAGACCGCCTGGGATGGTCCGACCAGCGGCCCGACCGCTGCCTCGGCCAAGAAGGTCGTCGTGCTCGCTGCCGACATGAAGAATGGCGGCATTCTCGGCGTTACCAATGGCATCGAGGAGGCTGCTGCCAAGATCGGTTGGGATGTCACCGTTCTCGATGGCGCAGGATCCGTCCAGAGCCGTGCCGGGGCCTTCGGCCAGGCGCTTGCCCTGAAACCCGATGGTATCATCATCAACGGCTTTGACGCGGTCGAACAGCAGGCAGCCCTCAAGCAGGCCTGCGATGCCGGTATCCCGATGGTGAGCTGGCATGCCGGTCCAGTCATCGGCCCGGATCCGGCCAACTGCCTCTTCGCCAATGTCTCCACCGACGCCATGGAAGTCTCGGCCGCCGCCGGAAAATGGGCCTTTGCCGATGCGGGCGGCAAGCCGGGTGTCGTGATCTTCACCGACTCGACCTATGCGATCGCCATTGCCAAGGCCGACAAGATCAAGGAGACAATCGAGAAGCTCGGCGGCACCGTGCTCGAATATGTCGATACGCCGATTGCCGACACGTCCAACCGCATGCCGACGCTGACCACTTCGCTTCTGCAGAAGTATGGTGCCAGCTGGACGCATGCGCTCGCGATCAACGACATCTACTTCGATTTCATGGGGCCGAGCCTGGCTGCGGCCGGCATTCCCGGTGATGGCGCGCCGAAGGCCGTCGCTGCCGGTGACGGGTCGGAGTCCGCCTATCAGCGTATCCGGTCCGACCAATATCAGGCCGTCACGGTCGCCGAGCCTCTCAACCTGCAGGGCTGGCAGTTGATCGACGAGTTGAACCGCGCCGTCAGCAAGGTAGAGTGGTCGGGTTACACCTCGCCGCTGCATGTCGTCACCAAGGCGAACATCAGCTCCGACGGTGGTGACAAGAACATCTTCGATCCCGGTAACGGTTACCGTGATCAGTATGCCAAGATCTGGGGCAAATAAGAATTTGCTCTTCGCGGCCGGCACAAGCTCCTCCGTGCCGGCCGCGACCAGTTGAAAATCTGATCAGGGAACAGATGCATGAGCAGCTTCTTCGAGCCTTCGGCGCTACTCACGGACAAGGGCGTGCTCGTCATGCTGCAGGCCGCGATCGACACGGCCTCCGGGATGGGGCAGCCGCAATGCATCGTCATTGTCGATCAGAGCGGTGTCGTGCTCGGGTCCTTCCGCATGAAGGGTGCCCGTTTTCTGTCGCTGAAAAGTGCGCTGGCCAAGGCCCGAACGGCCGCGTCCATCAATGCGCCGTCGACCGCCATTCCTGAACATGCGCGCGTGCTCATTTCGGGCGCCACCCAAGGCGAAGTGACAGGGCTCAAGGGCGGCCTGCCGATCCGCTTTGGCGGAGTTCTTGTCGGGGGTGTCGGGATCGGTTCCGGCAGCGGCGACCAGGATGAGGAGGTCGCGCGCGCAGCCCTCGATGCCATCGGCGCGGATCCCGTTTCCAGCGGCTGAAGACAATTTTTGGCGAACCTGTTGATCAGGACCTGGCCGCATGGTGGATGCGCCTTCGCGCGCATCAGGATGCCGGAAGTTGGTCATTTGACGGGCGTTGGGCGCGCCTCTGTCGTCAGGCATCCCTTTCCCAGTACCAGGCAACGTATTGCCGCCGTCGATCGCGCTTTCGGTCAGCCAGGTGACGCTTGATCGTGCGAGTGTCCGCTTTCTCAGCCGCGAACCAGACAAAGGTGTTTTCGTCTACGGTATCGATCGCGGCCTTCACCCGGTCCACCAGACGGTTGCTGCCATGAGGGGCATAGGATGATCGGTGGAGCCACACGACCTCCACGAGACCCGGACCAAATATTGGTTGCTCCTCGCCGGCATTCTCGACCTCGATGATCGCTTTCATCGTCACCCCTGACGGTGCTTCCTCGACCATCCGCAGGATGGCGGGAAGCGCGCTTTCGTCCCCGGCGAAGATGATGTCCTGTGCTTCCGGCAAACCGCCGCCGCCAGGGCCCATGATCGCTATCTGCTCGCCGGGCATTGCATCGCGTGCAAAGTCCGCGCCGGGCGTGGTTATGCCTTCGGCCGGATGCTGCAGGATGTCGATGCAGACATGGTTTGCTTGCGGGTCGACGGAGCGGATCGTGTATAGCCTGACGACCAGTTCATCCTCGCCCTCGGGCCAGCCTATCCGGCCATTCTCCTGGAGGTTCGGCCAGACCGGCGCACGGCTCTTTGGCGGCACCAGCAACCGGACATGCATATTGCCGCCGATGAAAGGCGACACATCCGCAAGAGACAGGGTGACGCGTCGCATGCGAGCGGTCACGTCATGCGCTGACACGACCGTTGCCTCGACGAAACCGGGTGGCCTCACCTTCGGCGCGGGCTTGGACCATTCGAGCGAGAAAGGTTCGTCGCCCGCGAAATAAAAGAGGTGCTCGGCGAACATGGTGCGGGTTGTCGCCAGCGCTTCGTCGGAACTGGTGCTGATCTCGATTGCCAGATGGTGGTCCACGGTTGCGATGTCGATCGTCCAGTCCTTCGATTTGAGGGTGGCGATGCCGTTTTTCTGAACGACGTCCGAGTGCTCGACGAAATGTTCGCAGATCTCGTCGAGCATGACGCTGACATCGGCGGGGCGTGCGATGCCTGAAAGACGGGAGGGCTGAAAATCGGTCATGATCGTACCTGACGATTGGAAACGGGGGGCTGTTGCATGTGGTGACGTCCGATGGGAAGCATCATCGGTCTGTCCGAGGTCGGGTCGGTGAGGATTTTGCTTTCGAGACCAAAGACGTGGCGCACCATGTCCTCGGTCAGCACGAACAGAGGGTCCCCCGTCCGGAACGGCTTGCCGTCGAGCATGGCGACGAGATGGTCCGCGTAACGGGCCGCAAGGTTCAGGTCGTGCAGGACCATGACGATGGTCGTGCCGCGGGAGCGATTGAGATCCGTCAGCAGGTCGAGCACGTCAATCTGGTGGCTGATGTCGAGGAAGGTCGTGGGTTCATCGAGCAGCAGGATTTCGGTTTCCTGCGCCAGTGCCATGGCGATCCATGCCCGCTGCCGCTGGCCGCCGGACAGTTCGTCCACCGGACGCTCTGCAAGGTCTGTGGTCCGGGTGGCCTCCAGCGCGTCCGCAATGGCTTTGTCGTCAACCTTGGTCCAGGAGGCAAAAAGACCGTGATGCGGGTGTCGGCCCCGGCTCACCAGATCCATGACCGTGATGCCTTCCGGCGCAATGGGGGACTGCGGAAGCAGGCCGAGCCGCCGGGCCAGTTCACGGGTCGGGAGCCGGTGGATCGCCCGGCCATCGAGCAGGACTTCGCCGCTCTGGGGCTTGATCAGCCGCGACAGGGCCTTGAGCAGAGTGGACTTGCCACAGGCGTTGGCGCCGACGATCGCGGTGATCCGGCCTGAGGGAATGACGAGGTCCAGGTCCTGCAGCACCCGGTTCTCACCATAGCCGGCCGAAATCGATTGCGCCTCGAGGCGGGAACCGGTCATTGCGTGCCTCCACGGCGGTTGTTCCGGATAATCAGGGTGATGAGATAGGGCGCGCCGAGCGCGCCGGTGACGACACCGACCGGGTAGCGGCCAGGAAGCAGAAACTGGCCGACGAAGTCTCCGATCAGAACCAGCAAGGCGCCGACCAGGCCGGCCGGCAGGAGGATGGAACTGCGCCGCCCGAACATGCCGGTGGCGATCGGGCCCGCGAGAAACGCAATGAAGGCGATCGGCCCGGTGACCGCGGTGGCCATGGCGATCACTCCCACCGCTGATATCATCACGATCAGGCGCGTCGCTGGAACATCCACCCCGAGAGCCGTCGCCGTCTCGTCACCCGTTCGCATGGCTTCGAGGTCACGCGCCTTTGAGAGGATGAGCGCACCGAAGACAAGAAGGGATGCCATCACCGGGACGCTCTGCTCGAGCTTTGCCCCATTGAGGCTGCCGGTCAGCCAGCGCATGGCTTCCTGGAGGGTGAAGGCGGGTGCGCGGGAAAGCGTATAGGCAATCATGCTTTCCAACATGGCTGAAACGCCAATCCCGACGAGGATGAGGCGCGCGCCGGCCACGCCGTTTTTGGCCGAGAGCCCATAGACCACCAGCGCGACCGCCAGGCCGGCGCCCACCGCGAGCACGGAGACGGCCGGGCCGCTCAGCGATAGTGTCACGATGGCGAAGACTGCTGCGGCACTGGCTCCCGACGTAATGCCGATAATGTCGGGGCTGGCGAGCGGGTTGCGCAGCATGGTCTGGAAGGCTGCGCCGCCCAGCCCAAAGCTGATGCCAGCGCCGATCGCGAGGACAGCCCGTGGCAGACGCAACTGGCCGACAGTGAAATCGGCTCCGGGAACACTCTCGCCTGCCAGCACGCGAATGACCTCGTCGAGGGGCGTGAAGGTCTGGCCTGCCATCAGCGTCAGCAGAAATCCGAGCGCCAGCAGAACGAGCATGAGTGCCAGCAGTGTATGGCGACGTCGGGATTGACGGCCTCGGCTCGATGCGATCATCGCAGCCGTCAGCGGAGGGATCCGGAGGTCGTTCACAGGTCTCTCACCTTCTGTCGCCGAACGATGTAGATGAAGAAGGGTGCGCCGATCAGGGCGGTGACGACGCCGACTTCCAGCTCGGACGGACGTGCCGCGAGGCGTCCCAGAATATCGCTCGCGGTCAGCAGAATGGCGCCCCCGAGGGCCGAAAACGGCAACAGCCAGCGGTGATCCACGCCGACCAGAAGCCGACAGGCGTGGGGAACGACGAGGCCGACAAAGCCGATGGGACCGCAGACGGCTGTCGTCGCGCCGCAGAGCATTACGGCACCAAGCGTCGCCAATCCCCTTGCAAGCGCAATGCGTTCCCCGAGGCCGGCTGCGAGTTCGTCGCCGAGGGCCAGCGCATTGAGCCGTCTTGCGGAGAGGAGGCAGAGGATGAATCCGATCAGGAGGAAGACATAGACGGGTTCCATGCGCTCGAACGTGGCGCCGCCAACGCCCCCGATCTGCCAGGACCGAATGCCGCCGGCAATGTCTGCCCGGGGAAGAACGACGGCGATGACCAGCGATGAAAAGGCAATCGACGTCGCGGTGCCCGACAGTGCGAGCTTCAGCGGTGTCGCACCACCGCGCCCCATCGAGCCGATGACGTAGACGAATATCGCAGTGGCCGCAGCGCCTGTGATCGCGACCCAGATGAAGGTGAGGGCGGAACTCATGCCGAACCATGCGACGCCGACCACAATAGCAAGCGAGGCGCCAATGTTGATGCCAAGAATGCCGGGATCGGCAAGTGGATTGCGCGTGACGCCCTGCATGACCGCTCCCGCGAGGCCGAGGGCCGCGCCGGCCATAACGGCGAGGATGGTCCGTGGAATTCGGGTCGCTACTGCCGCGCGATCAAGTGTCGAGGTGTCGCCCGCGATTGCGGCCAGAACATCGGCCACTGGGACATCGCGCGTGCCGATCATAAGCGACAGGATCGCGACCGCGATGCCCATCGCGACGACTGCACCGAGCCAGATCAACCGGCCGGTGTCTGCCACGCGACCGGGCGATTGCCGGGGCGCCTGATGTCTCGCAGGTGCCGTCATTCCGTCTTTCTGGCCGCTTCCGCCAGCATGGCGACATAGGCGGGCAGGACCCAGGTGATCGAGAGCGGCGTGGGATTGGCGGCGGTGCCGACAGGGTCGCGGCCCAGCATGACGATGGCATCGTGCTTGACGGCCGGCATGTGGGCGAGCAGGGGATTGGCCTTCATGGCCTCGATCAATCCACGATCGCCATAGGTCACGAGGATGTCGACGTCGTCGAAAAGGTCGATCTGTTCGGCACTGATCGAGCCGGCAAAGCTGCCGGTGGAGGATGCCTGGACCACGCTTTTCGGCGGAGAGAGACCGAGATCCCCAAAGAAGCGGACGCGCGTGTCCTGCGTCGTGTAGAAATTCACGATGCTCAGATCACTGGCGTCGAGATGGGTGACGAACATGGCCGTCTTGCCCCTCAGTTCCGGATATTTCGCCACCTCCATGGCAATCTTCCGCTCGATGTCTGCAATCAGCATTTCGCCTTCTTTGGCGAGGCCGAGACCGGCGCTGTCGAAGCGGATCATCTCGCGCCAGTCCGTCGACCAGGGCGCCTGTGGATAGGCAATGACGGGGGCGATCTGGCTCAATGTGTCGTAGTCGGATTGGCTGAGCCCCGAATAAGCGGCCAGAATGACGTCAGGCCGGGTGCCGGCGACAGCTTCGAAATCGATGCCATCGCCCTCATCGAAGAGCTGCGGGGCTTGGGCATCAAGTTCCTTCAGACGCTCAGCCACCCAGGGCAGCAAGCCATCGCCATCGTCATCGCCGAAATTTGCCGCAGCCATGCCGACTGGAACAATGCCCAGAGCGAGAGGCACTTCATGATTGGCCCAGGCGACTGTCGCCACGCGGTTCGGCCTTGTGGCAATGGTGGTATTTCCGAGCGCGTGCGAGATCTCGAGCGGAAAGGCTGCCTGGTCGGCAGCTCGCACCGAGATGGTCCAGGGCAGGCAGAGCAGGGCGGTGGTGAGCGCCACATGATGCAAGTTGATCCGCATGGGTCTCAATCATCCCTTGTTTAAGTTGAGTGTCCCTCTCAGCTTCACGATGTGGGGTCAAGCTTTTTAGACCCTGGTGGTGAGGTGCCTCTTGATTTTCCGGAGGAATTTACAAAAAAGGGGATTCTACAATACTGGATTAAAATTATCCAGTTAATGGCCGTTGGACCGAATGAGGGTTCAATCTGCGTCTAGCCGGGCTTGCGGACATGGCCAAAGGAGACTGCAAATTGACCCTGCATGTCGGTTGGCTCCCGACGATGATCCCTGGGGTTCGTCGAGACGGAATGTCTGAACGTCAAATTCTGGAAACATCATGATCAGAGTCATTTCTTCCCGAGGCACGAGCCGAGCTTCCATCCGCCAGCGCACTGCCGTTCTTCTCGGTTGTACAGCTTTCATTGCCTTGATGCCTGCAATTGCCGGGGCGCAAGATGCTGAAGCCGATGGCGATTCCACCGTGCTGCAGACCATCACGGTAGAGGGCGCCGGCCAGGGCGACGCGGATTCGAAGACGGTGGTTGCCAATCGATCGAGTGCCGTCGGCAAAATGCCGGGTGAAATCCTGACGACACCGGCGACCGTTTCGGTCATTACGTCGAAGGAAATCGAGCAGCGCGCCGCAGATTCGGTCGAGAAAGTGGTGCAGTACACGGCGGGCGTGACGACCGACTATTACGGCTCGGACGACCGTTTCGACTACGTCAAGATCCGCGGTTTCACACCCTTCACCTATCGCGATGGCCTCATGGTCGGAAGAACCTGGACCGGCGTCAGGGAAGAACCCTACGCATTCGAACGACTGGATGTCCTCAAGGGCGCGAATTCTACCGGGTACGGCGTTTCCGATCCGGGTGGAGCGATCAACTATGTCACGAAGACCCCGCGTAGCGAGCGTTTCGGAGAAGTTTATGGCACTACCGGTTCCTTCGCGCATAAGGAAATGGGCTTTGACTTTGGTGATAATCTCACCGAGGACGATACGCTCTCCTATCGTCTGACAGGCAAG
Source organism: Peteryoungia algae (assembly GCF_030369675.1). NCBI lineage: Bacteria > Pseudomonadati > Pseudomonadota > Alphaproteobacteria > Hyphomicrobiales > Rhizobiaceae > Peteryoungia > Peteryoungia algae. Next base: position 2,255,416 of record NZ_CP128477.1, on the reverse strand, counting down.
GTCCAGCGTGCCGACGGCGAGTTCGACTTTTCAGAGAATGACGAGAACTTCATTCAGGCCGGGGTGACCTGGCGTCCGACGGACATGACTGCCTTGACATTCGTCTTCGATCACCTGGGCCGCGATGGCACGCCCAGTGGCGGCGGTCACCCGCTATACACCGATTTCGACCGAGATCGCTTCTTCGGCGAACCGGACTACAACTACAATTCAACCAATCGCAACACCTACAACTTCCTGTTTGAGCACGATTTCGGCAATGGCCTGTCTCTCGGCTCGAATGCTCGCTACAGCAAGTCCAAAACCGGTTTCGGCTATGCCTATATCTGGGACGCATCGGGGGCTGGCAGTCTCGCCGATACCCTGGCGAACCGCAATTACTTCGGCAGCGAGCGCTCCACCGAGCAGTTTGTCGCCGATGCTCATCTTCTCTACGAGGCGCAATTCGATCAGGTCGAAAGCCGCACGCTCGTCGGCATCGACTACAGCAGTCTCGATTCGACCGGGGCCAACTACTATACCGCCGCTCCGCAGATCGATTGGGCAAATCCCGTTTATTCGGGCGGCCCGGGAGCCTTGTCACCCTATAGCAATTCGCAGCAGGATCAGGCCACTCGAGCCGTATACCTTCAGCAGGACCTCATCTTCTTCGACCGTGTCACCGCCAGTGTCGGTTTGCGCAATGACTGGCTCAAGCTCGACGACAGAAATCTCCTGACGAACACGACATCCAGTGGTGACTACAGCGAGTTGAGCAAGCGTGTCGGGCTCAGCTACAAGATCACCGAGGAGCTCGCAACCTATGTCAGCTATGCCGAATCCGTTGCGCCACCGAGCACCGGAAATGAGCCGACATACGGGAAGCAGTACGAGGCCGGGATCAAGTATCGTCCGGATGCATTCCCTGCGATAATCACCGCGTCGATCTACGACCTGACGCTGGAGAACATCACCACTTACGAGGCGCCCGTCTATCTGCCCAACACGGTCGAGGAAATTCACCATCGCGGGCTCGACCTCGAAGCGAAGGTCGAGTTGACTTCGAACGTCAGCCTGATCGCAGCCTATTCCTATATCGATTCACAGATTGTCGATGCAGGCGGCACATATGATGGAAAGCGATTTGCCCAGGTGCCGGAGCATATGGCGTCGCTCTGGGGTACCTATACCCTTGCAGGAGAGGGTGATCGAGGTGACATGACGTTCGGGGCCGGCGCCCGGTTCACCGGATCCTACTATTTCGACAACGCGAACACACGGAAGTCGGAAGGTGCGGTCATCTTCGATGCATCCTTATCCTACGCGATCAAGGAGAACACGAACTTCCAGCTGAACGTCAGCAACGTGTTCGACGAGAAGCATGTCGCCAACAATGATGGTGGAGCACTTTACTACAATCCGGGACGCACCATCTACGCGACCATCCGCCAGACCTGGTAAGTTCAACGGGCCTCGTCATTTTCGCAGGTGACGGGGCCTATTTTTCAATTGGCCTGATGTGTGCGCCGCCAGGCGGCGGGGGTGTCGCCGGTCACTGCCCGGAAGACCTTGGTCATGTGCGCCTGGTCGGTGAAGCCGAGCTGGCCGCTGATTTCGGCGATGCTCATCGTTGTGTCGCCAAGCAGCTTTCGGGCGAGGTCGATGCGGCGCGCCAGTTGCCACTGGAGCGGGGTCATGTCCGTCGTCTGCCGGAATACGGTCGCGAACCAGCTTTCCGACAGGCCAACCACATCCGCCATTTCCTTCACGGCAAGGCGCCGCCCGCCGCAATGGGCGAAGTAGGTCGAAAGCCTATTCAGTTGTGCCTGGGTCAGCCGCCCACCGGCGGCCGCGCCACTTGTGTCACCCGCCTGCAGATCCAGGAACCCGGTGACGATGCTGCCGATCAGGTTCTCGGCAAAGGCCGGGTGCCGGACATGGGTCGAGAGCTCCTCGACAACGAGGTCCGCGAGACTGGTCAATGGTCCAGGGTCGTGCAGTTCAGCCGGCTGTTTCAGGGTTGCGCGAGCAGCCGACGCGCCGATCACAGGCGAGATGTAGCGCATCAGGCGATCGTGGTGCAGATGCAGGTCGAGGTGGGAGAAGCGGTGACGCCGCGTGAACCTTGTCCACATCGGAACACCCGCTGGCACATAGATCGCCCGTGCCATTCCCCGCTCACCTTGGTCGGTTGCTCCGCGTTGATCGGCCACCTGAATGTGGCTGCTCACATCGTTGAAGAAGAACATGATGCGTGGATCGGGCGACACATAGTAGCCACTGGCACCTGCATGGCCCTCCGCATCCCAATGGACGCCGACAATGCCGTCGAGGCAACGCCATTTGGCTGGCAGGAGTGCACGAATTCCGTCCAGCTCGGCCTGCATCTGGTGTAGATAGGTCAACTCTCTCGCCTCTCGCCCATCGTCGCTCGCCTGCCCCGCTTTCAAAAACAGCGGTAGCATTTGCCGGAAAAACGTCGCGGGTCAAGAAATATGACTAAACTTATCATATTTATGATCGCCGGCATTTGCCGTGCTTCCGGCAGGACGAGCTCGAGCAGCGTGGAACGTCCAAACGGATTGGACAGTTCACCGGCTGATTTCAGATTCGATCATTTCCCGCCATGTTGCGCTGTAGTTGTCGAGCCCGGGAATGGTTTCGTTGACAAGACGGAGTGGTGATGATGGCCGGATCCCGGCGAGGAGGGCCGCACCCGAGGACGTGCCAGTCTGGGAGGGTGATGCGTAGACAGGTCTTCCTGTCAGGCTATGCAGGGCCGCAACAAAGACGCGGTTCGATGTGAAGGGTCCTTCAACGATTATCGACCCCTGGGAACTGATCATGTCGAGGCAGGTCACGGTCATCAAGGCCTGGTAAAGACTGGCTGCGGCCCGGCGCTCTGCCGCATTCTCCGGCTCCAGATGCCATCGGCCTTTCATCTGCGGAAACGGTCCGGTGCCGCTCACGCTGCTCGGCAACAGCATGCGCTTGTGCGAGACCACGTCTGCGACGGCCGCCCATTCCGCTTCCGCCGTGACTGCTGCCAGGTCCTTCGTCACGATTTCCCATTCGCGGCCGCCCATGTAACGCGCGGAGGGTACGGCCGTGCCATAGGCATCAACATTGGCGAGTGTGTCTCGTTTGCTGTCCAGCGCGTCAGGCTTTGCGCCGGGCGCAAAGCAGATGACCCATGTGCCTGTCGAAACGACCGTGCAGGGAAGGCCGAAGTCAACGAGGTGAGGCAGGAGCGATGCATTCGAATCGTGAATGCCGCAATAGACCGGCACCGATTTCGACAGGCCGATCTTTTGTGCGATTTCCGGGCGGATATCGCTCAGGATATCGAATGCGGAACGGATGGGCGCCATCTTGTCAGCAATATCCAGGCGGTCGACGAGAGCCGAGTAGCTGTCTGCGAAGGGACGCCAGAGATCGGTATGGCACCCAAGTGACGTCTTCTCGTTCGCGGCAACACCCGTCAGGCGAAATGCCCAGTATTGCGGATAGGTGAGGATGGTCGATACGCGTGCGAACTCTTGCGGAAAGCGGTCGCGCTGGAAGTGGAACTGTGCACCGAGATTGAGCCCTCCGGTGAGACGGGGCGAAAAACTTTCGTCGAAATTCGGTCGGATCAGGTCATAGGCCCGGTTCACCTCGTCCGGGTAGACATATTCGTAGTCGAGCACCGGGAGCGCCAGCGCGCCCCTGTCGTCGAGCAGGGCCGCGCTCGCGCCATGAGTGGTGATGGAAAGGGCGTCGAATCCGGGATGACCTGCAAATTCGGACAGGGTCTCCAGGATGAAGGTCCATAGCCGCTCCGTATCGAAATGCGGGTAGGGTGGGCTGGCGAGCACGATATTGGCAGTCTTGCGGACTGCCACTTCCGCGCCCGTCCGGGCATCGACGATAACCACCTTGGCGTTGGTCTTGCCGATGTCGATGATGGCTATGCGCTCGAAGGATACAGTCATGGCATATGGAAGACGGGCTTCAGGTCGATCGTCCATGGGGAGTTGTCCGGGTTGGTCTGCATGATGTCTGCCATGTGGGCCCACCAACGTTGCATCACGGGATGGGAGGGCAGGTCTGCCATGTCGTGGGTCTTCGTGCGCGTCAGGACGCCGATCAGCAGGCTGGTCTCCGGATCGAGATGGATGGTGTAGTCGCTGATTCCGGCTTCATGCAGAAGATTGACCAGATCCGGCCAGATCTCGTCATGGCGCTTGCGGTATTCCGCTTCCATGCCGGGATTGAGCTTCATCTTGAAGACGTGCCGCTCGGTTTCGCTCATCCGGCGTTCCTCGCATTCTTGATCCGACGCGCGATGATCGGCAGCGCGATGGTGATGATCAGCAGCAGGCCAATGAAGATGGACATGACGATGCCGGGCACGTTGAGGAGGCCGAGCCCGAAGGTGACGAGGCCCATGACGAAGGCGGCGATCATGACGCCGGCAATCGTTCCGGAACCGCCAAGGATCGAGACCCCGCCAAGCACGACCATGGTGACGACTTCGAGCTCCCAGCCTTGCGCGATCGAAGGGCGGGTGGAGCCGAGGCGGGATGTCAGGCAGACGGCGGCGATGCCGCTCATCAGTCCGGTCAGCAGGAAGAGGATGAACTTCACCCGTTCGACCGGGATACCGGAGAAGCGCGCGGCCAGGGGGTTCATGCCGATGACATAGACATGGCGGCCGAAGTTCGTCCGATGCAGCAGGATGGCGAAGAGACAGGCCACGATCAGGAAAAGGACGAATTCGAAGGAGATGACCCAGAAGACATAGCCTTGTCCGAAGAAGGCGAAGTCTGTCGGATACTTGCCGAAAGCCTGATCGCCCAGCACGAGATAGGAAATGCCCCGGAAGAGGCTCATCGTGCCGATGGTGACGACGATCGACGGCAGTTTCAGGCCGGCAACGAGCAGGCCGTTGAACGCGCCGCATGCAAGACCGGTGGCAATTCCGATCGCAACTAGGCCGGGGGCGCCGATCCCGAACTGGGCGGCATATCCCATGGCGGTCGAGGCGAGCGCAATGATCGCGGCGACGGAGAGATCGATTTCGCCTGCGATGATCAGGAGCGCCATGGCGAAGGCAATCAGTGCCTTTTCGGTGAAGTTGAACGTCGCGTCTGACAGGTTCCAGGCATTGAGGAAGTAGGGCGAGGCCAGCGAATTCGCAACAAAGATCAGTATGGCGACAGCAAAGAGGAGAACCTCCCAGCTGCCCAGCAGGCGGCGGAACGGTGTCTGGAGACGATCGGGAATGACCCTTGTCTCATGGGTTTGGCTGGTCGACGTGCTCATGCTGCCCCCTCTGTTCTGGCCGCGCGATCACGCAGGATGATACGTCCCTTCTTGCGTTCGGCTCGCGCGTTGAACACCACGGCAAGAACGATGACGATGCCGGAGATCGCCATCTGGGCAAAGGGAGAAATCCCGATGACGGGCAAGGCATTCTTGATCACGCCGAGGAAAAGGGCGCCCAGCACCGTGCCGATCACGGTGCCGATCCCGCCGGCGATCGAGATGCCGCCGATGACGCAGGCAGCAACACTGTCGAGCTCGAAACCTGCAGCAATATCGACATAGGCGACGGCGTAGCGCGAGACCCAGAGATAGCCGGAGAGACCTGCAAGAGCGCCTGACAGCACGAAGGCGAGGAAGCGGGCGCGACCGACATCGATGCCGGCATAGATGGCAGCGACCGGATTGCCGCCTGCGGCATAGGCTGAGCGGCCGAAGGGGGTGCGGGCCAGGATGAACCAAATCAGCAGGATGACTGCGATGGCGACCCAGGAGAGGATCGGCAGGCCCAGCACAGGCAGGCGCGGCACGCCGAGAAAGTCGGGCTGCATCTGGTGGGCATTGACCCAGGCGCCGCTCGACAGGACGAAGCTCATGCCGCGGTAAATGGTGAGCGTTCCCAGCGTGACGACGATCGGGGGGATCTGCAAAGCCCAGACGAGGAAGCCGTTGATTGCTCCAAGCGCTGCGCCAATCGCGATCGCCATGAGGACGAGGAGGGCAAGCGGCATGCCGGGATAGGTGCTGTCCAGCATCGCGACAGCCATGCCGGTGAAGGCGAGATTGGCCGCCACCGAGAGATCGATCGACTTGGTCAGGATGACCACCATCTGGCCGAGCGCCAGGATGATCAGGATCGAGGTGTCGTTGAAGATGTTGGCCAGGCTGGCGGGCGAGGCAAAGTTCGGCGCGCGCGTTGTGAAGCTCAAGATCATGCCGATGATGATCAGGGCCAGCAATATTTCCCGGTTCTTGAGCAGGTTTTGCATTGTCATTCCTTACGCATTGCCGGTCGCTGCGCGCACAAGCGTCTCGGCCGTCAGGCTTTCACGCTCGAAGATGCCAGCCTGCAGGCCTTCGCGCATCACCAGGACGCGGTCGGACATGCCGAGGATTTCAGGAAGCTCGGAGGATATCATGATGATTGAGAGGCCTTCCGAGGCAAGCTCGGAGATGAAGCCGTGAACAGCCGCCTTGGAGCCGATGTCGATGCCCTTGGTTGGCTCATCAAGAATGATGACCTTGGGCGAGGTGGCAAGCCACTTGCCGATCACGACCTTCTGCTGATTGCCGCCGGAGAGCGTGCCGACCGGAACAGAAAGCGCGGCGGCCCGCAGGTCCAGCCGCTCGGCGAAGCGACGGGCCAGATTCAGCTCGTTGGTTGCCTTGAGAAACCCTGACACCGAGGTCCGGATCAGCGAGGGCAGCGACATGTTCTGATAGATCGGCAGTTCGAGCGCCAAGCCGTGACGGCCACGTTCCTCGGGCACGTAGACGATGCCGGCTGCGATCGCGTCCGAGGTGTCTCGAATGGTGATCTCCCGGCTTTCGAGTTGCAGCGTGCCGGATTTGGGGCGGGTAATGCCGAAGATCGATTGGCAGAGTTCGGAGCGGCCCGCACCGATCAGGCCGTAGACTCCAAGGATTTCGCCCTTGCGCAGGTCGAAACTGATGTCGCGGAATTCGGTCTCGTGGCTGTAACCGCGGACGCTCAGGACCGGCGCGCCGATCACGGCCTCGGTCTTGGGAAAGACGTCGTGTACATCGCGACCGACCATCTGCCGCACGATCTCGTCCTGGGGCGTGTCCTTGAGAACGCCGGAGCCGACCATGCGGCCATCCCGAAAGACGGCGTAGTTGTCGGCGATCTCGTAGAGTTCGTCGAACTTGTGACTGATGAAGAGGATCGCCTTGCCCTGGCGTTTCAGGCCTTCGACGATGCGGAAGAGATCGTCGATTTCCTTGCGGGAAAGTGCCGCCGTCGGCTCGTCCATGATGACAATGCGGGCGTCGACCGAAAGGGCGCGGGCGATTGCTACCAGATGACGCTGGGCGATCGAGAAGTCCTTGAGTTTCGTCGTGGGATCCATGTCGCTTTCCAGCGCCTTCATCAGGACGCGGGAGCGCTCATTGATCGTGCGCCAGTCGATCAGCCCGAAGCGGGTCCGCGGTGCGTGGCCGAGAAAGATGTTCTCGCCGACGGTCAGCTCATCGAACAGCACCGTCTCCTGATGAATGGCGGTGACGCCCGCATCGATCGCATCCTGAGCGTTGGCGAAAGTGGCCGGCTTGCCGTCGATCAGGATCTCGCCTTCGTTCGGGCGATAGATGCCGGTCAGGATCTTGACGAGCGTCGACTTGCCGGCGCCGTTCTCGCCGATGAGTGCGGTCACCTTGCCCGGATAGAGGGCGATGTCGACCCGATCCAGGGCCTTCACGCCCGGGAAGATCTGCGAGATGCCCCGCATTTCGAGAACGGGCTCGCCAGCCGGGATCGCGCCCGCCGCGAGCTTGGCAGATTGAACGGTCATCATGTGCTTACCAAATGAGTGAAATCCCGGCGGCTCGGGCCGCCGGGTCTGGTCCGCCGAGATCAGAAGATCTTGGAGAATTCCTCGATGTTCGAGGCGTTGTAGACGAAGGGATCAGCCATGGCGGCTTCGCCACCGTCACCGATCTTGATCTTGCCCATGCGGCCGGCTTCGATTTCCGAACCCGGAGCAGCATCGGTCTCACCCTTGGCAAGGCGATAGGCGATCTGGGTTGCGGAATAACCGAGGTCGATCGGGTTCCAGATGGCGAATTCCTTCGTTGCACCCGACTGGATGGCACCCGCCATTTCGGAGGGGAGGCCAAGGCCGGTGACATAGACGTCGCCGATTTTGCCTGCATCCTTGACGGCCTGCGAGGCCGCGAGAACACCGACTGTCGTCGGGGCGACGATGACCTTGACGTTGGACTGCGAGGTCAGGAGGCCATTGGCTTCCCGGTAGCTCTTGTCGGCGAGGTCGTCACCATAGACTGTCGTGACGAGGTTCAGGCCGGGGAAGTCCTTCAGCTGCGCCTTCATTTCCTCTATCCAGATGTTCTGGTTCGTGGAGGTCGTCGTGGCCGACAGGATGGCGAAGTCACCCTTGCCGTCTGGCAGGTGGTTTGCCGCGAGCTGCAGGCACATCTTGCCGATCAGCGCGTTGGAGGACGGGTTCAGGTGCATGATGCGGCCTTCGGCTGCGACGCCGCTATCCCAGGAGATGACCTTGATGCCGCGGTCCATGGCCTTCTTGAGGGCCGGGACAACCGCATCCGGGTCATTGGCGGAGATTGCGATGGCATCGACGCCCTGCGCGATCAGCGAGTTGATCACTTCGATCTGGCCCTCAGCCGTGGTCGAGGTCGGGCCGGTGTAGATGACTTCGACGCCACCCAGCTCCTGGGCGGCTTCCTGAGCGCCCTTGTTGGCAGCTTCGAAGAAGCCGATGCCGAGCGATTTGACCACGAGTGCGATCTTCATGTCGGCGGCCTGCGCAGCCGAGCCCATGGTCGCGAGTGCAATGGCCGCACTGGCCAGCAAGATTTTCGTCAGTTTCATGTTTTCCTCCCAGGTTGATGAACTGCTTTTGCCTTCCTCCCGGCCGCCTCCTCTATGCGACCGACGAGGTATCCTCCCTTGCCGAGGAAGCCATCGGCTTCACGGTCATGAGCCTTACGCCGGCGTCGGTGACCATGGCGGCCGCCTCGTCGGAAATTCCGTCGTCAGTGATGATCGTGGAGACCTTGTCGAGCGCACACAGGATCAGGCTTGATCGCTTGGCGAACTTGCTCGAGTCCACCATGACGATGAGCTCTTCGGCCTGGCGGACAAGTTTCTGCTCGCTTTGGATGACGAGCGCATCCGATTCCATCACCCCCAGCGCATTGATCCCCTGCGCCCCAATGAAGATGCGGCGGGCGTAGAAATTGCGGATCGCGTCGTTTTCGAAGGGGGACAGGATCAGGCTCTGATCCCGATAGATCGCGCCGCCGGGAACCGAGACCGTGCATTTCGAATGCTTCACCAGATGTTCGGCGATTGCGAAAGAATTGGTCATGACCTGCAGGCGGCGGGCCGACATGAAATGCACCATCTGAAAGGTGGTGGTGCCCCCATTGATGATGATCGAATCGCCTTCTTCGCACAGATCGACCGCAGCGCGCGCTATTGCGCGCTTCTTGTCGATATTGACCGATTCGGAGACGCGAAAAGGGCGGGCGGCGAGATTTCCGAGCTGCGGCGGATGGACGGCTTCCGCGCCACCCCGTACGCGTCTCAGTTTTCCCTGTACGTGAAGTGACGCAATATCCCGGCGGATCGTGGCCTCCGAAGCCTCGGTCAGCTCGGCAATATCCTGCACCGTGATCACAGGCTTTTCCTGGATCGCGCTCAGAATAATGCGATGGCGTTCACGTTCGTGCATGGGGTCCTCCTGATGGTGATTTATTCGCAATGTTTTTACGCTGTCAATCAGAAACGATCAAAAATAATAATATTGCAACGCACAATGAAAAGAAATGATCGAAATTGATTGACAATTGGCCGAGCCCTGCGCGATACCTTCGGACACAAGGAAGATGGTCTGCCAATGGCGGTCCGTGAGGCATATTTGCAGGGAGGAAGAACATGACGGCTCAAACCCGCCTTCTCGAAAGCCGTTGGGATGATGAGCATGCTGCAACGCTCGATGAGCCCGGCAAGCTTCTCTATCGCTCCAACCTGCTCGGTGCCGACAAGCGCATCACCAATTACGGGGGCGGCAACACATCCGCAAAGGTGATGGAAATCGATCCGCTGTCGGGGCAGACGGTCAAGGTTCTCTGGGTCAAGGGATCGGGCGGCGATGTCGGCACGATCAAGATCGATGGTTTCGCGACGCTCTATCAGGACAAGCTGGAAGCGCTGAAGGGTATCTACCAAGGCGTCGCGGACGAAGACCGCATGGTCGGCTTCCTCCCGCACTGCACCTTCAACCTCAATCCGCGCGCGGCCTCGATCGATACGCCGCTGCATGGCTTCGTGCCCTTCACACATGTCGATCACATGCATCCCGATGCGATCATCGCGATCGCGGCTTCGAAGAATTCCAGGGAACTGACCGCAAAGATCTTCGGATCCGAGATCGGCTGGCTGCCCTGGCGCCGTCCCGGCTTCCAGCTCGGTCTCGATCTCGAAGCCTTCGTGAAGGCAAACCCTGCTGCCAAGGGCGTGGTTCTCGAAAGCCACGGCCTGTTCACCTGGGCCGATGATGCCAAGGACTGCTATCTGCTGACGCTTGAAATCATCAACAAGGCGATCGCATGGTTTGCGAAAGAGACCGAAGGCAAGACCATCTTCGGCGGCGCAGTGTCGAAGGCCTTGCCCGCCGAGGAACGTCGCGCGATTGCTGCGCGCCTGATGCCGGAAATACGGGGGCGCATTGGCACGGGTGAGCGCAAGCTGGGTCATTTCGACGATCAGGATGCCGTGCTCGAATTCGTCAATTCAAAGAGCCTGCAGCCGCTCGGCGCGCTCGGGACGTCCTGCCCGGACCACTTCCTGCGCACAAAGATCCGACCGCTGATCGTCGATTTCGATCCGGCAAAGCCTGATGTGGACGCCGTTCTTGTTGGCCTCGACAAGGCGCTCGAGGCCTATCGCGCCGATTATACGCGTTATTACGAGGCTTGCCGTCACGACAATTCGCCCGCCATCCGCGATCCGAACCCGGTGATTTTCCTGGTTCCCGGCGTCGGCATGTTTTCCTTTGCCAAGGACAAGGCGACAGCCCGGATCGCCGGCGAGTTTTACGTCAATGCGATCAATGTGATGCGCGGTGCCTCGACCGTTTCCGAGTATCAGGGGCTGCCAGAGCAGGAAGCCTTCGACATCGAATACTGGCTCCTTGAAGAGGCGAAGCTGCAGCGCATGCCGAAGCCGAAGAGCCTTGCTGGGCGGGTTGCCATCGTCACAGGCGGTGCCGGCGGGATTGGTCGGGCAACGGCGGACCGGTTGATGGCCGAAGGGGCCTGCGTGGTGCTGGCTGATATCGATGCCGATGCGCTCGACCGGACGGTGGCGGATTTCCGGAAGCGTCACGGTGCCGACGCCGTGCGCTCTGCGCAACTCGATGTGACGCGCGAAGATGCGGTTATCAAGGCATTCGCGGAGACCTGCGTGGAATTCGGTGGCGCCGACATTCTCGTCTCGAATGCCGGGATTGCCTCGTCGGCACCGGTGGAAGACACCACGCTTGCGATGTGGGACAAGAATATCAGCATCCTGGCAACCGGTTATTTCCTGGTTTCGCGGGAAGCCTTCCGCCTGTTCCGGCGTCAGGGGCTCGGCGGTAATATCGTCTTTGTTGCTTCGAAGAACGGCCTTGCCTCGTCGCCAAATGCGTCGGCCTACTGCACGGCCAAGGCGGCCGAGATTCATCTCGCCCGTTGCCTGGCGCTCGAAGGTGCCGATGCCGGCATTCGGGTAAATACGGTCAATCCGGATGCCGTGTTGCGCGGCTCGAAGATATGGACCGGTGAGTGGCGCGAACAGCGCGCGGCCTCTTCGAAGATCGAGGTGGACGATCTCGAAGAGCATTACCGCAAGCGGTCGATGCTGAAGCTCAACGTCTTCCCGGAAGACATTGCCGAAGCCATCTACTTCCTTGCGTCCGATCTTTCGGCGAAATCGACCGGCAACATCATCAATGTCGATGCCGGCAATGCGCAAAGCTTCCCGCGCTGACATTTCGCGAGGGCGCGGCGCGGGCGCCGCAGCGGAAGGCGGTTTGCCAAGACTGAACCTGATGGCGAGGGTGGCGCCATCGGCGCTGTAGACAGGCGCATTGATCACAGCCGATCGCGCGAGGTGGAGGAAAGAATGAGCGAGACACGAATTGCCGTCGAGGTTGTCGCGGCCGACAATGATCGGCGCGAGGCCGGACATCGCAGCGACTATCAGAGGCTGGGTGAAAAGCTTGCCCGCAGCTCGATCGACATCGAGGCGGTCACGGCAAAGGTCGCCGAGTTCTTTGTCGCTGTCCCTTCCTGGGGCGTCGGCACCGGGGGGACGCGTTTTGCCCGTTTCCCGGGGCAGGGCGAGCCGCGTCACATCTTCGACAAGCTGGACGATTGCGGGGTGATCCAGCAGTTGACCCGCGCAACACCGACTGTGTCGTTGCATATCCCCTGGGACAAGGCGGACCCCAAGTCCTTGAAGGACAGGGCGGATGCGCTCGGGCTTGGTTTCGATGCGATGAATTCGAACACCTTCTCGGACGCCCCGGATCAGGCGCATTCCTACAAGTATGGCTCCCTAAGCCATGTGGACGCTGCGACGCGCCGCCAGGCCGTCGAGCATAATCTGGAATGCATCGAGATCGGCCGTGCGCTCGGCTCCAAGGCGTTGACCGTTTGGATCGGAGACGGGTCCAACTTCCCGGGCCAGGCCAGTTTCACCCGGCAGTTCGAGCGCTACCTGGCTGCCATGGCGGATATCTACAAGGCATTGCCGGACGACTGGCGCCTGTTCTCCGAGCACAAGATGTACGAGCCGGCCTTCTACTCGACGGTCGTGCAGGACTGGGGCACGAACTATCTGATCGCGCAGACACTCGGCGAAAAGGCCTATTGCCTCGTCGATCTCGGCCACCACGCGCCGAACACGAACATCGAAATGATCGTCGCCCGGCTCATTCAGTTCGGCAAGCTCGGCGGATTCCATTTCAACGACAGCAAATATGGTGACGACGATCTCGATGCCGGTTCGGTCGAGCCCTATCGCCTGTTCCTGGTGTTCAACGAGCTGGTGGATGCGGAATATCGCGGAGTGAAGGGTTTCCATCCGGCCCACATGATCGACCAGAGCCACAACGTCACCGATCCGATCGAGAGCCTCATTTCCAGCGCCAACGAAATCCGCCGCGCCTATGCACAGGCCCTGCTGGTGGATCGGGTCGCCCTGGAAGGCTATCAGGGCGACAATGACGCTCTCATGGCGTCCGAGACGTTGAAGAAGGCCTATCGGACCGATGTTGAACCGATCCTGGCCGAAGCTCGTCGTCGTTCGGGCGGCGCCATCGATCCTGTGGCCGCCTATCGGGCGAGCGGTTATCGTGCGCAGGTGGCCAGCGAACGGCCGACCGTCAAGGGTGGTTCCGGCGGCATCGTCTAGTCAGGGGGGCGGTCTGGTGTCGGCGCGGCGAGCGCCGGCCCAACAGTACCCAGCCGGCGCTAATCACGATGCAGCAGTCTCGCTCGTGCGCAGATATCCCAGGACAGCATCCGCAATCATCGACTTGTGGCGGCCGTAGAGTTCCGGTTCGGACAGGTCACGCTTGAAGATCGTCCCGAAGGTGTAGCGGTTGGAAACGCGGAAGAAGCAGAAGGCACTGATCAGCATATGCACGTCGATCGCGTCGGCACGGCGTTTGAAGATCCCGCTTGCCAGACCCCGGTCGATGATGTCCTGCAGGGTGCGAATGACGGAAATGTTGAGCTCGGCGATCTCGCTTGATCGCTTCATATGCATGGCGTGGTGTATGTTCTCGATGCTGACCAGACGGACGAAGTCGGGATTGTGCTCGTCGTGATCGAAGGTGCTGCTGATCAATCGGCGAAGCGCTTCATCCGGCGGTAGTTCTTTGAGCTGCAGGTCCGCTTCCAGCGTACGGATCTTGCGATAGGCCTTTTCCAGAACGGCGAGATAGAGGCCTTCCTTGCTGCCATAGTAATAATAGATCATCCGCTTGGATGTGCGCGTCTTTTCCGCAATCGAATCGACCCGCGCGCCGGACAGGCCGAATTCGGCGAATTCCTCCGTCGCGACATCGAGAATGTCCTCCCGCGTCCGTTCGGGATCATTCCTGCGCGTTTCCCTCGCCGTCTTCGTCATATTGCTCCACCCAGGTCGACGCTCCCGGCATTCATGCTGCGCGCCGATCTTCTCGTTCATAGAGCCACCGCAACAGCGCATCAAGCCGCCCGCCATTGACACTAACTAGTTAGTACATTATCGTCGAGTGCAGGTTGGGAGGCCTGAGGCAATGGCATCGTCTTGCTTCGGAAATGGGAGCCGTCATGACAAGACAGCGTGACACATTGCGGGCCGGTCTGATCGGATATGGCATCCAGCGGTCACTGACGCCTGCCATGCATGTGCAGGAGGGGCGGGCTCATGGGCTCGACTATTCTTACGAACTTCTCGACCTCAACGAGCGCGAGCGCAGTGCCGATGACCTCGAAAGCCTGGTTGTCGAGGCGGAGGAGCGGGGTTTCTGTGGGCTGAACATCACATATCCCTGCAAGCAGAAAATTTTGCCGCTGCTTACCGACATCACCGACGATGCGCGCAAGCTGGGTGCGGTGAACACCGTGGTGCTGCGGGACGGGAGGCGGATCGGTCACAACACAGACTGGTGGGGATTTTCCCAGGGTCTGCGACGGCAGCTGCCCGAGGCGGACCTGTCCTCCGTGGTCCAGATCGGTGCCGGGGGTGCTGGTGCGGCTACGGCCTTTGCCGCGCTGGAGATGGGGGCGAAGGCGCTTGCGATTTTCGATATCGACGAGATGAAATCTGCCGAGCTGGCGTCGCTGATGGCCGGTCTTTTCCCCGGCGCGCGCGTAGAGCCGGTTCGTGATCTCTCGGCCGGGATCGAAAAGGCGACGGGGCTGGTGCATGCTACGCCGATGGGTATGGACAAGCATCCGGGCATGCCGTTGCCAGCGGAGCTGCTCAGCCCGTCGCTCTGGGTTGCCGAGATCGTGTACTTCCCGCTGGAGACGGCGCTTTTGCAGGCTGCACGTCGGTGTGGATGTCGGGTGGCGAACGGCGGCGGCATGGCCGTCTTCCAGGCGGTCGGGGCATTCTCCCTGTTTACCGGTATCGAGCCCAATGCGAACCGGATGCTTGATCATTTCCAGGCTCTGACCCAGGGAGAGCCGGCGTGAAGACCTCGATTGCAACAGTCTCCATCAGTGGTGAATTCGAAGAAAAGCTCGCAGCGATCGCGCGGGCCGGTTTCGATGCGGTCGAGATCTTCGAGAACGACTTCCTCGCCTTCGATCGGTCGCCAGCGGAAGTGGGTCAGATGGTCCGCGATCACGGCCTCGCCGTTTCACTCTTTCAGCCGTTTCGCGATTTCGAGGGCATGCCCGAACCGTTCCGCTCACGCAATTTCGATCGTGCCGAGCGCAAGTTTGATCTGATGGCCGAGCTCGGCACGGACATGATGCTGATCTGCTCCAACACGTCACCTGTCTCTCTCGGTGGGGTCGATCGGGCTGCGGAGGACTTTCATGCGCTGGGCGAGCGGGCGGCCCGCCGTGGTCTGAAAGTGGGCTATGAAGCCCTCGCCTGGGGGCGGCATATCCATGATCACCGCGACGCCTGGGAGATCGTGCGTCGTGCGGATCATCCCAATATCGGCCTGATCCTGGACAGCTTCCATACCTTGTCGCGCAAGATAGACCTGAACTCGATCCGCACGATCCCTGGCGATCGTATCTTCATCGTGCAGCTTGCCGATGCGCCGCTGATCGAGATGGATCTGCTCTACTGGTCGCGCCATTTCCGCAACATGCCGGGCGAGGGGGACCTGCCGGTTGTGGCCTTCATGGCGGCTGTCGCGGCAACCGGTTACAACGGCTATCTTTCGCTGGAGATCTTCAACGACCAGTTTCGTGGCGGATCGCCCGATGCCATTTCAAAGGATGGTCGACGCTCGCTCGTCAATCTCATGGACCAGGTGGCGCGAGCGGAACCGGGGATCCGCATTCCGGTCCCGGCCATGCCGGATCGTGCGAAGGTCTCGGGTGTCTCCTTCATTGAGTTTGCAGCTGGCGACGCCGAGGAGCGGGAGCTGGAGGCGCTGTTCGGCGTGCTGGGCTTTGATGCCGTCGCCAGGCACCGCAGCAAGGCCGTCACACTCTACCGTCAGGGCGAAATCAATCTCATCCTCAACAGGGAGGAGAAGGGCTTCGCCAACGCCTCCTATCTCGTTCATGGTGCCAATGCCTATGCGTTCGGTCTCATGGTCGACGATGCGGCTTTGGCGCATGCGCGTGCCCTGAAACTCGGAGCCGAGGATTTCAGGCAGTCGGTTGGGCCGGGCGAGTTGCAGGTGCCGGCAATCCGCGGTGTGGGTGGGGGTATCGTCTATTTCCTTGACCAGAAGAGCGATCTCGCTCGCATCTTCGACGTGGAATTCGTCAAGATCGAAGGGCGGCCTGGAGTAGATGCGGATGTCGGCCTGACCCGGATCGACCATCTCGCCCAGACGACGCGTTACGATGAAATGCTGACCTGGCTTCTCTTCTACACGTCACAGCTCGACGCCGACAAGACGCCGGTGGTGGACATTGTCGACCCGGCGGGCCTCGTCCGGAGCCAGGTGGTCGAGACACGGGACGGGCGGCTCCGGATTACCCTCAACGGAGCCGAAAATCGCAACACGCTTGCCGGCCGCTTCATCGCGGAGACCTTCGGTTCCGGCATCCAGCATATCGCCTTCGAAACGAATGATATCTTTGCGACGGCTGCGGCTCTCGCCGCCAGGGGTTTCAACGCCCTCACCATCTCCCCCAACTATTACGACGACATCGAGGCGCGGTTCGGTCTCGATCCGCAGGTGGTCGAGCGGATGAAGCTTGCCAACATTCTCTATGATCGTGACGATGCAGGCGAGTATTTCCAGCTCTACTCGCCGACCTATGGAGAGGGCTTCTTCTTCGAAATCGTCGAGCGGCGCGGCTATCGGGGCTATGGCGCGCCGAACGCAATCTTCCGGATCGCAGCCCTCAAGCGTCACCTTCGTCCGAAGGGGATGCCGAGATGACAGCCCCTATGCTCCGATCCGTAGGGTCGCATCGCTTGTCTGCTTCCTTGCCGGGCCTGTGCGCAGCTTCAGTTTGCCACCGTCCCCCCGAGCGCAATCGTCAGGGATTGATCGATGTGGCGGGAAAGCGCCAAGGCGGCGGCATCGGCCGAGCCTTCGAGCATGGGCGTGAGGAAGGCGATATGCTCCGCTATCACTCTTTTTGCGTTGTCCCGGGTTACTCGAACCCTGGCCTGTGCCGTCATCCGGATCTTGATGGCCGTCACCCGATAGACGTTCGAGATCAGGCTGTTCTCCATGGAGTCGACCATGGCTGCATGCATTTGCCAGTCATAGACCTGAAGGTCGCGCAGGAAAGTCTGGAGATCGACCGTGTCGTCCGTGGTCAGTCGGTCGCTTGCCGCTCTGTGCCAGTCCACCCAGTCCCGGATGATGGCCCGGTCGAGCCGCTGGATCAGATCAGGAATCGCACTGAGCTCGATCACGCGCCGCATCTGGTAGGCTTCCCGAATGAAGGTGACGTCGAGGCTCGGCACCATCAGTCCTCGTTGGGGCAGGGTCTGCAGAAGGCCCTCGGCCTCGAGGCGCGGGATGGCCTCGCGTATGGCGCTCAGCGTCATTCCGGTCGTCTCGACCAGTTCGCGCTGGGAAATGACCTGGCTCGGCCTGAGTTGGCCCCAGTTGAGAAGTTCTTCGATCCGGCTGTAGGCCAGTTGCCGGAGGGAGCTCTCGCTTCCGGCCGAGGCTTGCCGTGCCGTCGATCTGTCTTTCATGGCTTCACACTGTTCGCGTTCGGGGTTGATAGCAGCACACTAACATGTTAGTTCGATATCAGTAAGGCAAGATCGCTGTCCAGAGCGCGTTTCAGAACGTTTGGAGGAACGGGAGCGCGGAAAGGCAACGAAGAAATCCGGCATTTTCTATAGTCAAAACGGGAGGAGACTACGATATGAAACTTACAATGACACGCCGCTTCCTGATGGCATCGGCCATCACTTTCACGGCTCTGGCGGCAGGCGGCCCGCTTTCGTCCGTGCTGGCGCAGGACAAGCCGGTCATCCGGATGTCCACACCGGCATCCGAGACCGATCAACGTTCAGTCGCGCTTGCGACCGTCTTCGGTCCCGCGATCGACGAATTTGCTACCTATCAGCCGCACTACAACGCCTCGCTCGTGCCGCAGGGGTCCGAACTCGAAGCAATCGCTGCGGGTGACCTGGAAATGTCGATCACATCGGCGCAGGAGCTTGCGAACTTTCTGCCGGAATTCTCCATCTTCGCCACCGGCTACGTTCACCGCAGTGCACAGCATCAGGTCAACGTGTTCAACGACCCCCTGATGGATCCGCTCAAGCAGAAGGTGGAAAGCGATCTCGGCGTGAAGCTGCTCGCCGTCATGTATCTCGGAAAGCGCCACGTAAACTTGCGCTTCCCGCGTTCGGAAAAGAATGTGATGACTCCGGCTGATCTGGCTGGTGTCAATCTGCGCATGCCCGGCAGTGACGCCTGGCAATTCCTCGGTCGCGCCATCGGTGCGAACCCGACGCCCATGGCCTTCACCGAAATCTACACCGGTCTGCAGACCGGCTCCGTCGATGGCCAGGACAATCCGCTGCCCACCGTCGTCGATGCGAAATTCTACGAAGTGACCAAGCAGGTCAGTCTGACGGCCCATCTCGTCGACTTGAACTACATCGCCTTCTCCAAGGCGGTTTGGGACAAGTTGAGCGCAGAACAGCAGGCGGCGGTTCAGAAGGCTGCCGAAGACGCAGCCCAGTCCGGCCGTGAAGGTCAGTTGAAGAAGGAAGACGAGCTGGTCGCTTTCCTGACGCAGCAGGGTCTGGAAGTCTACGAGCCCGATCTCAATGCCTTCCGCACGCATGTGCAGGCACAGTATGTCGGGTCGGAGTTCGCCAAGGCCTGGCCGGAAGGCATGCTCGACAAGATCAATGCTCTCGCCGACTGAGCGACATAACCAGTGAAGCGGGCTGGAGAGACATCTCCAGCCCGCTCGTCCAACGCTGCGTCCTGGCAAAGGTGACGATGTGTCCTCTTTATCCAAACTGTTTCGTACATCTGCAGAGGCGGTCGCTGCAGTCCTGATGGCCTCCATGTTCGCGACGTTCATCCTGCAGGTGCTCGTGCGCTACACGGCGCGCATGCCCTGGGTGGCCGAAAACATCCCGTTCCTGGAGCCGGCCAATTTCGGATGGACGCTCGAGTTCTGCCTTGCCGTATGGGTCTGGCTGATTTTCTGGGGGAACAGTTTTGTCGTTCGAGTGGAGGACCACGTCACGTTCGATGTACTCTTCGTGTCCGTATCCCCCAGGGTCCAGCGCATCTTCACAGTCATCACCGGGCTTGCTGTCGCGGTCGCGCTTCTGATCTCCATCGCTCCGACCTGGGATCGGCTCTACATTCTTCGGCTGAAGAAGACCGCTACCCTGGGAGATCTGTTCGGCGACTGGATCCGGATGCGGGACGTCTACATGATCTACATTGTCTTTCTCGTCGCCGTTGCAGTTCGCTACTTCTGGCAGGTCTGGAGGGCGCTCCGTGAAAGCCTCAACGATCCTGCCAATCCGGGTCAGGCGGGAGGCCAGGCATGAGCGTCGCCTTTCTTCTCTGCATCGTCATTCTTCTGGGCCTGGCCGTCATGGGGACGCCGATCGCCTATGCGATCCTGGTTGCATCCTTTGCCTATCTGGCGGCCACCGGCCAGAGCGTCGGCATCAGTGGCAAGATCCTGATCGACGGGCTTTATCAGAGCTTCATCCTGCTTGCGGTGCCGCTCTTCATCATCGCCGCCAACATCATGAATGCCGGGTCTGTCTCCGATCGCCTGCTGCAGTTCTGCGTTGCGCTGGTCGGACGTTTCCGGGGTGGTCTCGGCCATGTGAACATCCTCTCCTCGCTCGTCTTCTCCGGCATGTCGGGTTCGGCCATCGCCGATGCCGCCGGCATCGGCAAGATGATCATCGACATGATGGTGAAGTCTGGCCACTACACGCGCGGCTATGCCGCGGCGATCACGGCAGCGTCTGCCACCATCGGGCCGATCATTCCCCCGTCAATCCCGATGGTCCTCTATGCGCTGGTCTCGAACACCTCAATCGGCTTCCTCTTTCTCGGCGGGATCGTGCCGGGCCTGCTGATGGGGGGCGTGCTGATGGTTATGAATGCCTGGATTTCCCGGAAGCGGGGCTTTGCCAAGCATGAACCCGTTCCGCTCAAGGATTTCCCGGCGCTCACGATCAATGCAGGTCCGGCGCTGATGATGCCTGCGATCCTGCTCTATGGGATCTATGGCGGCGTCACGACGCCGACGGAGGCCGCGGCCGTTGCGGCCTTCTATGCGCTGATCCTCGCCACGATCTTCTACCGGTCTCTCAGCTTCAAGCATTTCTACGAGATCCTGGTCAGCAGTGCGCGCTCATCGGCGGCTGTCGGCCTGATCATCGGCGGTGCACTCATCCTCAACTACATCGTTGCGTCCGAGAACATCCCGACAGTGGTCGCCAATGCGCTTGTCGGGCTGGATGTGCATCCTCTCGTCTTCATGCTTGGCATCAACCTTCTGCTCCTGGTTCTCGGCTGCTTCCTCGATGCGTCGACGATCATCCTCGTCATCATTCCGCTGTTCATCCCGACATGCCGTGCGCTTGGTATCGACCTCGTGCATTTCGGCGTAGTCGCTGTGGTGAATTGCATGATCGGATTGATCACCCCGCCCTACGGTATCCTGCTCTTCGTCATCAACGCCGTGACCCGGATACCGCTTGCGGAAATCATCCGTGAAATCTGGCTGTTTCTCGCCGCACTTCTCGTGGCGCTCCTGCTGCTGATCCTCATACCCGACATCACCCTGATGCTGCCGCGAGCCCTCGGCTATGCCGGCTGATCAATATTATTTCCCATTTCGAGGTGCCTCCCATGCCGCATAATTTTCACGGGATCTTCCCTGTGGTGATCACGCCCTTCGACGAAGGCAATACGATCGACTGGGATGGATATTCCCGGCTGATCGAGTGGTACATCGACCACGGCTCGCATGGATTGTTTGCGGTCTGCCAATCTTCGGAGATGATGTTTCTCTCGCTGGAAGAGCGGTGTGCCCTGGCAGACTTCACGGTCCGGCAGGTGAAGGGGCGCGTGCCGGTCGTTGCCTCCGGGCATATCTCGCAGAGCATGGACGACCAGAAGGCGGAATTGCGGGCCATGGTGCAGACGGGCGTCGATGCGGTCGTGCTGGTCACAAACCGGCTCGCGGCCGCCGACGAAGATGCGTCCGTCTTCATGGCGCGCATGCAGGACCTGCTTGGGTCGCTGCCCACCGAGATGATGCTGGGTCTCTACGAGTGCCCGGCGCCGTATCGCCGCCTGCTGACGGACGACGAGGTGAGATGGTGTGCCGAGAGCGGCCGCTTCGCCTTCCTGAAGGATGTCTCCTGCAATCTCGACCACATCAAGCGCCGTCTTGCCATTGTCGACAACACGCCGCTGGCGATCAACAATGCCAATGCGGCAATTGTCTGGCCCTTCCTGCAGTCTGGCGGTCACGGTTTCTCGGGCGTCATGAACAATTTTCATCCCGACCTTTATCGCTGGCTGTATGATCACGGTGCCGCTCATCCGGAGCTGGCGGCGGAACTCGACACATTCCTCGTCCTGTCCGCAATGTCGGAGAGTTTCGGTTACCCGAAGCTCGCCAAGCACTATCACCAGCGCATGGGCACCTTCGCCCATGTCCACAGCCGCGCCGTTCCCCACGATATCACGGAGCGTCACTGGGCCGTGGAAACGATCCTCGACCATATCGCGACGGGCGCCGAGCGCTTTCGATCCAGAATTGCGAACGCTTGATGCGCACCTGAGGAACCGGGCGCCTTGCGCCTCCCGGTCGGCAAGGACAGTCCGATCGGATGCGCGATCAGGGCCCGATTGGGTCAATTTGACGGGCATGGGCGAAGGCTAATCGCTTAACACTTCACGCCCCCTGGGGCGCCGGCTCGTGATGACGGTCGACCTCGCTGGGGTGATCGCGCCCGCCCGGTTCGACGCTCATCGGTTCTGTTGCCATCAACCGGCAGTAAAGCGCCGTTCATGGAGATGGCGACCTGACCGGCAGACGCGGCGCGCTGCGTATGTCGGAGCGTAGTCCGGGGTGTATACAGCATGGCCAATCCTGAGTGTGTTTTGGCAGGTTATATGCATTGAGGCAGGCTGGGGTTGACTCGTTGTATACATTATGGCTTCCTGTGTGCCGATTGAGGAGGAGCTGTGATGTCCAAACCCACCTTTCCGCTGAATGCCTGGTATGCTGCGGCATACGATGTCGAACTGAAGCGTCAGCTTCTGCCGCGCACCATCTGCAACAAGCCAGTCGTCCTGTATCGCAAGGAAAATGGCACGCCCGTCGCGCTTGCCGATGCCTGCTGGCACCGGCTGGTGCCGCTGTCGCTGGGGCGGCTGGAGGGCGACAATGTGGTCTGCGGCTATCACGGCCTCGAATTCGACGATACAGGCCGTTGTGTATACATGCCCTCGCAGGACACGATCAATCCGTCGGCCTGTGTGAAGTCCTATCCGATCGCCGAGAGGCATCGCTTCATCTGGATCTGGCCGGGCGATCCGGCTCTCGCCGATCCCGCGCTCGTGCCCGACATGCATTGGAACAATGATCCCGCTTGGGCGGCCGACGGCAAGATGATCGAGGTGAAGTGCGATTATCGCCTCGTCGTCGACAACCTGATGGACCTCACCCACGAGACCTTCGTGCACGGGTCCTCCATCGGCAATCGTGCTGTCGCCGAGGCGCCGTTCGAGGCGAGCCATTCGGATCGCTTCGCCTATATCACCCGTTGGATGGATGACATCGAGCCGCCACCCTTCTGGCGCAAGCAGTATGGCCGACCGGGCAAGGTCGACCGCTGGCAGATCATCCGCTTCGAGGCGCCTTGCACGGTCACCATCGACGTCGGCGTTGCCGAGGCAGGCACGGGAGCCAAACAAGGCGACCGGTCCCAGGGTGTGAACGGTTATGTGCTCAACACGATCACGCCGTCGACGGACAATACCTGTCTCTACTTCTGGGCCTTTGCCCGCAACTATGATCTCGGCAATCAGGCTCGTACCCATGAGCTTCGGGAAGGGGTCGCTGGTGTTTTCCGTGAGGATGAGGTTGTGCTCGAGGCGCAGCAGCGGGCGATCGAGGCCAATCCCGATCATCAGTTCTACAACCTCAACATCGATGCCGGGTCGATGTGGGCCCGTAAGCTCATCGACCGGATGATCGATGCGGAGCTTACACCACAGCTTGGCCCCCATTCCGTTGCGGCGGAGTGACGGCATGGGTCCCGAGACAGAAAAAGCCCCCAAGCAGCAGACTGCCAAGGCACTTCTGGGGCTCCGGGATCTCATCCTGACCGGCGAGATCGAACCGGGCGAACGCTTGTCGGAGGTCGCACTCGCGGAGCGCCTCTCTGTGTCCCGCACGCCGCTGCGTGCCGCCCTGCAGCGGCTGGAGCAGGAGGGGCTGGTCGCGCTTATCCCCTCCGGCGGCTATGCCGTGCGCTCCTTCAGTCGGCAAGAGGTGATCGATGCCATCGAGTTGCGCGGTGTTCTGGAGGGCACTGCTGCGCGGCTTGCTGCCGAGCGGGGTGTGACGCCGGCACGGATGAAGGCCATTCGCGAGGTTGTGGCCCAGCTGGACGAGGTCCTGCAAGCCGAGGCCCGCGCGATGGATTTCGAGCGTTACGAGGCGCTTAACGGCAAGTTCCATCGGTTGCTCTGGGCTCTCGCCGGCAGTGAGGTTTTGCGGCGGGAAGTCGAGCGCATGACGAGCCTGCCCTTTGCGAGCCCCAATGCCTTCGTGAACACGGAATCGAATGCGCCGGCCTTCTATAGGACGCTGATCGTGGCGCAGGCGCAGCACAAGGCGATCGTGGCGGCGATAGAATTGCGGGAGGGCGCACGCGCCGAGGCCTTGGCGCGTGAACATGCGCGCCTGGCGCGGCAGAACCTGGATTTCGTGCTTGAGGAGCAACCCGATCTGCGCCGTAAGGTGCTGGCGCTTGCCTTGATGGCGGGCTGATCGGTTTGGCAAGGTAAAGTTGAGGGAGGACTTCATGCGTTCCAAGCTGGAATGGCGCCCGGCGCGTGTCATTCAGATCGAGACCCCTGCCGAGGATGTGCGGGCTGTGACCTTTGCGGTCGAGGGGCTGCGGTCCGCCTTCGATCCCGGCTCGCATACCAATATCAAGGTCGTCATCCGAGGCGAGCCGGCCATCCGGACTTATACGGTGCTGCCGAGTGCGCCGGGGACCTCGACGATCGCGGTCAAACTGCACCCCAACAGCCGCGGCGGATCGGCTTTCATCTGGGGCATGGCGGTCGGTGACGAAACCGAGATGACCGAACCGGAGAACCGCTTCGAGCTGTCCTGGCGGGCCTCGCGCTATCTGCTGATCGCCGGCGGTATCGGCATCACGCCCATCTACGGGATGGCGAAGGCGCTTGTCGGGCGCGGGCAATCCGTTCGGCTGATCTATGGCGCCAAGAGCCGGGCGCAGATGGCATTTGCCGACGAACTGGGCGAATTGCTCGGGGACGGGCTGGAAGCCTACATCCAGGATGAAGGGCGGACCTTCGATCTCGCAACCGAGTTCGCAGCGCTGCCGGCCGATGGCGAGGCCTATATCTGCGGTCCGCATGGTCTGCTCGAGGCTGCGCGAAATGCCTGGCGGAAAAGTGGGCGGTCCATGAGCCGTCTGCGCTTCGAGGTCTTCGGGGACAGTGGGCGTTTCGCCGAGCAGCCTTTTTCGGTCACCATTCCGCAATATGGCCGGACGTTCGAGGTGCGTGCCGACCAGACCATGCTGGATGCGCTGACGGAGGCAGGCATCGACATGGTCTATGACTGTCGGCGCGGCGAATGTGGGCTCTGCGCTGTCAACATCGTCGACGCCTCGGCGCCGCTCGATCATCGCGATGTGTTCTTCTCTCCCGAAGAGCGGCACGAAGGCGAGAAGATGTGCGCCTGTGTCTCGCGGGCCGTGGGCGGCAACGTCACGATCGACACGGGCTATCGTCTGGAAGCGCGTCGCGTCTGAGCACATGGCGTGCGCGGCGCCTCAGCCGCTTTCGCCCTCGATCAGCGTCATCGGCCAAAGGCGGCGGCGGACAGCGTCTGGGTAGTGATGGGCGAAGTCCGGCATGGTGGCGAGCAGGCTTTCGGCCAGTGCCACGCCGAGCGCCCTCAAATCCGGACGGAAGCAGGTGAGAACCGGGTTCAGAAACTGTGCCTGGGGGCTGTACTGGCCAATGACGGCGATGTCCTTTCCAGGCTTCAATCCGACTTCCTGCAGGCCGCGATAGAAACCGACCACGGTTGCCTCGTTGAGGAGGATGATCGCGGATGGCCGATCGCGCGACTTCATCACCTGCTGGGCAACGTTGTAGCCGCCCGGCTCGTTCGGGCCCGAGCGATAGACATTGGCCGGGTCGAGCTCGAGCCCGTGACGGGCAAGCACGACGCGGCAGTGGTTTTCGAAGACGTGGCCAAGGTTGATGTCGCCATGCGGTCGGCTCATCGCGATCCGCCTGTGACCCTTGGCGACAAGACGTTCGACCGCATCTTCTGCCATGCCCTCGAAATCCAGATCGTACCAGGGCTGTCCGACATCGGTCTGGCTTCGCCCCAGTGTGATGAAGGGAATCTTCGTTTTCTGCAGGAGCTCGAAGCGCGGATCCTGAAATCGGGTCGCCGACAGGATAATGCCATCGGCGAAGCCTCGCGCAACGATACGTTTCAGATAGTCATCGGGATCTTCTTCCGACGAGCAGAGCAGGGCGACCAGATCAAGCTTGTGGCGGGTGAGCACGGTCTGCATGCCGTCGAAGACGCGCAAGAAGAACGTGTCGCCCTGGCCGGTGATGTCGTGGCCGGTCTGCATCATGAAGCCGATGATGCCGGTCGCGCCCTTGCGCAGAGAGCGTCCTGCCTGGTTCGCGACATAGCCCAGTTGTTCGGCCGCTTCCAGTACGCGCCGCCGCGTCTCCTCATTGACATCGGGCTTGCCGTTCAGGGCGCGGGACACGGTGCCAATCGATATGTCGAGGTGTTCGGCCAGTTGCCGGATGCCCTTCATCTATCCCTCCGCTGAAACGCCGTCCGTAATCGTTTACGAAATCTCTATTGACACATCGATCGTCTGCTTCATAGTGTCGTAAACGTTTACGATATGTGCGGAGAGGGAGTTCCGCTCATCCTTTGGGAGGATAGCAGTGACGTTAAGGGCCGTTTTGTGCGGATGCGGAGCTATGGCCAAGGGCTGGCTCCGGGCGCTTCAGTCTTCCGAGCTTCGGAGCGAGGTCGAGATCGTCGGCCTCGTTGATCTCGACCTTTCGGTGGCAAGAACACTTGCAGCCGAGTTCGGTCTTGATCGTGCCGATATCGGAACAGATCTGGCCACCGTTATCGAGACGACGCAGGCGGACATGGTTTTCGACGTGGTCGTGCCGTCTGCCCGCTCTACCGTCGTCTCGACGGCGCTCCGGCGCGGCTGCCACGTTCTCTCGGAGAAACCGCTTGCGGCATCCATGGCGGAGGCAAAGGCTCTGCTCGCGCTTGCTGCGGAAACAGGCCGCGTGCATGCCGTTGTGCAGAACCGCCGCTTCATCTCCGGCATCCGGCGCCTGCGCCGTGCCGTGGAGGACGGGCTCGTCGGAGAAGTGAGCGGCATACACTGCGACTTTTTCATCGGGCCTCATTTCGGCGGTTTCCGCGAGGCGATGGACAATGTCCTCCTGCTGGACATGGCCATCCACACCTTCGATGCGGCCCGTTTCATCTCGGGAAGGCAGCCGCTCACGGTCTATTGTGTCGAAAGCAATCCTTCAGGGTCATGGTACGCGCATGGCGCATCGGCCAATGCCATTTTCAAGCTTTCCGGCGGCGCCGTCTTCACCTATCGCGGCTCATGGTGCGCAGAGGGCCGACGTACGAGCTGGGAGAGCGCCTGGAGGCTGGTCGGCTCCAAGGGCATGATCACCTGGGACGGGGAGGAGGCCTTCGAGGCGACAATCGCCGGCGGCGAGCCAGGTTTGCTGCGCGGCCATCAGGTGCTGGCCATCCCATCGGCACCCGACGAGAACCAAACACATGGGCACGCAAGCGTGCTCGTTGATTTCATCCGCGCGGTCAAATCCGGACGTCGACCGGAGACCGCGAGCGACGACAATATCAAGAGCCTTTCCATGGTGTTCGGCGCGATCGAAAGCGCCCGGACCGGACTTCCCGTCAGCATTTCAGTCGAAGGACATTGAGCCCGTGAGCAATCCTGCAAAATCCATCCGCATCGGAACCATGGTCAGCGCCAGCGGCGGCAAGGCGGCCGAGCGGATCGGTCAGATCACCGACATGGGCTTCGAGAGCTTCGAGCCATTTTTCTGGCAAACTACGAATGGCCAGCATCTCGCCGAGCTCGGCAAGCGTTGTGTCGAGGCGATCGGCGATCGCGACATCACGATCTCGACGCTCGGCATGTTCGGAAACCCCCTCGAGGAAACCGACATGGACCTTCAGACGCTGCAGGGATGGAAGGACTGCATCGACAATGCGCATCATTTCGGCGCGACCTGCGTCGCCGGATTTACGGGACGCATTCGTAACCGTCCACTGACGGATAGCCTTCCGCGTTACCGCCAGATCTGGAGCGAGCTTGCGAAGCGCGCAGCCGACAAGGGCGTGAAGATCGCGTTTGAAAATTGCGCCATGGACGGCAACTGGCAGACCGGCGACTGGAATATCGCTCACAATCCGGATGCCTGGGAGCTGATCTTCAACGAGACACCGGATGATCATATCGGGCTCGAATGGGAGCCCTGCCATCAGATGGTCTATCTGATCGACCCGATCCCGCAGATCCGCAAATGGGCGCACAAGTTCTTTCACGTCCATGGCAAGGACGCGACGATCCGCTGGGACGTCATTCGCGAACACGGTGTCTTCGGCAAGCACCCCTTCGTCTTCATGCGCACGCCGGGCTTCGGCGACACCAACTGGACGGATGTGATCTCGGAGCTTCGGCTCGCCGGCTGGTCTGGCTCGATCGATATCGAGGGCTGGCATGATCCCGTCTATCGCGACGCGCTGGAGATGACCGGTCAGGTGCATGGCCTGAACTATCTGAAGAATTGCCGGGGCGGAGACTTCGTCGCCGATCCGCAATGAGACTGCCTGTCGGCTTGGAGGAAGCCGGCGAAACGACAAGGTCAAACCCCAAGGAGGAGAGCATGTCTATCAAGAATTGCCTGATGGCTGGCGCGCTGGCGCTGGCCTCCGTGTCCGGGCTCGCTATGGCGGCCCATGCACAGGAAGAAGTCACCATCACCATCTGGAGCCTCGACAAGCCGGAGCAGCCGGCCTGGAACCTCGCCCGCGAATTCGACGAGAAGGAGCCGGGCATCAAGGTCGAATATCGCCTCGTGCAGTTTGACGATGTGGTGAGCGAAGCCATGCGCGCCTATTCGACAGGCCAGGCGCCCGACATCATTGCCGTCGACAATCCGGAGCATGCGCTCTTTGCCTCGCGTGGCGCCTTCCTCGACCTGACGGACCGCATTGCCAAATCCGAAGTCATCAGCCCGGACAATTATTTTCCTGGCCCGCTGAATTCCGTCACCTGGGACGGCAAGATCTTTGGCGTGCCGAAGGCGACGAACACGATTGCGCTCTACTACAATGCGGACATGTTCAAGGAGAAGGGGCTTGATCCCGACAAGCCGCCGCAGACCTGGGCAGAACTCATCGATGCCGCGCGCAAACTGACTGATCCAGCAAAGAATGTTTACGGCCTCGCCTTCTCTGCAAAGGCGAGCGAAGAGGGCACCTTCCAGTTCCTGCCCTGGGCGCAGATGGGCGGAGGTGGCTACGAGAAGATCAATGCTGAAGGTGCCGTGAAGGCACTTGAAGCCTGGAAGACAATCATGGACGAGAAGCTCGCCTCGCCTGACAGTCTGACCCGCGGACAGTGGGACTCAACCGGTACCTTCAATTCCGGCAATGCGGCGATGGCCGTCTCCGGCCCGTGGGAGCTGAACCGCATGTCGGATGAAGCCAAGTTCGACTGGCGTGTGACGCTTCTGCCGGTGCCGGAACCCGGCGCCGAGCGCTCCTCGGCCATGGGCGACTTCAACTACGCGATCTTTTCGAACAGCAAGCATCCCGAGGAAGCCTTCAAGGCGCTCGAATACTTTGCTTCGCAGGACAATGTGATGTTCGAGAAATACGGCCAGCTCCCGGCGCGCTCCGACATCACGTTGCCGGCCACCGGCAACGAAAAGAAGGACGCAGCGCTGAAGGTCTTCCAGGAGCAGCTGCAGTTCGCCAAGGCTCGTGGTCCGCATCCGGAATGGCCGAAGATCTCCAAGGCGATCCAGGATGCCATTCAGGCGGCACTGACCGGCCAGATGACCCCGAAGGAAGCGCTCGACCAGGCGGCTGAAACCATCGCTGCCGTGACCGGGTAACAAAACGGTACGGACCCTTTCCCCGTCCATGTGGAAAGAGGCTGCCCGTACCTCGTCAACCTCCCGGAGGGCCGTCCTCGTTCCCAAATCGCGGGGGCGGCCCGACCGGAGATTTCCATCGCGATGCGGAGACCCTCATGCGCAAGATCCTGTCCAGCCTGACTGATGGCCGTGGCTTCGACATCGGCCTCGTCGGACTGCCGCTCGCCTTTCTCTTTGTCCTGTCCGGCCTGCCGCTTCTCTACAACGTGCTGATGAGTTTCCAGGAAGTCGACATGTTTTCGCTGGGCACGTTCTTTCGCCCCTTTGTCGGCTTCAAGAACTATGTCTCGCTGTTTTCCCAGCGGGAGACCTGGCCGATCTTTACCAACACCGCCATCTTCGTCGGCGCTTCGATCGCCGGCCAGTTTCTCTTCGGCTTTGGGCTTGCCCTGTTCTTCTGGACGAATTTTCCCGGAGCATCCTGGCTGCGCGGGCTGTTCCTCGTCTCCTGGGTCATGCCCGGCCTTGTCGTCGGTGCGGTCTGGAACTGGATCCTGTCCGGTGACTTCGGTGTCCTCAATTTCTTTCTTCGGGAAGCAGGCTTCATCTCGGAAAACATCTTCTGGCGTTCTGACCCGAACTATTCGCTCTGGGCCGTGGTCATCGCCAATATCTGGCTCGGGACTTCCTTCAACATGATCCTGCTCTCCGTCGGCCTGTCCGGCATCCCGAAAGACCTCTACGAGGCGGCCGAACTCGACGGCGCCAATGTCTGGCAGCGGTTCTGGACGATCACCCTGCCGATGATGCGCTCCACGATCGGTGCAATCATCTCGCTCGGGCTGATCTTCACGCTTCAGCAGTTCGACCTCTTCGCCGCCATTACCTCCGGCGGGCCCAACAACGCCTCGAATGTTGCGCAGTACTGGGCCTGGGACCAATCGTTCCGGCAATATGATTTTGCCCGCGGTGCGACGATATCCGTCATCATGATCATCTTCGTGATGCTGGCTTCGGTCGTTTATGTACGTTCGACCCGGCAGGAGGTGCGCGGATGAGCGAGATCTGGCGCAACCGACTGATGCTGACGATCGCGATCCTGCTTGCGGCGATCTATCTGTTCCCGCTCTACTGGATGTACCTCACCACGCTGAAGACGGGTTCAGCGATGTTTGCGACTCCGCCCAGCTTCTGGCCGAGCGATCCGCAGTGGGGCGCCTACGTGTATGTCTGGGAGAGCCGAAACCTCGCCCGGTACATGTGGAATTCGCTCGTCATCGCATTCGGCGCGGTGGCGCTGATCACCTTGCTGGGGACGGGCTGTGCCTATGTGCTTGCCCGCTACCGCAACGGCTGGATCGATGTCGGGCTTTTCCTGATCCTCATGCTGCAGGTTCTGCCGGCTTCCCTGATGATCACGCCGATCTTTGTCGGCTTCTCGCAGGTCGGGATGCTGGAATATCCCCGGACTGCCGTCATCATCGCAATTGCCGCGAAAAGCATGCCCTTCTTCGTCGTGCTGGTGCGCGCCACGTTCATGAGCGTGCCGATCGAACTTGAGGAGGCTGCACTTGTCGATGGCAATTCGCGGATCGGCGCCTTCTTCCATATTGCGCTGCCGCTTGCTCGCAACGGCATCCTGGTCGCCGCCATCCTGATCTTCATGCAGGCTTTTGGCGAATTCGTCTATTCGAAGTCGATCATTCAGGATGCGGAATTCCAGCCGGCGAGCGTGGGCCTCAATTCCTTCATGGGGCCGAACACCAACGAGTGGAACAACATCATGGCCTTTGCCTCGATCTATGTGACGCCGATCCTCGCAGCCTTCGTCCTTCTGCAGCGCCGGATTGTCTCCGGGCTCACGTCTGGAGCTCTCAAATGACCCATCAGATCGAACTATCCGGCGTCAACAAATACTATGGCGCCTATCACGCCCTGCGCGACATCGACCTGAAGATCCGCAAAGGCTCTTTCGTCGCGCTTGTCGGCCCGTCTGGCTGCGGCAAGTCCACGCTTCTGCGGTCGTTGGCCGGTCTTGAGAGCATTTCTGCCGGCGACCTGGTGATCGCCGGCAAGCGGATGAACGGGGTCCCGCCGCGCAAGCGCGACCTTGCCATGGTCTTCCAGTCCTATGCGCTCTATCCGCATATGACCGTCGAGGAGAACCTTACCTATTCGCTGCGCATTCGCGGCGTGAAGAAGGCCGAAGCCAGGAAGGCCGCGGAGGAGGTGGCGGCAACCACGGGGCTTTCAAACCTGCTGCATCGCTACCCACGCGAACTCTCCGGCGGCCAGCGCCAGCGTGTCGCCATGAGCCGGGCGATCATCCGTCATCCCAAGGCGTTTCTCTTCGACGAACCGCTTTCTAATCTCGACGCGGCGCTGCGCGTTCACATGCGAAAGGAGATCCGTTCGCTGCATGACCGGCTCGGCGCGACCTCCGTCTATGTTACCCATGACCAGATCGAGGCCATGACAATGGCGGATCATGTCGTCGTCATGCGCCAGGGTGTGATCGAACAGCAGGGGCCGCCGCTTGAGCTCTACGATCGGCCGGTCAACAAGTTCGTCGCTGGTTTCATCGGCTCGCCGGCCATGAATTTCATTCCGGCGACGATCGGTGCAGATGGCAAGTCGCTCGTGCTCGATCTCGAAAGCCCCCAGGCCATCGCTCTCGATCGGCCCATCCCGACGGCTTCAAACCTGATCGTCGGATTGCGGCCAGAGCACTTGCGACTGGTGCCCGATCACGAGGCCAAAATCCGGCTCCCTGTCGGCGTCGTCGAGAGCACGGGCTCGATGACCTACATTACGTCGGCCAGTCAGTCGGAAATCAATGTGGTCGTCTCGGAGCGGCAGTCTCTCCGGCATGGCGAGACAATGTCGCTCGGCTTCGATCCGGCGCATCTGCATCTGTTCGATGCCGTCACCGAAACGCGGATCGATCTTACGGAATGATCCACAGCCAGACCGTCAGATGTCCAGCGTCGTCTGGCGCTCCCAGACGGTGAAATGCGTGCAGTAGCCGTTCCACTCGTCATGCTTGAGCTTGAGATAGGCCTCTGAAAACTCCGCGCCGAGCGCAGCTTTCAGCTCGTCGTCCTTTTCGAAGGCGCGGAGCGCGTCGAGGAGGTTCAGCGGCAGCCGGGGCGCATCCTTCACCATGTGTCCTTCGCGGTACATGTCGATGTCATAATGCGGACCGGGATCGGCATTGCTCTTCAGCCCGCTCAAGCCCGCCGCAATGATGATCGACTGCAAAAGATAGGGGTTCACGGCGCCGTCAGGCAGTCGCAGTTCAAAGCGGCCAGGACCGGGCACGCGGACCATGTGGGTGCGGTTGTTTCCGGTCCATGTCACCGTGTTCGGTGCCCATGTGGCGCCGGAAACCGTCCGCGGCGCATTGATGCGCTTGTAGGAGTTGACCGTCGGATTGGTGATCGCGGCCAGGGCGGAAGCATGTTTCATGATGCCGCCAAGGAAGGTCTTGCCCTTGGCGGAGAGGCCGAAGGGCATGTCCTTGTCGGCGAAGGCATTGACCTTCCCGTCGCGGTCCCAGACCGAGATATGGGCATGGCAGCCGTTACCCGTCAGGCCCTTGAAGGGTTTGGGCATGAACGTGGCGCGCAGCCCATGTTTTTCCGCCACCGACTTGACCATGAACTTGAAGAAGGAATGCTTGTCGGCGGTCTTCAGCGCGTCGTCATATTCCCAATTCATCTCGAACTGGCCGTTCGCGTCCTCGTGGTCGTTCTGATAGGGTTTCCAGCCGAGTGAGAGCATGTGGTCGCAGATTTCGGCGATCACATCGTAGCGACGCATGAGCGCCTGCTGGTCATAGCAGGGCTTCTCGGCGGTGTCGTACGGGTCCGAAATCGCCTCGCCATCCGGCGAAATCAGGAAGAATTCCGGTTCCACGCCGGTCTTGACGCGAAGCCCGAGCTCCGCTGCCTCGGCGACCAGCTTCTTCAGCATCACGCGCGGCGCCTGGGCCACCGGCTGATCGTCCATCATGCAATCGGCGGCGACCCAGGCGACATCCTGCTTCCACGGCAGCTGGATGACCGATGATGCATCGGGAATGGCAAAGAGGTCGGGATGGGCCGGTGTCAGATCGAGCCAGGTGGCAAAGCCCGCAAAGCCCGCGCCGTCCCTCTGCATCTCGGCGATCGCCTGTGAGGGGACCAGCTTGGCGCGCTGGGCGCCGAAGAGGTCCGTATAGCTGATCATGAAATATTTGATGCCCCGCTCCGCAGCGAAGCCTGCCAGATCCTGTGTCACGTCGTTCCCCTGTTTTTATGGATTGAGACACATGTTCAGATAAGAAGAATGGCCGCATCCGTGGGAGTCGGATGCGGCCATCAGGATTTCTAGAAAGCTCCCTTGCCGGGAAACCAGCTGGTGCCGGCGAGTGGCACCTGGGCCATGGCGGCGGCCTCCATCGTGAGCGCGCAGAGGTCCTCCGGCTCCAGATTGTGCAGCTTGTTCTTGCCGCAGGCGCGGGCGATGGTCTGCGCCTCCAACGTCATCACCTTCAGATAGTTGGCGAGCCTGCGTCCGGCAGCGACCGGATCGAGGCGGGCGGCAAGCTCGGGATCCTGGGTGGTGATGCCGGCGGGGTCCTTGCCCTCATGCCAGTCGTCATAGGCGCCAGCGGTGGTGCCAAGTTGTCTGTATTCCTCTTCCCATTGCGGATCGTTGTCGCCGATCGCAACGAGTGCTGCCGTACCGATTGCCACGGCGTCTGCGCCGAGGGCCAGAGCCTTGGCGACATCAGCGCCTGAGCGGATGCCGCCCGAAATCACCAGCTGGACCTTGCGATGCATGCCGAGATCCTGCAGCGCTTGAACGGCGGGGCGGATACAGGCAAGCGTCGGCATGCCGACATTCTCGATGAAGACGTCCTGCGTTGCAGCCGTTCCGCCCTGCATGCCATCCAGCACCACAACATCCGCGCCGGCCTTCACGGCAAGGGCTGTGTCATAATAGGGTCGGGCGCCGCCGACTTTCACATAGATCGGCTTTTCCCAGTCTGTGATCTCGCGCAGTTCGAGGATCTTGATCTCCAGATCATCGGGGCCGGTCCAGTCCGGGTGGCGGCAGGCGGAGCGCTGGTCGATGCCCACCGGAAGGTTGCGCATCTGGGCGACGCGATCGGAAATCTTCTGGCCGAGCAACATGCCGCCGCCGCCGGGCTTGGCGCCTTGGCCGACCACGATCTCGATCGCATCGGCGCGACGCAGGTCTTTCGGGTTCATGCCATAGCGGGACGGAAGATACTGATAGACCAGCTTTTCGGAATGGCCGCGCTCCTCGTCGGTCATGCCGCCGTCGCCCGTCGTCGTCGATGTGCCGCCGAGCGTCGCGCCGCGTCCGAGCGCTTCCTTGGCATTGCCCGAGAGCGCGCCGAAGCTCATGCCAGCGATGGTGATCGGGATCTTCAGTTCGATCGGCTTTTTCGCAAAGCGGGTGCCGAGGACAACCGAGGTGTCGCACTTCTCGCGATAACCTTCGAGCGGATAGCGGGAGATCGAGGCGCCGAGGAAGAGCAGGTCGTCGAAATGTGGCACCTTCCGCTTCGTGCCGCCGCCGCGGATGTCGTAGATGCCGGTTGCGGCCGCACGGCGGATCTCGGCGAGCGTATGGTCATCGAAGGTGGCAGACTTGCGCGGCGGGGTGAAGGGGTTGTGGTAGCTCATCAGCTTTTCCTCGCCTCAATACGCGTCGGCATTGTCGATGTTGAAATTGTAGAGCTTGCGGGCCGATCCGTAGCGCTTGAACTCTTCTGGCTTGGCCTGCGTCACACCCGCTTTGCCCAGGAGTTCGGCGAGCTTTTCAAGATGTTCCGGGCGCATCTCTTTCTCGATGCAATCGGCGCCGAGGCTCTTCACCGAGCCTCGAACGAAGAGCTTTGCTTCGTAAATGCTGTCGCCCAGCGCTTCGCCTGCGTCGCCGCAGACAATGAGGTGACCCGATTGACCCATGAAAGCGGACATATGGCCGATCGAGCCGTGCACGACGATGTCGATGCCCTTCATGGAGATGCCGCATCGGGAGGCTGCATTGCCCCTGATGACGAGCAGGCCGCCGCGACCTGTGGCACCGGCATACTGGCTGGCGTCGCCCTCGATCACGACAGTGCCGGACATCATGTTTTCGGCCACGCCCGGACCGGCGGAGCCATCAACGGTGACCGTCCCGCCATCATTCATGCCGGCGCAGTAGTAGCCCACGGAACCCTTGACCTCGACCGTCACAGGACCATCGATGCCGACGGCAACCGCATGGTGGCCGCGCGGGTTTACCACTTCGAACAGGGTGTCATTCGAGCTTGCGCCGAGATTGTGGAGCGCGCTGTTCAATTCTCGAAGCGGGGTTTGGGAGAGGTCGAAGACTGGCATTCGGCAAGCTTTCTCGAAGGGGAGCGGATCAGGCGGCCTTGTCGTGGTCCCAGAAATAGACGGTCGCCGGTTCCGGCTCCCAGACTCGGGCGGTCTCGATGCCCGGCAGGTTGACGAGGGCGCGATACTCGGAACCGAAGGCGACATACTGGTCGGTCTCGGCCATGACGGCGGGCTTGCAGGCGATCGGGTCGCGCACGACGCCGAAGCCTGTCTTGGTCCCGACGACAAACGTGAAGAAGCCGTCGAGATCGTCCAACGCGCCGGTCAGGGCCTGGCCGAGGTCCTTGCCCTTTGCCATTTGTGCCGTGAGATAGGCGGCGGCCACTTCGGAGTCGTTCTGCGTCTCGAAACGCATGCCTTCACGGATCAGCTCGCGGCGCAGGTTGTTGTGGTTCGACAGAGAGCCGTTGTGCACCAGGCATTGGTCTGCCCCCGTCGAAAAGGGGTGTGCGCCAAGGGTGGTTACGGCGCTCTCCGTTGCCATGCGGGTATGGCCGATGCCGTGCGTGCCGCCCATGGCGCGGACGCCGAAGCGCTGTACGACATCCTTCGGCAGACCGACTTCCTTGAAGATTTCGACGCTCTCGCCGGAGCCCATGATGCGGACGTTCGGCCGGATTTCGGCAAGGACCGGACGAATTGCCGCCAGTTGTCCCATGTCGATCGCGATGACCGCATGGGTGCTCTTGAGGCAGACTTCGGCGTCGATGCCGGCCTGGGCGAGATCATCGACCAGCCCGGCGAAATCGCCTTCGGGGGTCGCCGACTGGATAGTGATCTTGGCGGTCTTTCCATCCACGCTGCCGTAAATGGCGATGCCGGCCGAGTCCGGCCCACGGTCGGTCATGGTGATCAGCATGTCAGAGAGCAATTCGCCCAGCCGAGGCTCCAGCGACTTGTCTTTCAAAAACAGACCCACGATTCCGCACATGCTGCGACCTCCGTACTTGATGAGGTAGGGCTAGCAGTCACACAGGTGAAAATCAATCGTAAGGAATAAAGTTTTCTTCGTGGGCAACTAGCGCCGTTGGGGATAGGAAATGATCGAGAGGTAGCGTGCAGGCAGGGTGACGAGTTCTTCCGGGCCGTGCGGTGCATCGGCGTCGAAGAAGAGGCTATCGCCCATCCGCATGCGGTAGAGGCTGTCCCCGTGACGATAGACGACTTCGCCTTCCAGCATGTAGAGGAACTCCATGCCTTCGTGCTGGAAGGTCGGGAAGACGTCGGATTCAGCATTCAGGGTGATGATATAGGGCTCGACGACCACGCCTGAGCTATTGTTCTCGATATGCCCGAGCAGGCTGTAGTGATGACCGGCACGGGTTCCCCGGCGCTCAAGATTCACACCTTCGCCCGCCTTGACGAAACTTGCCGACTTCGGCTCCTCAAATCCCTTGAAGAAGGCCGTGATCGGCATGCCCAGCGCCTTCGACAGCGCCTGAAGCGTTGTCAGCGAAGGCGATATGTTGCCGTTCTCGATCTTCGAGAGCATGCCGACCGACATGCCGGTGGACGCGGCGAGATCGGCGACCGTGATCCCGAGTTTCTTGCGATATGTGCGGACCTCGTGGCCGATTGCCATTTCCAGATTGTTGGCGCGGGGCTCGCGCACGGCATGGGGATCCTGCGTCAGCGCAGGCTTACGTTCTTTCGGCGCTGCCTTCGGGGTCTTGGCCATCGGTCCTCCACATGCTTCGCCAGTAATGCCGGCGTCAGCTCATGCTCTAGCGGATTTTGACACTGTACCCAATGGGCAACGTGCCCGATCAAACCCCTACGAAAAGCAGAACTGCCAGCACGAGTGCGGCCAGGAACACGGTATCTGCGACGAGAAGGCCAATGGCTCGACCACCGATCTTGAAGACTTCGGGCAGGGAGGTTTTCACGCCAACGGCAGCAATGGCGACGAGAAGGGCCCAACGGGAAAGTGTGCCTGCCCAATCCGCGACGATTGGCGGAATGGCGATCATCGAGTTCACAGCGGCAAGCAGCAGAAAGGCCACCACGAAGCCCGGCAACATCGGCGGGCGCTTGAGATCGCCGGAGACAGTGCTTCGGAAGGCGAGTGCTGCCACCAGAACCACAGGTGCAAGCATGGTGACGCGGATGAGCTTGACGAATACGGCAGTCTCACCTGCTGGCACGGATACGGAGAAGCCGGCGCCGGCAACCTGTGCGACATCGTGGATTGTCGCGCCGAGGAATATGCCGGTCTGGTGATCATCCAGTCCCGCCAGACTTGCGAGGATCGGGTAGAAGATCATCGCGAGCGTCGACAGCATCGTGACGCCGATGACCGTGAAGACCATCTGCTGGTCGGCTTCCTTGCTGCGGTTGCCGAGGGCCGCCGAAATCGCGAGGGCGGCAGAAGCGCCACAAATTGCGACCGCGCCACCGGTCAGGACGCCGAAGGGCGTGCCTTGTCCAGAGAGGCGTGAGGCGAGGATGCCGAATGCAATGGTGAGAAGGACGGCGCTGACGATCATCACGATCACTGCGGCACCCAGTTCGGCGAACATTGCAACGCTCACCCTCAGGCCGAGCAGGGCGATGCCAAGGCGAAGAACGGTACGCGAAGCGAAGTCGAGACCGGCTGT
The DNA here is from genome assembly GCF_030369675.1 of Peteryoungia algae. Lineage (NCBI taxonomy): Bacteria > Pseudomonadati > Pseudomonadota > Alphaproteobacteria > Hyphomicrobiales > Rhizobiaceae > Peteryoungia > Peteryoungia algae. The sequence continues at coordinate 2,216,773 of NZ_CP128477.1, read as the reverse complement.
GGTCTTCGGGTCTTCGGCCAGGAAATGCAGGGCAAGCCCGATGAGGATCGCAAGCAGCATGGCCGGTGCGCCATAGTGTTCCGACAGGAAGGCCGATGCCAATGCGATGAGAACGGTCACCGAAAGTCCGGGGAACAGCATCTGCCAGCGCGCGCTCCTGGTCGGAGACTGGCGCTCCCGCTCCGGATCGGGCGAGACGGTTGACGGTTCTGGCATGGATCACCTCTGGAATTTCGCCCGGGGGATTGTCGGCATCACCAGATGCCGGGGGCGGGTGGGATGCGCGGGTATACCGCGCATCCCTGGTTGTCAGTTGAGATCAGCCGCGCGGTCGGCGTCGACCTTCGCCTGAGCATCGGCGACCGCTGCCGTGAACTGGTCGAACACTTCAGCTCCGCCGGTGACGTTTGTCTTGAACCAGTCGAAGACAGGCGAGACGGAGGTCTTGAAGGCTTCCTTCTCGGCAGGTGTCGGCACGTAGATCTCGCCGCCGGCCTTGAGGAAGTCCTGATAGGCGGCGATTTCCTTGCGCTTCGGTGATGCAAACGTCGCCTGCTGAAGCGCGGCGAAGCCGTCAACGACGATCTGCTTCTGCTCGGGCGTCAGGCCCTGGAAACGGTCGTTGGACATCCACCAGAAGGCACCCATGTAGCTGTGGCCGTCGAGCGTCAGGTATTTCAGGCCCGCATCCGGGAACTTCATCGACATGATGTCCGTGATGCCGTTGGCAGTTCCTTCAACTACACCCGTCTGCAGCGAGGTGAAAAGCTCCGGCCACGGGATCGGGGTGGGTGCTGCACCCACGGCGGTCGCAACCTGCTGCGGCAGGTCTGCCGGGACCGTGCGCATCTTCAGACCCTTGAGGTCTTCCGGCGACTTTACCGGCTGTTTCGTGTTGGCGTAGTTGCGCCAGCCGCCGGTGTTACCGATCGTCATCAGGCGGATCTTGTTGTCGCTGTCGGCCAGTGCCTTCTCGCGCAGCTTGCGGGTGAAGTCACCGGTCAGCACTTCCTCTGCAATCCGGTCATCGCTCATCAGGTAGGGCAGGTCGAGCACCTGGATATAGGGGAAGAGGCCGGCAGCCCCGCCCGAGGTCGAGATGTAGACGTCGAGCGAGCCGTCGGCGACGCCTTGCAGGCATTCCTCGCCGGTGGCGCACAGCTGCGTTCCCATGAAGAGCTCGACGGCCATCGTGCCATTCGAGGCGTTCTCGATATAGTTCTTGAACACGACGAGACCGTCATAGTCCTCGTCGTTCTCGTTGGAATTGGCGGTAGCGCGCAGCGTGATGTCTGCTGCCTGCGCCACTCCCGTGATTGTCAATGCGCTGGCGAGCAGCAGGGTCTTAAACATGGACTTGAGCATTCTGGTTCCTCCCGTTTTCTCAAGTTAGTCAACGAAGCCCGCAAGGCGCGGGACCGTCAGGGTCAAGGCGGGGAAGTAGGTGATCAGGAAGATCACCACGATTTCCGCCGCCAGGAATGGCAAGGTGGCTTTTGCAATCGTCTCGACGCGAAGCCCCGAAACAGACGAGGACACGAAGAGCACCAGACCCATGGGTGGGGTCAGGAGGCCGACTGTCAGGTTCACCGCCATGATGATGGCGAAGTGAACGGAGTCCACACCCATTTGGGTGAAGATCGGGCCGAGGATCGGTCCGAGGATGATGATCGCGGGGCCTGCATCGAGGAACATGCCGACGACAAACAGCAGCAGGTTTATCAGCAGAAGCAGGACGAGCGGGTTGTCGCTCAGGCTCAGGATAATCGAAGCGAGCAGTTCCGGCGTGTGCGACAGGCTGGCGACAGTCTTGAACGCCATTGCCGCTCCCACGAGCAACAGGACGACGGCCGACGTCATTGCAGCGCGCATGAGGATTTTCGGCATGTCGGCGACATTGAGGGTGCGCAGCACGAACAGGCCAATGAAGATGGCATAACCGACGGCAACCGCAGACGCTTCCGTCGGGGTGAAGATGCCGCCGAGAATGCCGCCCATGATGATGACGGGGGTCATCAGCGGCCAGAATGCGTTGAGGCTTGCGCGCCCGCGCTCCGACCAGGAGGCACGCTTCGTCGCGGCCGGGAGGTTTTCGCGATCCGCCAGAAGATAAACGATCACCATCAGGCTGATGCCGATGAGGACACCGGGCACGATGCCGGCGAGAAACAGGGCCGCGACGCTCTCACCCATGACATAGGCATAGATGATCATAATGCCGGATGGCGGGATGATCGGACCGATGATGGACGATGCTGCCGTGACGGCCGTTGCAAACCGACGGCTGTAGCCCTGTTTTTCCATGGCGGGGATCAGCATGGAGCCCAGCGCCGAAACATCCGCAACGGCCGAGCCGGAGAGACCGGCGAACAGCATTGACGACAGGATGTTGACGTGGGCAAGCCCGCCGCGCAGATGCCCTATGACGGCCTGGGCGAATTCGACCAGGCGCATGGTAATGCCGGCCCGGTTCATCAACTCTCCGGCCAGCATGAAGAAGGGGATCGCCATCAGCGGGAAGCTATCCATCCCGTTATAGACGTTTCGGTAAAGCAGCACGATGTCGCGCTCCTGGCCATTCAGCCAGAGCAGGATGGCGGGTGCTGCGATCAGGCCGAAGACGATCGGGAAACCGAGCAGCAGAAGAACCATGAAGAGCGGAAGGAAAAGGCTGAGCATCATTCAGCTCCCAGGCCGCCGAAGGTGGTGATGGGCTGCAGCCTCTCACCACGTCCAAACAATTCCAGCAGGCCACGCAGGATCAGTTCGATGTTGACCACGAACATCATGGTTACGCCTGCCGCGAGCGACGCCATCATCCAGCTACGAGGCACCTTCATCCACGTGCTCAGATCAAGCGACGTGGGCACGGCAATCGCGGGCATGGCGAAACGCCCGCCCAAGCCTGTCGCTTCGGCCCAGCCGATACGCATACCGACAAAGAGCAGCACGGCCGAGAGGCCGAGAAAGAGCAAGGCGATGATGGTGCCGATCACGCGCGGAAAGATGTCGAGGATCATCGTGATCGCGACGAAGCCGCCCTGACGGAAGGCCGTCGGGACCATCAATCCGGTCATCCAGAGCATGAGGAAACGTGATGCTTCTTCGCTCCATGCCAGGGCGTCGCCGAGAATGTAGCGAAAGAAAACCTGCACCAATATAAAGACGAGCATAATGCCGAGAGCTCCGGCTCCCAGCCAGAGACCAAGGGTCAGGACGGCGGCATTCAGCCGTCCGAGCAGATTGGTCAGATTCGAAAGTGCCGTCATGACTCCACCCATTTCTTGTCATCGGTCAAATCGGCAAAACGATCGAAGACAACTCCAGCCCGCGCAAGCACGGTCGTTCCGGTTCCAGATTCCGCGGGAGCAAAATCTCCCGCGTTCACTTGTTCCTGTGTTCCTCGATCGTCTCGCCGCAGCATGCACGGCATGCGCCGACGACGTCCTCCCATTTTAACTCAGACGGCGAAGCGTCCGAACCGTCCACCCGAGAAACACAGCGGTTCTCCCTGCCGATGCGCAACTCTCAACACCCTGCCTATGACGAGCGTATGATCCCCTGCGTCGTGCTGTGCCTGCTGGATGCATTCGAAACGCGCGAGCGTGCCCGGCAGGACTGGTACCTCCTCGTCGTTGAGGCAAACCTCGATGCCATCGAAACCGCTGCCCCCGCGTGTGAACGCGGCGCTCAGATGATCCTGATCTGCGCCCAGAACATGGATCGCGAAATGCCCGGCGCCGGTGAAGGCGCGATATCTCGACGAGCTCTTGGCCGGCGACCACAGCACCAGCGGTGGATCTAGCGAGACGGAGGCGAAGCTGTTGACGGTCATGCCAATTGGACCGTCGTCGGTCATGGCGGTCACCACGGTCACGCCCGTGGTGAAGCTGCCGAGCGCGTTGCGAAAGGCGCGATGATTGTCGCCTCCTGGAACGAAGACGGCTTCCAGTGCATGAATGTCATTGGCAGCCATCATCAGGCAACCTCCCGTCCGATCGCGAGTGTGTAAAGTTCGAACCAAGTCTGGCGATCCATATCCACCTTGGTCGCGTCTGCGATCCTGGCGATGCGTTCGAGCGAATTGGTGCCCATGACCGGCAGGATGGTCGCAGGATGGCGCAGCAGCCAGGCGACGGCGACCGCCGTTTCATCGACGCCGTGTTCGACGCCGATCCGCTTCAAGGCGGCCAAGAGTTCCGGCTTTGATCCGTCCATGAGGCGCCCGCCGCCAAGCGGAGACCAGGCCATGGGCGGGACCATGCGCTCCTGCAGATAGGCGAGATCACCGTTCACGAAGGTGTCTGTTGCCAGCAGGCTCATCTCGATCTGGTTGGTGACGAGATTGTTCTCCATCGAAGACTGCAGGAGCGAGATGTCCCAAGGGCGGAAGTTGGAAACGCCGACCGCGAGCACCTTGCCGGAGGCGACCAGCGCATCGAGCGCCGGACCTGTCTCGTCGGGGTCGATCAGCGGATCGGGACGATGGATCAGGAGCAGGTCGACGTGATCCGTGCCCATGTCAGAAAGCGAGGCTTCGACGGACGCGGTGATATGGGCAGCCGACGTGTCGTAGTGCTTAACGCGTGCTGCCTGATGGCGGCCGGCAGGTGCCACGATATCGCATTTGGTCACGATTTCGAGCTTGTCGCGCAGTCCAGGCGCGGCCTTCAAGGCGTTGCCGAGCACGGCCTCCGCCGTATAGCCGCCATAGATGTCAGCCTGGTCCATCGTGGTGATGCCCTGGGCGAGGCAGGCCTCGATCTTGGCCTGGACATGTTTCGCCGACGTGTCGGCATCGTCACCGATGCGCCACATGCCGTAGACAAGGCGACTGAAAGTTAGGTCTGGGGTGAGATTGACGCGCTGCATTAGCGGCGAACTCCATTTCCGAGAGGTGTGGGCGGCGTTTCCGAGGGAACGCGGCCATAAGCATGGGGGAGCGAGACGGTCTTGAGTTCCGGCAGCACCTTGGTGCCAAAGTGGACGGCCTCGTCGATATGCGGGTATCCCGACAGGATAAAGGCGCGGATGCCCATTTTCCGGTAGGCTTCGAGTTCGGACAGGATCTGGTCCGTGGAGCCGACAAGCGCTGCACCACAGCCGGAACGGGCACGGCCGATACCGGTCCACATGTGCGGTTCGATATAGCCGAACTGGTCGGCGAGTTCGCGAGCACGGGCCTGATGCGCGACACCGAGCGAGATCGAGTCATGCGCACGGTCGCGGATCAGCTTGCCGTATTCGTCATCGAGCTTCGAGACGATGTATTCGGCGTATTCCCGCGCTTCCTTTTCGGTGTCGCGGACGATCATGTGAATACGCAGACCATAATCCAGTGTGCGGCCATGGGCCTCGGCTCTGGCATGGACGGCCTTCATCCGCTCTGCAAGCTGGTCCTTCTTCTCGGGCCACATCAGATAGACGTCGCATTGCGCACCGCAGAGTTCGAGCGCGTCGGGCGAGTAGCCGCCGAAGTAGAGAAGGGGGCCGCCATTCTGCTGATAGGGACGGGCGGGTTCTGTCGATACACCCTTGAACTGGTAGACTTCGCCTTCATGGTCGATCGTCTCGCGCGTCCAGGCCTGGCGCAGGATCTCCACGACCTCATGGCTGCGCTTGTAGCGGAAGGCGCTGTCTGCCACTTCGCCGGGAAAATCCGAGCTGATCACGTTGAGGGTCAGACGACCCTTCAGCATGTGGTCGAGGGTCGCGACCGTACGCGCCAGCATGATCGGCTGCATCTCACCGCAGCGGATGGCGGCCAGCATGTTGATGCTGGAGGTGATCGGTGCGCAACCGGCAACGAAGCTGAGCGTGTCCTGACCCACCTGATAGGAGGAAGGACAAAGGATGTTGCGGAAGCCGAGCTGTTCGGCCTTCTGCACAATGTCCGAGCAGTGTTCGAAGCTCGAGCGCAGGGCTCCGTCCGGCACGCCGAGAAATTGATAATCGTCAGAGCAGAGCGCGGCGAACCACGACACTTCCGCGCCATCCAGGTCTGCCGATGTAACGGGTACGATGGTCATTGAGGTCTCCTCCAAGGCTCCAACTTTCCTCTTGCCTAACACCGGATTTGATGTAGATCAATAGTGTATCAATTTTTTCTCGGCGATACAGAAATGCCACAGAACCACGCGACCCAGCCGCCCGGCAGCCTTCCGATCTATGTGCAGATCACCGAACTTCTCGTTCGCGATATCGCGGCGGGGCGGCTGATCGACGGGGAGAAACTGCCGCCGGAACGGGACATGGCCGAGGAACTCGGAATTGCCGTGGGAACGTTGCGCAAGGCTCTGGCTGAGCTGCAAAATCGGGGGCTTCTCGAGCGAGTCCAGGGGTCCGGCAATTATGTCCGGGCGATCTCGGACCCGCAGTCGGTCTATGCGCTGTTCCGGCTTGAACTGCTGGGCGGAGGTGGATTGCCGACGGCAGAGATCCTGACCATTGATCGCCTTGAAAAACCGGCTGATTTGCCTGCCTTTGGGCGTTCCGGCGAGGCGCATCGCATCCGCCGTCTGCGCCGCCTTTCAGGCAAGCCCGCTGCGCTCGAGGAGATCTGGCTGGACGGATCTTATATCGATGCGATCGAGCGCGAGGCGGTGTCGGAATCGCTCTATCTCTTCTACAGGACCAAACTGTCGCTGTGGATCGCGCGGGCAGAGGACCAGATCGGCCTCGATCTCGTGCCCGACTGGGCGCCGTCGATCTTCGGCCAGGCGCCCGGAGCAGCGGTCACCCACATTCAACGCATCAGCCAGGATCAGGAAGGGTTTCGCGCCGAAGTTTCGCGGACCTGGCTCGACCACAACATCGCCCGCTACGTGTCGCGGCTGAAATGACGGCACGGCACAAGGCAGACCAACCCAGGAGGAAAGAGTGGCAGGACTGAATTACGGAATCATCGGTTGCGGCATGATGGGGCAGGAGCATTTGCGCAACATCGCCCTTTTGCAGGATGCAACGGTGGTGGCGATCTTTGAGCCGGATGCCGGCATGCGTGCACTGTCGGCAGAGGCGGTTCCTATGGCCAAAATGGTCGACTCGATCGAGGAATTGCTCGCCGTCGAGGCGGTGAACTGCCTGTTGATCGCGAGCCCCAACTTCCTCCATCTTGACCAGCTGGAAAAGATTGCCGCGATCCGCCCGCTGCCGGTGCTGGTCGAAAAGCCGCTTTTCACCGATCCGGCCGATGCGCCGCGTCTCGCCGCCTTGCGTGCCGCCTATCCGGCCCCCATCTGGGTCGCCATGGAATATCGCTACATGCCACCCGTCGCGCGAATGATCGCGCAGGCGGAAGAGGCGACTGGCGGCATCCGGATGCTGACCATTCGCGAGCATCGATTTCCCTTTCTCGAAAAGGTCGGTGACTGGAACCGGTTCAACCGCAACACCGGCGGGACGCTTGTGGAGAAATGCTGCCATTTCTTCGACCTCATGCGGCACATCCTGAAATCGGATCCGGTGCGTGTCATGGCGTCCGGCGGTCAGGCGGTGAACCATCTCGACGAAGTCTACGAGGGCAAGTCCTCTGACATCTGGGACAATGCCTATGTCATCGTCGATTTTGCGTCAGGGGCCCGGGCCATGCTCGAGCTCTGCATGTTCGCGGAAGGCGCTCGTTATCAGGAGGAAATCTCGGCCGTGGGACCGGAAGGGAAGATCGAATGCCTGGTTCCCGGTCCCGGTCGCTTCTGGCCGGAACATCTCGGCGAGCCGCCGATCGCCCAGGTCATCGTGTCGCCACGCGATCCCAAGGGACCCCATGTGGTGGAAATTCCGGTCGATCCGGAACTGCTGGAGGCCGGTGATCACAACGGCTCCACCTTCTATCAGCACCAGCGTTTCCAGAAGGCTGTGCGGGGTGAAGGGGTGGTGGACGTTGCTCTCGACGATGGCTGGTGGGCGGTGGCCATGGGGCTTGCGGCCCAACAATCGGCGCAGACCGGCCAGGCTGTGACCTTCCCGCTTTCGTTCGCGCCACGCTGAATGGGCATCGGCGATGGCGCGATCCCCGGGGGGCTTTCTCCGGGGACGCGCCATCGCCGACAACGACATCTCACGTCCTGTCTTGCTTTCGGGAGCCGTATTGCGACCAGGTTTCAGTCGCGGTCGGCCATGGGTCCTGCCTCGGCCCAAGTTTGAAACTTCGCCCCCACCTTCCTTTCATGGAGGCGATGGGGAGCCCCGGATCTGAACGAAGACGGCCGCGCTCGAGGCGCGGCCGTTGGCATCAGGAACCATTCCTGCTTCAGGTCCGCAGCACCCGGTAGATCGCGGGGATGACCAGCACCGTCAGCAGTGTCGAGGAGATCAGGCCGAAGAGCAGCGAGATCGCAAGCCCCTGGAAGATCGGGTCGGTCAGGATGACGGCGGCACCGATAATGGCGGCAAGTGCTGTCAGGAGGATCGGCTTGAAGCGGATCGAACCCGCCTCGACCAGAACGTCTGTCAGGCCCCTTCCCGTGTGGTCGGCATGGCGGATGAAATCGACAAGCAGGATCGAATTGCGGACAATGATGCCGGCGAGCGCGATAAAGCCGATCATCGATGTCGCCGAAAACGGCGCGCCGAAGAGCCAGTGGCCGCCGAGGATGCCGATGAAGGTCAGCGGCACGGGCGTCAGGATGACCAGCGGCACCTTGAAGGAGCCGAACTGGGCGACCACGAGAATGTAGATGCCGAGCAGCGCGATCATGAAGGCAGCGCCCATGTCGCGGAAGGTCACCCAGGTGACTTCCCATTCGCCATCCCAAAGCAGGGTTGCCTCGTCCTCGTTGGTCGGTTGACCGCTCAGGGAGATGACCGGTTTGGGGAGGCCCGTCCAATCCTGCGCATCGATCGCGTCCTGAACCGCGAGCATGCCGTAAAGCGGCGCTTCGAAGTCGCCGGCCAGCTCGGCCGTCACCATCTCGGCGCTGATGCCATTGTGGCGGAAGATCGGCAGTGAGGTCTTCTCATCGAGGACACGCACGACGTCGCCGAGTTCGACAACGCCCTTGTCGCCCGGCAAGACATTGGCCGGCATCGGGGTCGAGAGGAAACGCTCGTCGATGACCTTTTCGCCTTTCGCCCGCTCAAGCCGGATCGGGATCGGCGGGCGGCCTTTGCCGCGATGGGAATAACCAATGGTCTTGCCGTTCGACAGGATCGAGATCGTATCGAAGACGTCGCCCTCTTCGACGCGGTAGAATTCCGCATCGTCGGTCGAGATGACCAGACGCTTGCGCGGGGCCTCGACACCGTAGGAATTGTCGACGTCGACGATAAAGGGGACCGAGCGGAAGGCCGCCTCGACTTTGGCCGCGACACGGCGGCGGATCTCCGCCGTGGGGCCGTAGATCTCCGCAAGAAGGGTGGCCATGACCGGCGGACCCGGTGGGGGCTCGACGACCTTGAGGCTTGTGCCTTCGGGTGTCGGGATCGATGCAATTTTCTGACGGATGTCGAGGGCAATATCGTGGCTCGAACGATCACGGTCCGATTTCGGCGTCAGATTGATCGCGACGTCACCCTGATAGGAGGCCGCACGCATATAGGCGTGGCGCACGAGGCCGTTGAAGTTGAAGGGTGCGGCAGTGCCGGCATGGGTCTGCACGGACACCACCTCCGGCATGTCGAGGACGGTGCGGCCGACGGCCTGCGCAATGGCATCGGTCGCCTCGACGGACGAGCCCTCCGGCAGGTCGATCGTCACCTGCAGTTCCGACTTGTTGTCGAAGGGCAGGAGCTTCACCGTGACATGCTTGGTGTAAAACAGGCTCAGCGAACCGAGCGTGAGCAGCCCGACCAGTACCAGGAAGATCCAGCTTCGGGTCTTGGTGGCGAGGATGGGGCGGGCGGTCGCCGCATAGAGCCGTCCGAGTTTCCCGCCCGTCTCGTGAGCCTCATGAGCGTGGACGGGCGCGTTGCCTGCGACCTTCAGCATCAGCCAGGGCGTCACCATGACCGCAACGAAGAAGGAGAAGATCATCGCCGCCGAGGCATTGGCCGGGATCGGGCTCATATAGGGACCCATCATGCCGGAGACGAAGAGCATCGGCAGGAGGGCGGCGACGACTGTGAGGGTTGCAACGATCGTCGGATTGCCGACCTCGGCGACGGCCTCAATGGCGCTGCGGCGGCGCGAGCGCTTGTCACCCATGCCCCAGTGACGGGCGATGTTCTCGATGACGACGATTGCGTCATCGACGAGAATGCCGATCGAGAAGATGAGGGCAAAGAGCGAGACGCGGTTCAGCGTGTAGCCCATCAGGCGTGAGGCGAAAAGGGTGAGCAGGATCGTCACGGGAATGACGATGGCAACGACCAGAGCTTCGCGACGGCCGATCGCCAGCCAGACGAGGGCGATGATCGAGACGGTTGCGAGGCCGAGGTGGTAGAGAAGCTCGTTCGCCTTTTCGTTGGCGGTTTCGCCATAGTCGCGGGTCACCTCGACATGGATGTCCTCAGGAATGAGCTTGCCTTCCAGGGCTTCGATCCGCTCGAGGATGGTTTCCGCGACGATCACGGCATTCGAGCCGGCGCGCTTGGCGATGGCGAGCGTGACCGAGGGCACGCGCTCGACGCTCTCGCCATCCTTGCTCAGCGTGGACACCAGGGCTTCGCTGGTGTCGGTGGCAAAGTCGATCATGGCCACGTCGCGGACATAAACCGGGCGACCATCGCGGGACGTCAGCAGCAGATTGCCGATCTCGGCCGGGGTGGACAAGGTCTCACCGGCGATGACGTCGATCTGGCGGCCTTGTTCCCGCACCTGCGAGGCCGGCATGGCCGTGTTTGCGCCGCCAACCTTGCCGGCGAGCTGCTGCAGGGTGATCCCATAGAGGGCGAGCTTTTCCGGCTGGGGAGAAATGCGGATGATCTCGTTGGTCTCGCCCACCACATAGGTCAGGCCGACGTCCGGGACCTTGGCGATCTCGTTGCGAACTTCGCGCACGATGCGGGTCAGGTCGTTGGCGCCGATATGGCCACTGGCGACCTTGGTCGGGGAGAAGGTGAGCGTGACGATCGCGACGTCATCGATGCCGCGCCCGACAACCCTTGGTTCGGCAATGCCGACGGGAATACGGTCGATATTGGCGCGGACCTTGTCGTGGACACGCAGCACCGCCGTGTCGGACGAGGTGCCGACAAGGAAACGGGCGGTCACCATGACCATGTTGTCCATGGACTGGGAGTAGATGTGCTCGACGCCGTTGATGCTCTTGACGATCGTTTCCAGTGGTTCTGAGATCAGCTTCTGGGCGTCATCGGCGCGCAATCCCGGAGCCTCGACGATGATGTCGACCATGGGCACGGAGATCTGCGGTTCCTCTTCGCGCGGCAGGGTCAGCAGCGCGATCAGGCCAAAGGCGAAGGCGGCGATCAGGAAAAGCGGTGTGAGCGGTGACTTGATGAAGGCGCGTGTGAGATTGCCGGCAATGCCCAGATTGCCCATGGGGGTATCGTTTTCCGGGTCCGCGCCACCAGGCGCGCTATCGATATGATCAGTCATTTCGTCACCACGACATCACCGGCCGCGAGGCCGGACAGGATCTCGATCTTTTCCTCCCCGTCGATCTCCACGGCATTGCCGGCGACCACGGTGCGATCCACCACCTTGTCGCCCTCGCGGACGGCGACGAAGTCGATGCCGGCTCGGCTGGAAACGGATGTCGGAGGCACCAACAGCGCCTGGCGATTGCCGACGGGCAGTTCAACGAGCACTCTCGCTGCGACGAAATCGGTGTCGAGGCCGTCGACCTCCACATCCGCCGTGACCCGACCGCCTTCGATCTGCGGATAGATCTTCACGAGTTCGCCTTCGAGCTTTTCCCCTGCGGCCTCGATGCGGATCTGGGCGCCTTGAGAAAGTTCATGGGCGTGCCGTTCGGGGACTGCGAGTCTCAGGAAGAAGCCACCACCAGCAATCGTGGCGACCGTTTCACCGGCCATGACCACGGCATCGCGGGTGACAGGCACTGAGATGACGCGGCCGTCCGACGGCGCAAGAACGGCGCCTTCGGAGGATTGCTGGACAAGAAGGGATCGCTGGGCTTCGGCCTGGCGAACCTGATTGGTGATCACGTCCAGCTGGGTGCGAAGCTGATCGAGCCGCTGGGTGCTGGCCGCGCCGCTGCGGACCAGCCTGTCTGCACGGTCGAGTTCAACCTGTGCATCATTCACCGAAGCGGTCAGGCCCTGAAGCTGGGCATCCACAGCCTTGATCTGGAAGTCGATTTTGTCGTCCTTGACCTCGGCAATCACATCGCCGGCCTTGACGAGGTCGCCCTCGGTCACGGTGAGGCGTGCTACCGTGCCGCCGAGTCTTGCGCGTGCCAATACTCTGTTGCGCGGCTGGATTTGGCCATAGACCGCCTTCATCTCCGGTATGCTGACCGGCGTCAGCTCGGTGTCGGCTGCATGGGAGACGCTCATTCCGGTTGCCGTGAGGGCAGCGATCAGGGTGATGAAGGCGGTGGGCTGCATGACAAATGTCCTCAGAATGCGGTGCCGGGTCGAAGACCCAGCTTGCGGAAGATCATGGCTGCCGGGCAGAAGCCGGTGAAGGCGGACTGTAGCATGTTCACGCCAATGAAGACGGTAAACCAGACGAATCCTGGATGGACGAAGTGCGTGAGCAGCAGCGAGAGGAGGACCATGAGGCCGGCAAAGGCGAGGACGGCGCGATCGATCGACATATTTTTCTCCTTAATGTACATATCTACGACAATACGTAGATAATGGGCAAGCGGAAGTCAAGCGGAGGCGGGGCTCATTCCATGGTCGCGGCTGTCAGGTGACGCAATCCGAGGTCTTGCAGAAACTGTCGTAGAGGGTGCCAATCACGGCGCGGGCCGGTTCGCTCTCAATCCGATACCAGATTGTCTGGCCGTCACGCCGCCCCGCAATGATCTTCTCGCGACGCAGGAGTGCCAGATGCTGGGAGACGGTACTGTCGCGAATCCCAAGGAATTCCGCCAGTTGGCCGACGGAATGCTCGCCATCAGCGAGGCGGCAGAGGATCAGCAGGCGATACCGGTTCGATAGCGACTTCAGGAGTTCGCTGGCCATATCGGCACCAAGCTTCATCTGTTCAGGATCAATCTTCATAGATACGAATGTATATCATTAATCAGTGCTGGCAAGTGTTGACATGCCGCGTGGGCACCATAAATATAATAAAAATACTATGTATTGTGCGTTGACAGCCTCGCGTCCGCATTTATCTCTCGAAGGAGCCCTGCATGAGCATTCGCAGCATCGATCCCAGTTTTCATGTCACCGGCCAGATCAAACCTTCGCAACTGCGCGAATTCGCAGATCTGGGCTTCAAGACCGTGATCTGCATGCGTCCGGACAAGGAAGGCTTTTTCCAGCCCTCCTTCGAGGAAGTGGAGGAAGCTGCGCGCGGTGTCGGGCTGGAAGCACATTACCTGCCTGTTGTTCCCGGATCGCTCTCTTTCGATCAGGCGCGCCAACTCAGGGATCTGCTCTCCAGGCAAACTGGCCCGGTTCTCGCCTATTGTGCCTCCGGCATGCGCTGTATCGCTGCCTACGACCTTGCCAAGCGGGCCTGATTTGCGCGGATCCCCAACTGCCTGCAGTTGGGCTCGGTGAGGCAGCGCACAAGGCCAGGGCTCGACGCAGCCGGCGATTTGTTCTCCTATGTCCGTCAATCGAGGAGCGGCGGCAATGGATCAGATGCATACAGAACACTTTGCAGGCAATCCACGCATCGTTTACGGCGGTGTCGAAGAACACCTCCAGGAGCCGGTCTGGCAGGCCGCCATGCCGCTTCTCGCACGCCCGGGCTATGAGCGTGCAGTGCTCGCCTACTGCCGCAGAATGGTCGAACCGAACGACTTTCGCTGGCCGGCAAACAAGATCTTCGCCCAGAAAACGCGCTACATCACCTGCTACATGCTGATAGCACTTGCGGGGCGTTTCGACCTTGGGATCGGCCCGGCGCCGACGATGACCCTGCTCAAGAGCGTCGTGCCGGGCAGCGGGCGGCAAGCCAGCGATCTGATTGCAGGCCTGAGGGCAGGCGGCTATGTCACAGCCGAACAAAATCCGAGCGATCGGCGCGAACTGATCCTTCGCCCGACTGAAGCGCTGATCCTCAAGATCGCGCGCTCGCCCCTGGCCTTCCTCGCGTCGTCCGCTCTGCTCGAACAGCATGCGTTGCATGACTGGATGGCCGTTGATCCTTTACGGATGGGTGATCTTCTCGCGCGATCGATGGATGCCATCCTGACCAAGGACGTGCTTTTCGCTCCCTTTCCGACAATCGTCGATTTCTCCGGCCGGGATAGTGGTTATCTCATTCTGTGCGCCGTGATTGGCGCTCATCTCTCCCGATCCGGAGGCGAAAGCTGGGACCTTCAGCTGAGCTATGATGCTCTTTCGCAGCGTTTTCAGGTCTCCCGCCAGCACGTGGGCAATGTCCTGACGCCCTCCGTGAAACGTGGTCTCTTCAGCATCCAGAACGGCCGGATCGAGGATGTCGACGGAGGATTGCTCACCGAGTTCTTCTGGTGGAGCGCCGGACAGATGGCGCATTATCAGATGGTTGCGCGGGAATCGTCATCCGGTTGACGTATATGGCAGAATCTATGCGTTGATTTAGAAATTATTTAATTGCTGGTGGGCTAGATTGATTCCGAGTTGCAGACTCAGGATTGCACGCCGGTCCAACCGGGCGATCATCATCGTGACAAGGTGCCAGCCGGTCGGGCTTGCCGAGGAGAATTGCAGATGAACACGACGTCGAATGCCACAGATGCCCTCGAGATCATCGCTTTTCGCCTTCACCAGCAGGAATTCTGTGTCAAGACGACCTCCATCCGCGAAATCCGTGGCTGGGCACCGGTGACGCCGATCCCCCATTCTCCCTACGAAGTCCTCGGCGTGATGAACCTGCGCGGCACGGTCATCCCGATCGTCGATCTGGCGGTCAAGCTTGGCATGCCGGCGGCGCAGGCGACGGAACGCAGCGCCGTGGTCGTCACTGAAGTCAATGGCATGACGGTCGGCCTTCTCGTCGATGGCGTATCGGACATTCTGACCGTCGCCGGCAGCACGCTGCAGCCGCTTCCAGCCGCGACCGGCCCAAGTGCCGCCTTTTCCGACGGTATCATCGCGCATGACAAGAGCATGATCTGCTTCCTCAGCCTCGAGCGCATGTTTGGCGAGGATGATCCTTCTTCCTGGGGCATGGCAGCCTGATCATTCGGGGCGGGGCGATTGAAGCCCCGTTTCCTTTCAGGGCGACAATTGCGCCCGATCTCCCGTCAGTCTTTTGTCCAAATTCGTGACGTGATGCGGCGCATCAGCAGCGGCCACGAAGACATGCGATCTCATCCCGTCAGCGGAGACCCTCAAGGGTCTTCTGGACGACGCCGCTATATCCGCAATTGATATGGTTTTTGTGGGCTGACTTCTCGGTCTCGCAACAGGTGACCAGCCGGCTCGCTCCGGACAGGACTGGTAGCCCGGCTTCCTGTCCGCCGGCGAGCGCCGGGCCTCCATTCAGGACGACAATCCAACTTGTTTCGAAAGGCGTCAGGCAGCCGTTTCGTAACGGGCCATATTCCGCCGGCTCACCAAGGATCGGTCCTGGGTCTTGCCGGGCGTGACCAAGGTGAGAATTTCAGCGGCAAAGGCTTCT
Organism: Peteryoungia algae; assembly: GCF_030369675.1. Classification (NCBI taxonomy): domain Bacteria; kingdom Pseudomonadati; phylum Pseudomonadota; class Alphaproteobacteria; order Hyphomicrobiales; family Rhizobiaceae; genus Peteryoungia; species Peteryoungia algae. The sequence continues at coordinate 2,201,118 of NZ_CP128477.1, read as the reverse complement.
GCGTTGCGGATTGCCTTTTCGCCGCCGCTCGTCGTCGTGCCCTCAAGCTTGCGCAGGGGGCGATTGAGGTCAAACATCTCCCGGAAGGCTGCCCTTTCGGCGATCGGCGTATCGAGAACATTGATCTGCTGCTCGGCCAGAAGCCGTTTCACGGCCGTCATCGAACGCGTGGTTATGGCGGGGTTGACCCTGGAAAGCACGACCGAATGGGGGATGCAAATACCGGCCTTGCGGTCGAGATAGCGCAGCAGATCGAGAACCTGCGCGCCGCCTTGCGCATCCATGCTGCTGCCCTGGATCGGAACGATGACGTGGTCGGAGAGGCCGACTGCGGAAGCGAGAAGCGGGGATTGGATGCCGGGAAGGTCGATGATGACGAAATCCCATTCCTGCCGACGTTCGTGGACGATCTTTTGTATGGTTGAGGCGGAGACATAGGTCTCGACAGACAGGCGTGGAATGAGTGGTGCACCTTCCTGCCAGCGCGAGAACCACCGTTGCGGGTCGGCGTCCAGAACGCAAACGCGATGATTCTGATGCAGGAGTTCGGTGGCGAGCAGAAGGGCTGCGGTCGTCTTGCCTGCGCCGCCTTTCGTGTTTGCGAAAGTGATTACTGCCATGGTGTATTCCTGGTTCGTGTATCGGGAGCCGGAATTGCTCATGCAAGGCACAGGAATCGTGCAGTCGAAGTTGTAAAGAAACGTGGTTAATAAGATATTGCGATTTTTAGGGAGGTTATGCCCTTTGGCTAAACTTCAAGCATCCTTCGGCCTTTCGCGGACGACCGTTCAGCATCGCAGTGAATGGATATTAACTTTTGGCATCTTGAAGTAGAGTGGCATGCATCAGGGGCGTGTCGCAAGTCTATGCTGCAGTGCACAACATATAATAGTACTTTTTCTCTTTACAGCGGTTGAGCCGTTGCCTATGCATAACGGCAGGCACCGTGGAGGCGGTGTCTTTTCAAGGGAGGACATCATGACATTTCTTCGCAAGCTTGCGCTCAGCGCAAGCGTGATTGCACTCGGCTGCTCGTCTGCCCTGGCGGCAGACCTCACCGTCGGCTTCTCGCAGATCGGTTCTGAATCGGGCTGGCGCGCTGCTGAAACATCCGTCACCAAGCAGGAAGCTGAAAAGCGCGGCATCGAACTGAAGTTTGCCGACGCACAGCAGAAGCAGGAAAACCAGATCAAGGCTATCAGGGGCTTCATCGCTCAGGGCGTTGACGCCATCCTCGTTGCTCCCGTCGTCGCAACCGGCTGGGAAGATGTTCTGACGGAAGCCAAGGAAGCCGAGATCCCGGTCATCCTGCTCGACCGCGGCGTCGATGCTCCGCAGGATCTCTACCTGACCTCTGTCGCATCCGACCAGGTGAAGGAAGGTCGTGTTGCAGGCGAATGGCTGGTCAACACCGTCGGCGACAAGCCGTGCAAGGTCGTTGAACTGCAGGGCACCGTCGGTTCGACGCCTGCCATCAACCGCAAGAAGGGCTTTGAAGAAGCCATTGCTGGCAAGGCGAATATCAGCATTGCCCGCAGCCAGACCGGCGATTTCACACGCGCCAAGGGTAAGGAAGTCATGGAAGGCTTCCTGAAAGCTGAAAATGGCGGCAAGGACATCTGCGCGATGTATGCCCATAACGACGACATGGCCGTCGGTGCCATCCAGGCAATCAAGGATGCCGGGCTGAAGCCGGGTACAGACATTCTGGTCGTGTCGATTGACGCTGTTCCGGATATCTTCGCCGCCATGGTTGCTGGCGAAGCCAATGCGACCGTGGAACTGACCCCGAATATGGCAGGACCTGCCTTCGATGCGATCGATGCCTTCATGAAGGACGGCAAGCAGCCGGAGAAGTTCATCATCACGGAATCCAAGCTCTACACGCCTGCCGACAATCCGCAGGGCGAGTATGACAACCGCAAGGGCCTCGGTTACTAAGGTAACCCTCCCGGCAGGACCCCGCCAAATACTCGTGGCGGGGTCGCTGTCGCTTTCTCCCGGCGTCAGCAGGGGGTAGCTTCGTGGGAGAGGGGGAAGAGGCAATGACCAAGCATCCATCGATCGTGCTTGCGGCGGCGGGCATCACCAAGACATTCGGCAATCACACGGCGCTCGCGGACGTCGACATCGCATTTCATCGCGGCGAGGTGCATGCGCTTCTCGGTGAGAACGGTGCCGGAAAATCGACGCTGATCAAGATCCTGACGGGAGCGTATATTCCCGATGGCGGGACGATTTCCGTCGATGGCGAAACCGTCCATTTTACCACGCCACAGCAGGCCCAGGCGCTCGGCATCGGCACGGTCTATCAGGAGGTCAACCTCCTGCCCAACATGACCGTCATCGACAATCTGTTCATCGGTCGCCAGCCGACCAACCGCTTCGGTCTGGTCGACAAGCGCCACATGGAGCGGAAATCTCGCGAGATCCTGACGAGCTATGGCCTCGATATCGACGTGAAGGCCGAACTTTCGACCTTTTCCGTCGCTGTCCAGCAGATCATCGCGATTGCACGCGCCGTCGAACTCTCCGGCAAGGTTCTGATCCTCGACGAGCCGACCGCGAGCCTTGATCGTTCCGAGGTCGAAAAGCTCTTCGGCATCGTCCGCCAGTTGCGTGATCGTGGCCTTGCCATCGTCTTCATAACCCATTTTCTCGATCAGGTTTTCGAGCTGTCGGATCGCGTGACGGTCCTGCGCAATGGGCGCCTCGTCGGGACAGAGGCCATCGCCTCGCTCGACCGCACCAGCCTCGTGCGCATGATGCTTGGCAAGGATCTGGCCTTCCATCATCCCGAGGTGCTGGGCGAAGAGGGCGAGGTGGGCGAGACGCTGATGGAGTTCGAGGGGTTCGGGCTTTCCAACAGTGTTCAACCCTTCGATTTGAAGATCCACCGCGGTGAAGTCGTCGGTGTTGCCGGTCTCCTTGGTTCCGGACGCACGGAAATGGCACGGCTGATGTTCGGTATCGACCATGCCGACAGTGGTTCGCTCAAGATCGACGGCGCGACACGGCAGGTGCGCAATCCGCGCGATGCGGTGGAGCTCGGCTTCGGCTTTTGTCCGGAAGACCGCAAGATCGACGGCATATTCGGTGATCTCTCGGTCCGCGAGAACATCGTCATCGCCATGCAGGCGCGGCTGGGCTGGTTCAAGGCACTGAACCGTGACGAGCAGTTGGAGATCGCCGGCGACTTTATCGAGGCGCTCGACATCCGCACGGCATCGGCCGAGCTACCCGTCAAGCTCCTGTCCGGCGGAAACCAGCAGAAGGTTATCCTTGCCCGCTGGCTCGCCACCGATCCGCGCTTCCTGATCCTCGACGAACCGACGCGCGGTATCGATGTCGGCGCCCACGCCGAAATCGTCCGCATGATCAGCCGGTTGCGTGAAGACGGTCTCGCACTCGTCGTCATATCGTCCGAGCTCGACGAGATCGTCAGTTATTCCTCGCGCGTCGTCATCATGCGCGATCGCAAGATGGTCGCAGAACTGCATGGCGCCGATATCACGCCCGGCGTCATTGTCCAGACCATCGCCGCCCTTCCGGCGGAGGCCGAGGCATGAAAAGGCTTTCAATGTCCCGTATCATTTCTCCGCAGCTGTTGGCGCTCGCCGGCGTGCTGTTCTTCAACTGGCTTGTCTTTCCCGGCTTCTTCAACATCACCTGGCAGGACGGGCGCCTGTTCGGCAGCCTGATCGACGTCATGAACCGTGGCGCCCCCGTCGCGATCCTTGCGATCGGGATGACCGCGATCATCGCTACCAAGGGCGTGGATCTCTCGGTCGGTGCGGTCATGGCGGTGGCCGGCGCGGTTGCCGCGACCTGTGCGGTTGCCGGCCAGCCGCTGATCGTCACCCTTTTCTCTGCCCTTGCCGTCGGGATCCTGTGCGGCATGTGGAACGGCATTCTCGTCGCCTATCTCGGCATCCAGCCCTTTGTCGCCACGCTGGTACTCATGGTGGCCGGGCGCGGGGTGGCACAGTTGATCACGGAGGGGTCGATCGTCACCTTTTCCGACCCGGCCTTGATCTTCGTGGGCACCGGCAATCTCTTCGGTCTGCCCATGCCGGCCGTGATCGCCATCGTCTTGATGCTCTTCGTCCATCTTGTGATGCGGCGCACGGCGATCGGTCTGTTCATCGAGGCCATCGGCATTAATCTTTCCGCCGCCAATTACACCGGGCTGCGCAGCAAGATTTTCATTCTCTGCATCTATGCCTTCGGCGGCTTCTGTGCGGCGACAGCGGGGATTATCGCCGCTGCGGACATCCGCGGGGCAGATGCCAATAATGCCGGTCTCTGGCTCGAACTCGACGCCATCCTCGCGGTCGTCATCGGTGGCACTTCGTTGCTTGGCGGACGCTTCTCGATCCCGATGTCGGTGCTCGGCGCGATCATCATCCAGGCGATGAACACAGGCGTGCTCGTCTCGGGCTTCCCGCCGGAGTTCAACCTGATCGTCAAGGCCGGCATGATCATCATCATCCTGGTGCTGCAGTCGGCCCGGATCGCCCATCTGCTCGGCCGCAAGTTCGGTCCGCGCCAGGCCGTTGCGACAACACCCCCCAAGACCTCAGGCCAAACTTCGGGACAGGCACGATGAATCCGCGTTATCGCCCACTCGCTGCGACCACCCTCATCTTCGTGGTCGCCTATGCCATCTGCATTTTCCAGTTCCCGGCCATGTGGTCGACCAGGGTGTTCGGAAACTTCCTGACGGACAACGCCTTTCTCGGCATCGCCGCCGTCGGCGCCACCTTTGTCATCATTTCCGGCGGCATCGATCTATCGGTCGGCGCGGTGATCGGCCTGACGGGGGTCATCACGGCCATCCTGATCTCCTGGGTCGGCATCCATCCGCTGGCGGTCTTTGCGATCGTGCTTGCGCTTGCGGCCACCTTCGGGGCCTCCATGGGAGCGGTCATTCACTTTCTGCAGGTGCCCCCCTTCATCGTGACGCTGGCCGGCATGTTCCTGGCGCGCGGTCTGGCCTCGGTGCTCAGCCAGGATTCGATCCCGATCGACCACGAGTTCTACCGGACGATCTCCAGCCTCTACTACCGGCTGCCCGGTGGCGGCCGCCTGAGCTTCATCGGACTGCTGATGCTTTGCACCTTCCTCGTCTTCGGTTTTATCGCCCACAAGACGCGGTTCGGCTCCTATGTCTATGCCATCGGCGGCAACATCAATTCGGCGTCGCTGATGGGGGTGCCGACCGGGCGGGTAACGGTCGGCATCTATGCGCTGTCGTCCTTCCTGGGCGGGCTCGCGGGCATCGTCTATTCGCTCTACACCTCGGCCGGCTATCCGCTGGCGGCGGTGGGTATCGAACTTGACTCGATTGCAGCCGTAGTGATAGGCGGGACCCTGTTGACGGGCGGTTACGGTTTCATCTTCGGAACCCTGATCGGGGTCATGCTGCAGGGCCTCGTCCAGACCTATATCGTCTTCGACGGGACGCTCTCCAGCTGGTGGACTAAAATCGCCATCGGGTTCCTGCTGTTCATGTTCATCCTGCTCCAGAAGCTGGTGTTTACCGCACAGACCGGGCGTACGCGCCTGAAGAAGGCCCCTGCATGAGCGAGCCGGGGAGCCTTCTTCGCTCCCTGTCAGGGCGGTTGACGGCGCGTAACTATCATTCGCATGTCATCAACGAGATCGGGGCCGGGGTCATCTCCGGTCGCTATCCCGTTGGGACGACCCTTCCGAATGACGCCAAATTCATGGAAGAGTTCGAGGTGTCGCGTACGGTTCTGCGCGAGGCATTGAAGACCCTGGAGGCCAAGGGCTTGCTCGAAGCAAGGCCAAAAGTCGGCACCAAGGTTGCCAAGAAAAGCCGTTGGAACCTCTACGATCCTCAGGTGCTGGCCTGGCATCTCGAAGCGCCGCTAGACCCGGAGTTTCTCTCCGGCCTGCATGAGGTGCGCCGCTCGATGGAACCGCAGGCGGCAGCTGAAGTTGCCAGACGCCGCACGGCGGACCAGATCCGCCTGATGCTCTACTGGATCCACCAGATGGAGACCTCGCTGGGCTCCCTACAGAACTTCGCGCTTGCCGATTTCGAGTTGCACCGGATCATCGCGGACGCCGCTCACAATCCATTCGTGCGGGCGCTTTACGGTGTCATCGAGCTCGCGCATGCGCTGGCCTACAAGGCACTGATGACTGCTCCTGACGCTTGTGTGCTGGACGCGATCCTCGACAAGCACCGGCTCCTGGTGAACCGGATCGAATATGGCGACGAAGCCGGAGCGCGAAATGCCATGCTCGAAACCATCGAACATGACCGGATGGTGGCGGAGTGGTCCGGCTAGTTCCAGGCCGGGCTGGTGGGTTCAGAGGGCGAGTGCATTCTTGCGCATCGGGGTTTCTGCCACCGACAGGTCCGAGATCGGCCTCAATGTGCCCGGGCGTCGGCATCCCCCGACATCGGACTTCGGCTGAGGTGCTTCAGTCCGTCATGCCTGCCGGTGCGGCAAGCGGCAGCATGTCCTTGTAGATGCCGGGCGACGAGCCGGGAATTGCGATTGCACCCACGCTCCTCTCATAAAAACCCTCGGGGCCGGCACCGCCGATGATGGCATAACCGTAACCCTGGTCGCGCATGTCGAGAAGGGTGCGGATCAGCAGCGCATGGCCGATGCCCCGACCTCGGGCATTCTCGTCCACACCGGTTGGACCGAAGAACCCCTTCATCGTTGCCTCGTGGCAGGCAAAGCCCAGCAGGGTCTCGCCTTCATGGGCAATCCAGCAGGTGACGGGCTGGCGCATGATTGCTGCCGTCGCCTCGGCTGCCCAGCCGGCGCCGAAACGCGGCTCGATCCAGGCACAGATCCCCGAGAGTTCCGGCACGAGCGCGCGCCGGATCGTCACGCCTTCGGCATGCATGCGCCTGTCGAGGTCGGGGTTTGGCTGCAGATCGTAGAGTTTCACGAGCATGTCCGTAGCCATTCTCAGCCTCCTCCATGCTCTTTGGCGAAGTCGAGCCCCAGGATCGCGGCCCCGATGAGGCCCGGCTCCACGCCGCAGGCGGCAGGAACGACGATCGGGTCCTTGAATTTGCGCAGAATGCGCGCACGCAGGGCCGTATCGATGCGTGCCAGAAGTGCCGGCACATTTGAAAGGCCGCCGCCGACGGGTAAAATGGTCGTGCCGGTGACGTTGACGACGACCGAAAGCGCATCCGTGAGGATGTCGACGTAAACGTCGATCGTGCGCTCGGACATGGCCTCCCCCTTCTGCCAGTCGGTGATTATCTGCTCACTGGTCAGATGTTTGCCATGGATATGCTTGTGTAGTTTCTCGAGGCCTCTGGCGCTGCAGACCGCGTCGATGCAGCCAATCTGGCCGCAGCCACACTGGAAGCGCGGCACGCGGATTGGTGGAGAGCCGGCCTCTGTCGGCTGGATCGGACCGTGTCCCCATTCGCCGGCAAAGCCGCTCTCGTTGATCAGCTTGCCGTCGATGACGAGGCCACCGCCGACGCCGGTGCCGAGGATCACGCCGAACACGACACGATGACCGCGGGCCGCCCCAATGCCGGCTTCGGCGAGAACGAAGCAGTCCGCGTCGTTTGCGACGATCACCGGGAGGCCCAAGGCGGCTTCGAGATCGGCCTGCAGCGGCCGTCCGTGGATGCAAGGGATATTGGCGACGACGGCGTTCGCGGTGTCCGGGTCGATCACGCCCGCAATCGAGATTGCGATGCAGGCAGCGCGCTTGCCAGCGAGTGCTTCGGCTTCCGCAATGACGGAGGCGAGTGTGGTGACGAAGGCGTCGAAATCATGAATGGGAGTCGGCTGGCGCGGGAAGGGACGGATGTCCTCGCGGCTTGTTGCCATGGCGCCCTTGATGGCCGTGCCGCCGATATCGAAGCAGACGATCATGCGAAGGCCCAGCTCGGCTTGGTGTCAGCAGTATGGACGCAGGTGCCTGCAATCCAGGTGGATCTGATGTCGAGGTCTGCACCGAGCACGACGAAATCGGCATCCTTGCCGGCAGTGAGGCTGCCCTTGCTCGGGGCGCCGATCGCTTCGGCCGGATAGAGCGAGGCCATGCGCAGCGCCTCTTCCAGCGGCTGCCCAAGCTGTTCGCGCACGTAGCGGACGCAGGAGAGCATGTCGATGTCCGCACCGGCCAGCGTTCCGTCGGCGAGCGTCAGCCGGCCATCACGGCGGTAAACGGTTCGGCCGTTCAGGTCGAAGCCGTTCTCCCCCGTGCCGATGGTCGACATGGCATCGGTGACCAGAAAAATATGGGCGGGCCCTGTCTTTGCGGCGAGCGCGATCTTCATGGTGACCGGATCGACATGGAAGCCATCGGCAATGAGGCCGCAATGCAGGGAGGGGGAAGCAAGGGCAGCGCCGACAAGGCCAGGCTCGCGGTTGCCGAGCTGGCTCATGGCATTGAAGAGGTGGGTGACGAGGGTGGCGCCCGCCTTGATGTAAGCCGCAACGTCACTGCAGCTGGTATCGGTGTGGCCGAGGCTCACCCGGTAGCCGGCCTGAACCAGACGCCGGACCTGATCCGGCGTCACGCTCTCGGGGGCAATCGTGATCATCGGTATGCCGAAACGCGGTACCTGTTCGAGAAGATAGGCGAGATCGGCTTCGGTCATCGGGCGGATCAGGGCCGGATCATGCGTGCCCTTGCGGGCAATCGACAGATGCGGACCCTCGAGATGAAGGCCGAGGTAGCCGGGCTCTCCCGCTGCGGCTGCGGCCGCGCCGGCGGCGATCGCTTCTCTCTTGAGTTCCGGTGCATCGGTGATCAGCGTGACCATCAGCGCGGTCGTGCCATAACGAGCATGGGTCTCGCAGATCGTGCGGATGCCCGGCACCGTGGGATCGTTGTTGAAGAGCACGCCACCGCCACCATTGACCTGGAGGTCGATGAAGCCTGGGGTGATCAGTGCATCGCCGGCATCGTGGTGCATCATGCCGCCGGGCAAATCCGCTCTGGCGAGAACAGCCTTCACCCGGCTGTTCTCGACCAGGAGTGCAGCATCCTCGTGGAACATGTGCCCATCAAAGATGCGGCGTGCGGTGATGGCGAAGGCGGACGTCATTGTGTCTCGGTGACTTTCTTCAGCGCGACTGGCTTGTCGGGATTGAAACCGCGCGCACGGGAGAGGGATTCGATGAAGCCATAATAGGGAACGATCAGAGCCAGCGCATCCGTGATCGGATGGCCCGTTGCGATGATCGGCAGCTTGTGCCCGGCCGTCGCCTGGTCCGATGTGATGAAGCAGGTGGCATTGCTGGCCGCGAGCTTCGAGACAGTTCCGGCGATCGAGGCCTCGGCCATGTCCCTTGCCGCAAAGGCAACGACGGGAAAGTTGCGGCCAACGATCGAGACCGGGCCGTGCAGCACTTCTGCCGAGGAATAGGCTTCGGCATGCAGTTCGCAGGTTTCCTTGCATTTCAGGGCCGCTTCAGCGGCAATCGCCAGCGTGGGTCCGCGACCGAGCATGTAGAGAGAGTCGGCCGATTTTAGCGGCTCGAGCAACGCGGTCCAGTCGAGGCCGAGGGCCTGTTCGAAATGCTCGGGCAGGGCCTCGACAGCGCGAGTGAGCGCTACGTCGCGGCTCCAGCTCGCGAGGATTGCAAGCCCCGCGATGATCGAATTCACGTAGGACTTGGTCGCAGCCACCGCGATCTCCGGCCCCGCCTTGATGTCGATGGCGAATGTCGCCGCGTCCGCCAGCGGCGAGGGGAGCGTGTTCACCAGGCTGATCGTCGTGGCGCCGCCGTCGCGGGCGCCCTTGGCCATGGCCACGATATCGGGGCTGGCGCCGGATTGGGACACGGCAAAGGCGGCCGCGCTGCCGAGCTTCATCGGAGCCTCGTAGATCGAGGCGAGGGAGGGACCGAGCGAGGCGACCGGCAGGCCCATCTGCAGCTCGATCGCATATTTCAGGAAATATGCCGCATGATCGGACGAGCCGCGGGCAATCGTCACCACGATGGCGGGATCCTTGTCGCGCAATGCGTTCGCCGCGTCTGATATCACGGATTTCGAGCTGTCCAGCAAACGGGCGGCGGCTGCGGGGATCTCGTTGATCTCCTCACGCATCTTGGTGGTCATGGTACGCGCTTTCAGTCTTGGGGCTTCATGGGCGAGCCGATGCCGAGTTCGGCAACCAGATCATAGGCGTCGCTGCGATAAAGGGCGCGCGACATTTCCATCACGCGACCGGTTTCGAGATAGGCGATGCGCTGCACTGACAGTGCCGCAGAGCCCGGCGGGACACCGAGCAGCTTGGTTTCCTCGTCCTTCAGCAGAACGGCGGAAATACGCTGATTGGCGCGGACGGGCCGGATACCGGCATCGAGCAGGCAGAGGTAGAGGGAATCCTCTATTTTTTCCGGATCGGGCAGAAGGTCGTCCGGCAGACTGGTGCGTTCCAATGCGATCGGCATGTCATTGGCGGTTCTCAAGCGGTCGATCCGCGCGACGCGCGCGCCGCCGACAAGGCCCAGCATCATGGTTTCTTCGGCCGTGGGATAAAACAGGCCGCGCCCCAGCCAGCGGGAGCCTGCGACCATGCCGCGCCGGCGCATGTCCTCGGTGAAGGAGGTGAGCTGACTGAGCGGCTGCTGCATGCGCGGGACGGGCTTGACCACAAAGGTCCCGGAGCCGCGGCGGCGAACGAGCAGGCCTTCTTCCACCAGTTCGTCGATCGCCTTGCGCACAGTCACGCGGCTGATGTCTGCCGCTTCGGCAATGTCGCGTTCTGCCGGCAGGGCGTCGCCGTGCTTCAGGCGCCCCGAGGCGACGGCGTCTTCGATCATCTTGCGGAGCTTCACATAAAGCGGTCCGCCGCGCACCATCTGGAGCTGTTCAAGGGGGAGGGCTGTGCTCATGCGGCAAATCTGCCCCAGCGATGGCGTGGCTGCAAGCAGATGGCAGCGACGGCAATCCTCATCAACTTCTGCATGCTTCCGTCCCGGCGTTGGTCTTTGCGATACAATACCAACCAGAGACCTATTTCGCAAATGGTTTTGAAGCTCTGACCTGATTTCTGAGGCGTTTTAGAAATTTCGCCGTGAAAACAGCATTTTGCGCGTTTTTCAAAGATTTTCGGCGAGCTCAGCTTTACGATTGGACTAGTTTTGGTATCTTAAATTAACGATTGGGGAAGATCACAATCCAAATCCTTTGCGCTGGCATGCCCGTGAGGTTTCTGCTGTGGCTGGGAAGCGGAGTGCCAGATCTTCATCCAGTATCGCGAACGGTCATGAAAACAATTTTCATCAATGCTGGGATTTTCGCTTCCTGTGTTGACGATCTTGGAAAAGTGACGCAGTCTGCGAAAAATAATTACGAAAGCAGGGGAATGTATCATGAAGGTCGCGATTATCGGACTCGGATTCCGTCTCGGATATCTGGGTCGGGTGTTCAGGGAGATTGATCCGAGCTTCGAGATCGTTGGTTATGTCGATCCGGCTCCGGCCGGCATGCCGACGCTCGATGAATACGGTATTTCCCCCGGCAAAGCCTATGACACCCCCGAGGCGCTCATCGCAGGCGAAAGCTTCGACCTCCTGATGATCGGGTCGCCGAACCACATGCATCTGGAGCATATTCGTCTCGGTCTCGAAGCAGGGCTCACAGTCTTCACGGAAAAACCCATCGTCACCAGCATCGAGGAGAGCTATGCGCTGGCCTCGCTGCTCCACACGCATGGACATGACCGGCTGCTCGTCGGCCTGGTTCTGCGGTATTCCCCGCTCTATCGCGATCTGCGCAAGGCGCAGGAGGAGGGGCGTCTCGGCAATGTCGTGTCGATCGAAGCTTCCGAGCACATTCAGCCCTATCACGGTGCCTTCTTCATGCGCGACTGGCGCCGTTACGGCCGATATGCCGGTGGTTTCATGCTGGAAAAATGCTGCCACGACCTCGATCTCTACAACGGCGTGGTCGGTGCCCGTCCGCGTTTCGTCGCAAGCTTTGGCGGCCGCAAGAGCTTCGTGCCGGAGAATGCGCCCGAGGCCGCCGGTATCAACGACCTCAATGTCTATCACCGCAAGCCGAGCGGCTGGCAGGGCTCCGACAAGGTCTTCGACAGCGACGGCGACATCATCGATTACCAGACTGCCATCGTGGAATACGAGAACGGGGTGTCGATGACCTTCCATACCAATCTCAATGTGCCGGACGAATTCCGCCGCTTCTGCGTGATCGGATCCAAGGGCATGGCGGAAGGCGATTTCGTGCGTGGTTTCATGGATGTGCATGACGCCCACACCAATGAGAAGGTCATCGCCAACACCTACAAGGCGCCTTCCGCGCTTTCCCAGCATTACGGCGCCGATGAGCAGATGGCCGAAGACGTCATCGCCTTCGTCAATTCGGGGGCAAAGCAGCCGGTGTCTGCAATCGATGCGCTCGAAGCCGGCATGCTCGCCCTTGCCATGGACGAGGCCCGCCTCGGCCGCAAGGTTGTCGATCTGAAACCCGTCTGGGAAAAGTTCGATGCATGCCTTCATGGACCCGCCGGCGTTTCCGCCCGCGCGCGTTCGGCATAAGGGAGCGGTCGGATGCAAGCTCGCCAAAGCGCCATCACCTTCGCCTGGCTGCTGATCGCGCCGGCCCTTCTCTATATCACGGCCATCGTAGCCTATCCGCTGGTCGATACCTTCATTCTCTCATTCACGGACGCGTCGCTCAGGAAGACGACGAACTGGGTGGGCTGGGTGAATTACGAGAAGATCTTCAACGACACCTTCGCGACCGTCATCGTCAGGACGTTTATCTGGACCTTCTTCTCGGTGTCGATCAAGATGATCATCGGCACCTTCGGGGCTGCCATGCTGAACACGGCCGTGCCGGGTCGTACGCTCTTCCGCGTGCTGACCATGCCACCATGGATCGTACCCATGGCGATCGGCATCTTCATGTGGGGCTGGATGTATAACGGCCAGTTCGGGATGATTTCCGGCGTCCTGCAACGGACCGGCGTGGTCGATGGTCCGGTTGCCTTCCTCGCCTATGGCTCGACGGCCTTCTGGGCGACGATCTTCACGGATGTGTGGATCGGCGTGCCCATGGTGACGCTCTACATGCTCGCCGCCATGCAGGCGATCCCGCAGGATCTGTACGAAGCCGCATGGACCGATGGCGCGGGGCGCTTCTACCGCTTTCGCCGGATCACCCTGCCGCTGATCCTGCCCGCCATGATCACCATGTCGATGATTTCGCTGATCTCCACCTTCAACTCCTTCGACATCATCTGGATCCTCACGCGCGGTGGCCCGAGCGGCGAGACCACGACAATGATCATCGACACCTATCACACGGCGATCGGGTCCAAGAAATACGGCGAGGGTGCTGCCCGGGCGGTCCTGATCTGTATCTTCCTCTCGATCTTCTGCGTCGCCTATTTTCGTGTGACCAGCCGTCTTTCGCAGGAGCATGCACGATGAGCTACGACAAGACAGCCCTGATCAACCGCTATCGTTGGTATGAACTGGTCGGCATCTATGCAGGTATCGCCGTGTTCCTGACCTTTGTGCTCGCGCCCTTCGTCGAAGGTTTCCTGGTGTCGCTAAAGCCGCTCAGCCAGCTCTTCTCCTCGCCCTATCGGTTCTTCCCGGAGAATGGTTCGTTCGACGCCTACATCACGATGTGGGACAGCGTGCCAGGCTTTGCGCGATACATCTTCAACTCCTTCTTCATCTCGACGATCGCGACCCTTGTCGTGCTGCTGCTTGTCGTGCCGGCTTCCTACGCCTTCGCCCGGTTCGAGTTTCGCGGCCGGGGGCAATTGCTCGGGGCCTTCCTCGCCGTCAACATGTTCTCGGGCGCGGTGCTGCTTATCCCGCTCTTCCGATTGATGCGCTCGATGGGGGTCCTCAACACCTATTTTGCCATGATCGTGCCGGGTGTCGCCTTCCTCATCCCGACCGCCATCTGGCTCTTGCGCACCTATATGATGCGCATCCCACGCGAGCTGGAAGAAGCAGCCTATGTCGATGGTGCCAGCTATTTCTATACGTTCCGTCGGGTCGTTCTGCCGCTCGCAATGCCGGGCATCGCCGTCGTCGCCATCACCACCTTCATCGGCGCCTATGCCCAGCAGTTCATCTTCGCCCTGACCTTCAATTCCAAGACCGAATACATGCCGCTGCCGATCGGGCTTTTTGCCTATTTCGGCCGTCAGGAGGTCATCTGGAACGAGCTGATGGCGGCGAGCTTCGTCGGGATCGCGCCTGCCATGATCGTGATCTTCTTCCTGCAACGCTACCTCGTCAGCGGGCTTACCGCCGGTGCGGTGAAGTAGGGCTGCCAACAAAATTCGGGTCAACCGGACGCTTTCAACCTGTCAACAAAGGGGAACTATCGATGACAAGAAAACTGACCATGCTCGCAGGCTCGTTTGCCCTGCTCGCCAGCTCCGCGCTCACCACGCTTGCGGCTGACCAGGAGATCAGCTGGATCTATTGCGGCGACAAGATCGACCCGATCCACGAGAAGTACATCGCCGAATGGGAAGGCAAGAACGAAGGCTGGAAGGTCAAGCCCGAGGTCGTCGGCTGGGAACAGTGCCAGGACAAGGCCACGACGCTTGCCGTCGCCGGTACGCCCGTTGCCATGGCTTATGTCGGCTCGCGCACGCTGAAGGAATTCGCCCAGAACGAACTGATCGTTCCGGTTCCGATGACGGATGAGGAGAAAGCCTCCTACTACCCGAACATCGTCGAAACAGTGACCTTTGAAGACACGCAGTGGGGTGTTCCCGTCGCCTTCTCGACCAAGGCACTCTACTGGAACAAGGATCTGTTCAAGGCTGCCGGCCTCGATCCGGAAACCCCGCCGAAGACCTGGGCTGAAGAGATCGAGTTTGCCAAGCAGATCACGGAAAAGGCTGGCGTCGCCGGCTACGGTCTGCCCGCCAAGACCTTCGACAACACGATGCACCAGTTCATGCATTGGGTTTACACCAACAATGGCAAGGTCATCGACGGCGACAAGATCGTCATCGACAGCCCGGAAGTACTTGCAGCGCTCCAAGCTTACAAGGATATCACACCTTACTCCGTCGAGGGTGCGACCGCGTACGAGCAGAACGAAATCCGCGCCATCTTCCTCGACGGCAAGGTCGGTATGATCCAGTCGGGTTCGGGCGCCGCCTATCGTTTGAAAGACACGAAGATCAACTGGGGTGTCGCCCCGCTGCCGCGCGGCCCATCGGCCCAGGGTGAAGGCACACTGCTGATCACCGACAGCCTGGCGATCTTCTCCGGTTCGGGCGTCGAGGAAAAGGCGATCGAGTTCGCCAAGTACATCACCTCGACCGATATCCAGCACGAATACGAGCTGCAGGGCGGCGCTGGCCTCACCCCGCTGCGCCCAGGTGCGGTCGTCGACCAGTTCGTCACCAACGAGCCTTTCTGGAAGCCTTTCATTGACGGCATCGCCTATGGCGGTCCCGAGCCCCTCTTCACCGACTACAAGGGCTTCCAGAACGTCATGATCGAGATGGTCCAGTCGGTCGTCACCGGCAAGACCGAGCCGGCCGATGCGCTGAAGAAGGCTGCAGCTGATCTCGAGCAGTACAAATAATCTCGGGCGACCGAGGCTCCGCGGGCCGGGTCCGGCCCGCGGATTTCATCAGGCATATTTGGCCGGTCAACGACGGACCGGCAGTGGAGACTAAGGGTCGTGGGTCAGCTATTTCTGAAAAAGGTGCGCAAGTCGTACGGGCATTTCGAGGTCATCAAGGGTGTCGATCTCGAGGTGAATGACGGTGAGTTCGTCGTTTTCGTCGGGCCATCGGGCTGTGGCAAGTCCACGCTGCTCCGCATGATCGCGGGTCTCGACGACACAACCGATGGTGACATCGTGATCGATGGCGAGCGTGTCAACGACAAGCCGCCTGTCGAGCGCGGCATCGCCATGGTCTTCCAGTCCTATGCGCTTTACCCGCATATGTCGGTCTTCGAGAATATTGCCTTTCCACTGCGCGTCGAGAAGCTCTCCGAGGCGACGATCCGCGAGAAAGTGGGGGCTGTCGCGAAGATCCTGCAGCTTGATCAGCGCCTGCAGCAGCGTCCCGGCCAGCTTTCCGGCGGCCAGCGCCAGCGTGTCGCGATCGGCCGGGCCATCGTGCGCGAACCGAAGATCTTCCTCTTCGACGAGCCGCTCTCCAACCTCGATGCGGCGCTTCGTGCCGACATGCGCATCGAGCTGACCAAACTGCACCGCGACCTCGAAGCAACGATGGTCTACGTCACCCATGATCAGATCGAGGCCATGACCATGGCAGACCGGATCGTGGTGCTGAATGCCGGCAACATCGCCCAGGTAGGCGCGCCGCTCGAACTCTATCACAAGCCGCAAAACACCTTCGTTGCCGGCTTTATCGGTAATCCCAAGATGAACTTCGTGCCGGTCACCTGTGTCGGTGTCGATGCCATCGGGGTCACTATTTCTTATGAAGGCCAGACGGCGCTGATCCCGGTCGACGGGCGCTCCGATCTTGTCGGCCAGACGCTGACGCTCGGTATTCGCCCCGAACACACACGTCTCAGCGATGGTGACATCAACATCATGGTGACGCCCGCCGTCATCGAGCGGCTTGGCATCAATACCATCGCCTATGCGGCCTTGCCAAATGGCGAGCCTTACTGCGCGCTGCTCCCTGGCTCTGCCCCGGTGCGTCCCGAACAGCCTATGACAACAGGCATCATGGCTGGCGACTGCCATCTGTTCGACGCCAACGGCCAGGCTCTCGAACGGCGCATCGACTGGCGCACCCTCGACCTCCCGGCGTCCGTCAAGGCCGCCAGTTAAAGCTCCTCCCGGCCCTGCCAAAGGCCAATCCCCTGGTCCGCCTTCGGGCGGACCTTTTTTTATAAGGAGGGAGCGGACTTCTCCACCTGGAATGCGTCCGAGATTCCGCAAGTTGCCCGCCGGCATGCGCTCGGGGACGGCTTTGCAACAGTCGCGCTGTTACCAGACGAGCCCGCGAGCCGCGACGTCTTCCACCCGGGTGACGATGCCGTCGCGGTGGAAGGTCATGAGGTCGAAGAGGTTGGAGACGACGCAGGTGTGGTTGGGGATGATCCTGACCTTCTCGCCGATCTCCGGTCGCCGTCCCTGAACCTTCGACAGATCGACCGTGCCATGCTCTTCGGAGAGGCCGGAGATTATAGCGTCCGGATACTCGACGATCAGGCCGTAGTCAGAGAAGCCGAGGAGGTCCGAGGTCAGGGCCTTGGAGCCTGCGTCGAGGATGGCACAATCCTCGGTCGGGCGGGAGACGACGGTGGCAAGGATAGACATGGCGCAGTCGTCAAGGCTGCAATGGCCGGCCCTTGCCATGGCGCGGTCGTTGTAGACATAGGTGCCGGCCCGGTGCTCGGTTGCCGAGGGTACTTTGTGGGCGGAGAAGAGGCTGGGCGTGCCGCCATTGGAGACGATGGGGCAGGGGAGGCCACGGGTGGCGAGGCCCTCGCGTGTCGTCGCGAAAAAGGCCTCCACGGCTTCTTCGCTATTCGCCTTTGGATAGGTCAGGATGCCGCCGAAGGTCAGGCCGGGGGCCGCGGCGATCGTCTCGGCGAGCGCAATGGCCGCCTCCGGGCTCTGGACGCCGCAGCGTCCGCCACCCGTGTCGCATTCAACGAGAACGCTGAGCGGGCGTTCAGCAGCAAAGGCGGCAGAGAGGCCGCGGATGGTGGTTTCGCTGTCTGCCACGACCTTGAGGCCGGAAATGCGGGCATTGAGCGGAACGAGGCGTTTCAGCTTCTCGGGACCAAGAATGTTGAAGGTGATCAGCAGGTCTTCGAACCCGGCATCGGCAAAGACCTCTGCTTCGGTGATCTTCTGGCAGTTGATGCCTTTCGCGCCCGCCTTGACCTGTTCGGCGGCGATTGCCGGGATCTTGTGCGTCTTGATGTGCGGACGGAAGGCGAGGCCATGATCGTCCATATAGTCCTGGACGCGGGCGATGTTGGCGGCAAGCCTGTCCTCATCGACCAGGGGAAGCGGGGTCGACAGTTCTGCAATCGGCTGACCGATCCTCGGGCGGGGAAGTTGCATCATGCGGCCTCATTGCCCTCGGGCGTATCATGCGGGTTTGCCATGATCGGCCAGATATCGCGGCGCACATGGCGATAGGCTGTCTTGGCCGGGTCGTTCGGATAGGGCGTGCCGGCGGCACAGTACAGGATGTCCGAGGCGATCTGCGAGAAGGCCGCGTAGAAGTGGTTGGTCGACTTGATGACGAGGAGATGCTTGCTCGTCGGGTCAATGCCAAGGGCGGTGAAGAGCGACGGGTCGTAGCTCTGGACGCGGACCGAACTCAGGATGATGTCGATGCCATCAAGCCGGATATGGGCCGCATCGCCGAAGGGCGCGATGCTGTCGCCGAAGCGCATCTCGGCATTGGGCACGACCTTGACCACCTTGACGAGACCATCGATCGGATGGCCGGTGCCGGGCGCAGACTTTGCGCCGAAGCGCAGCGGGATTTCAGCACCTTCGCCGGCCGCCATGCAGATCTGCACGGCGATCGGATCCCAGATCATGCCAATTGCAGCATTGGTCACGCCACGCGCAAGCATTTCCGCGAGGATCACCGTCGCGTCACCCGCTGTGCCGCCACCCGGATTGTCCCACATGTCCGCAATGACCACGGGCCCTTGCGGATAGGCGAGCGCCTGGTCGAGGGCCGTCTTTTCGTCGATCTGCGGCATCATGAAGGTACCGCGCCGGGCGAATAGTTCGAGGCCGAGGTCGCGGGCAAGCATGGCGCCCTTTTCCGGATGGCCGTTGGTCACGGCTATTGTCTTCGTTCCCATCTCCGGCACATCGCCCGCCATGAAACCATGAATGACAGAGAGCGACAAAACCTCTGCATCCATTTTCTCGATGGCCATAAGCCTGTCAACAAAGCTGCGCATCGGCTCGCGCGATGTCGGAAAGATATCGATCATCCGGCAGTCGAAGACCGACATAACGGGTTTCACCCGGCCTTCCAGCGTGTTGACCGCGATACGCCAGAGATCTTCGGCGCGATCGACGAAATCTGTGTGCGGGAATTCCTTGAAGACGACGAAGAAATCAGCGGCCGAGACGCGCTTCGCCGTCAGGTGGCTATGCGGATCGAGTTCGGCGCAGAGCAGGATGTCCGGGCCGATGATCTCGCGGATCCGGGTCAAGAGATCGCCTTCCGGGTCGAGATAGCCGTCGGCGACCATGGCGCCATGCAGGCCGAGCACGACAGCATCAACGGGCAGTGCTGCCGTCAACTGGTCGAGGATCTCGTCGCGCAGGCTCTCATAGGTCTGCCGATTGACGAGTCCCGCCGGGTCCGCCCAGGTTGCGGTGCCCTCGATTAGCATCCAGCCCTTCTCGGCGCAGACCTTGCGACCGACGGTGATCGGCGCCGTGCAAAGCGTTGGTGTCGCGGGGTGCTCACCCGGAGGCGCATAGAGCGAATCCTCGAAGGCGCGCCGGTCGATGCAGATCGGGGAGAAGGTATTCGTTTCCGTTGCAAGCGCGGCGGTGAAGATGCGCAAGGGCCGACCTCCGGGGTCTTGAGGGTTCGAGGGCAGGTTCAGCGCTTGCCCATCGGATTGGGCAGATAACCGGTAAAGCCGGAGATTTTCCAGCTGCCTTCATGCAGTCGGCAATAATAGAGTGTCTGCCAGCGCATGACATCGAGCGTGCCGTCGGCCTTCTTGATGCCACCGTCGAACTTCTTGCGCACGAGGGCCGTCTCTCCGGAAATCTCGATCTCCTCGAGTGTCGTCGTGGTGAAGATCGCGGTGCGCGGATCCTCGCCGTAGCTCTGGGCGGCAAAATCCTTGGCCTGCTTCAGCCATTCGTCGCGATAGGCGGTGAGATTGGGGAAGGCCAGCGTCCACTTGTCCGCATCCTCCTCGCGATTGCCACTGATGCCGATAAAGCCGTCCTCGACGAAATCATGTGCGACCATGCTCCAGTCGGCGGCCAGAAAAGCATCGATGTCGCGAGGGACGAGCATCTCCCAAATGGCGTGGCGGGCTTCGTCCGTGGCCGGAAACGGATTCTGGAATGGGTCGCGCATTTCTTCCCCGTCTTTAAATTCTTTTCATGGATGTCAATTTTCTCTGGTCAAAATCGGTTTTTTATGGTCGCTTGTCAACGATCGAAGAAAATAATTTGCATAAGGGGTATCCATGACGATCAAGCGTTACGGGGCCGAAAAGGCGGGTGCAGGTGGTCAGCGTTTGCCGTTTGCGCGCGCCGTCGAGGCCGATGGCTGGCTCTATGTTTCCGGTCAGGTGGCGATGGAAGACGGGGAAATCATCCCGGGCGGCATCGTCGAGCAGACCCACAAGACGATCGCCAATGTCATCGCCATTCTTGACGAGGCCGGCTACGGCCTTGAACATGTCGTGCGCTGCGGCGTGTGGCTGGATGACCCTCGCGATTTCTGGACCTTCAACAAGATCTACCAGCAGTATTTCGGCGAGCACCCGCCGGCGCGCGCCTGTGTTCAGGCTTCGATGATGGTCGATTGCAAGGTCGAAATCGACTGCGTAGCCTTCAAGCCTTCGAAATAAGAGAGAGGGCAGGGCATTGGATATCTTCGCACGCATTCAGGAAGAGGCAGGGCAGTTTTCGGCCTCCGAGCAACGCATCGCGGATATCCTGCTCAATTCCTTCGATTTCGCGGTCAATGCCTCGATCATCGAACTGGCCGAGAAAGCAGAGGTCTCGCCGCCGACGGTCACGCGCTTCTGCCGTCGTCTTGGCTGCCACAACTTCGCAGATTTCAAAGTGAGCCTCGCGCGGACTGCCTATGTCGGCGTGCGCTATCTCAATCCCGAAGCACAGAGCACCGAGCCGGCCGATGTCGCGACCGATGTAATCACCAAGGCGCAAAATGCCATGTTCATGGTGCATCGGGCGCTCGACCCCGTGATGCTTGACAAGGTCGCGGACAGGCTTGCGCGAGCCGAGATGGTCTATGCCTTTGGCTCCGGCGGCAACTCCTCGATGATCTCGGGCGAATTGCAGAACCGTCTTTTTCGCCTCGGCTCGCGGGTCACCGCCTCAGCAGACCATAATATGCAGCTGATGCTGACAGCGGCTGCACGCTCGAATGATGTGTTGATCGGCTCGTCGTTTTCGGGGCGCAATACCGAGCTGGTGAAGTGTTTCAGGCTCGCGCGCGAGAACGGCATCACGACTATCGCGCTCACCCAGAGCAACAGCCTGGTGGCGGAAGCCTCCGAACTTGTCATCGGCATCGACCTTCCGGAGGGCGAAAACATCTTCCGGCCGACCTCGACGCGCTTTGCCTATCTCGCCGTCGTCGACGTGATCGCAAGCCTGGTTGCCTATCGCAATCGCAAGCAGTCGCAGGTGACGCTGCGCCATATCAAACAACAGCTGGTCGAGCACCGCGATGGTGGGGATGACCGGCAACTTCTCGGAGACTGAACCATGCCCGCATCGATGTCGGAGACCCGCCGTGACGCATAAGGTTGCTGTCGTGACCGGAGCTGCCGGAGATATCGGTCGGGCGATCGCAAGACGCCTTGCCGACAGCCACGACGTTGTCGTACTGCTGGATCTGGATTGTCAGGCGCTGGAACAAGCGATGATCGAGCTCGATGATGAAGCTCGCTTCGTCTCGCTCGTCTGCGATGTGACGGACGAAAAGGATCTTGCCGAGACCGCCGCACGCATCGCGACCCATGGCCTCGTGCATACGCTGGTCAACAATGCCGGCGCGGCGCGGGCCGTCAGCCTCGGTGATACCGATGGCGAGATCTGGCGCAAGGACAGTGCACTCAATCTCGAAGCACCCTTCCTCTGCTTCCGCGCGTTTGAGGAGGCGCTCAAGGCGTCCAAAGGTTCGCTCGTCAACATCTCCTCGGTCAACGGCATGGCCGTCTTCGGTCACCCGGCCTATAGCGCGGCCAAGGCCGGGCTTATTCACCTCACCAAGCTGATTGCCGTCGAATATGGCAAACATGGTATCCGATCGAATGCGGTCGCACCGGGTACCGTGCGCACCCAGGCCTGGGAGGCGCGGGCCGCCGCCAACCCTGATGTCTTTGAAGAGGCCAAACGCTGGTACGCGCTGCAACGCATCGCGACTTCTGAAGATATTGCAAATGCCGTGTT
Organism: Peteryoungia algae; assembly: GCF_030369675.1. Taxonomy (NCBI): domain Bacteria; kingdom Pseudomonadati; phylum Pseudomonadota; class Alphaproteobacteria; order Hyphomicrobiales; family Rhizobiaceae; genus Peteryoungia; species Peteryoungia algae. The sequence goes on along the minus strand of NZ_CP128477.1, from coordinate 2,178,984 downwards.
CTTCCTGTCGAGCGATCAGGCGGCCGCCATCACAGGCGTCTGCCTTCCCGTCGACTGTGGCCTGACGGCCGGTCAGGCCGAACTCGCGCGAACATTCTCGCAATCCGACAACTATTGATACCGAAAAGCCCGGAGCATTCCCCCATGGCAAACGAAGTTCAGTTCCGTCTCGAAAATGCGTGGCATCCGGTGGAGGGCGACGACTGCGGCGCCTTCGTCTTCACGCTGGTCAATCTCTCCGATGTCGCGCTTGCCGATTTCAAGCTGGCCTACACCTCACTCACCCGCTTGAAAGACGTGCAAGAGCCGATCCTGGAGAATGCCGTTTTTCTGAAGCGCAATGCCAATTTCCACCAGTTTGCGCCACCTGCTGGCTTCGTGCTGCAGCCGGGAGCCTCCTGGACTTTCCGCGTCGGCGGTCTGTGGCGGCCGGCCAAACACCGGACGGACGGGGCAAAATCCGCCTACATCACTCTTTCCACCGGCCAGCATACGGCCGTTGCGGTGGCCGACCTGATGCTTGGCGGCGGTGACAGCGCGCCACCGCCGGCCCTCCTGCCTAAGGGTAAAGTCTCCCAGCCTTTCGCCATGCTGCCCTGGCCGGCGTCGGCCGAACTGGTGCCGGGCGAAGGTTTCCCTGTCGCGCTCTATCCTACCGAAGGTGCCTCGCTGGTTGAGTTGCGCGCCGTCGAAAACGTGTTGCGTCTGTTCTGCCGTCTCTTTGCCGTCGGCCATGCGCCGCTGTCGCTGGCGCCGGTTCATCAGGGGCGGGCAATTACCCTCAAGTCGGACGAGGCCCTTGGTGTCTCCGCCTATAGGCTGGACTTTGCGGGTGACGGCATCACGCTCGCCTATGGTGATGTCGCCGGCCTGCAATATGCGCTGACACTGCTTGCCCAGATGCTGCATGGAGCCCGCACGCAGCCGGATACCTTCCGCTTCCCGGCTTCCGGCGTCGTTGCGGACAAGCCGCGCTACGGCTGGCGCGGTTGCCATCTCGATGTCTCCCGCCAGTTCTTCCCCGTTGCCGACGTCAAGCGGCTCATCGACATCCTCGCCTGGTTCCGGATGAACACCTTCCACTGGCATCTGTCCGACGACGAAGCCTGGCGTCTCGAAATCAAGGCCTTCCCGCAGTTGACAACGCTTGGCGTTTTGCGCGGACCCGACGAGCCGCTCTTGCCGCAGCTTGGCAACGGGGCCGAACCGGTCGGCGGCTTCTATGCGCAGGACGAGGTGCGCGATATCGTTGCCCATGCAGCAGCCCTGCAGGTCGAGGTGGTGCCGGAGATCGACGTTCCCGGCCACAGCACGGCCATGCTTGTTGCCCTGCCGGAGCTCGTCGATGGCCAGGAAGCGCCCGACAGCTATCGCTCGGTTCAGGGCTATCCGAACAATGCGCTGAACCCGGCGATCGAATACACCTACGAGGTGCTGGGCAAGGTTTTCGACGAAATGGTCGAGTTGTTCCCCTCGATGCTTATCCATATCGGCGGCGACGAGGTGGCGGCCAATACCTGGATGGCATCGCCACTCGCCAAGAAACTGATGGAGCAGGAGGGTATCGAGGGGACCTTCGGGCTACAGAGCTATTTCATGAAGCGGATCCAGAAGATGCTGGCCGAGCGCGGCCGCAAGCTCGCCGGCTGGGACGAAGTCAGTCATGGCGGCGGTGTCGATCCCAAGGGGACAGTGCTAATGGCCTGGCAGAAGCCGGAGGTCGGGCTGGAACTGGCAGAACAGGGCTACGACGTCGTCATGACGCCGGGCCAGGCTTACTATCTCGACATGGTGCAGGACGAGGCGTTTCAGGAGCCGGGTGCGAGCTGGGCCGGCACCGTGCCGCCGAAGCACACCTACGCCTATGAGGCGGTCGCCGAGTTTCCAACCGAGCTTGCGGCCCGCATGCGGGGTGTCCAGGCCTGCATCTGGTGCGAACACTTCCTGACCCGCGACTACTTCAACCACCTCGTCTTCCCGCGGCTTCCAGCCATTGCCGAGGCGGCCTGGACGCCGAAGGAAAACAAGGACTGGCTGCGATTTGCCGCCACCGTCCGTTTGAGCCCCCGCTACTGAGGATCCCAGTCCCATGACATTCCGCATTGCCGTTGGCGGTATCCATACCGAATGCTCGACCTCCTCTCCCGTCCTGATGCAGCCGGAGGATTTCCGTGTGCTGCGCGGGCCGGATCTGCTGGCGCATGAGTATTTCGACTTCCTCGATGCCGAGGATGTCGAGCACCTTCCGCTTTTGCATGCTCGTGCCGTTCCCGGTGGGCCTCTGGCGCGCGCCACTTACGAGGGGTTCAAGGCGGAATTTCTGGAGCAGCTGAAGGCCACACTGCCGATCGACGGGCTCTATCTCGCCATGCATGGCGCGATGAATGTGGAAGGCATGGATGATGCCGAGGGCGACTGGATTTCGGCGGCGCGCGCCGTTGTCGGTCCGGACGTGCCGGTGGCGGCAAGCTATGACCTGCATGGCAACGTCACCCAGAAGATCGTCGATCAGCTGGACATCTTCGCCGGTTATCGCACGGCGCCGCATATCGATGTGCGGGAGACCATGGTGCGGGCCTGGTCGATGCTGGTCCGCACGTTGCGCACGGGCGAAAAACCCGGTGTCGCCTGGGCGCCGGTGCCGGTTCTCCTGCCCGGCGAGCGGACCTCGACCGAGGACGAGCCGGCCAGGAGCCTCTATCTGAAGTTGCCTGAGCATGATGCAGTCCCTGGTATCTGGGACGCCAATCTGATGGTGGGTTATGTCTGGGCCGACGAACCGCGCGGCACGGCCTGTGCCGTGGTCACGGCGGTCGACAAGGCTGCGGCTGAGAAGGTCGCGGCTGCCATCGCGCAGTCATACTGGGATGCGCGCGAGGATTTCCGTTTCGGTCCCGTGACCGGCCCGCTGGCGGAGATGCTCGATATTGCCGAAAGCACCGAGACACGGCCGATAATCCTCGCCGACTCCGGCGATAACCCGACCGGGGGTGGCGTCGGCGATCGGGCGGATGTGCTGAAGGCGCTTCTGACGCGGTCAATCGATAACGTCCTGATTGCCGGTATTACGGATCGACCTGCCATCGAACGCTGTTTTACAGCCGGCGTCGGTTCGCGGGTCACGCTCATGGTCGGCGGGTCTCTGGACCCGGCTAGCGGCCCTGTCGAAGTGGAGGCAACTGTCGTCTTTCTCGACGATCCCGGCTCCGCTGCCGATCAGCAGGCGGTCGTGCGGATCGGAGACATCACGCTGGTGCTTGCCGCGCGGCGTCGGCCCTATCACAACATCGCGGATTTCACCCGGCTTGGCCTCGATCCGACCAAGGTGCGGCTGCTGGTGGTGAAGTCAGGCTATCTGTCGCCGGAGCTTTCGCCGGTCGCCAATCCGAACCTGATGGCGCTGACGGACGGCGTGATCAACCAGGATATCGAGAACCTGCCCAGCCATCGCCGACATCAGCCGAGCTATCCCTTCGTCAAGGATTTCGGCTATACGGCAAAGGTCTTTTTCTCGACGCGATTCCCTTGAGACCATGATCACCGTGCCGTCCTTCCGGCGGCACGAACTCCAGACCGATAGTTCCCTTCATGTTGTCCTCCTTTTCGGTGGTCTATCGCCACAAGCCGATCCGGGTCAGTGCGGCCGCAATCTTCTTCTTCGGCTTCTCCGGCGCCGCGACGTCGCCCTACATGTCGCTCATCGGCATCCGGGAACTCGGACTGTCGGACGCCGTCTATTCTGTGCTGATCTTCCTGGCTGCCGTGGTGAATGTTTCGGCCAGCGTCACTGCCGGCATTGTTGCGGATCGGCTCGGACATTTCCGGTCGCCGATGATCCTGGCCGCCGTCTTCGGCATCGTCGGTTTCGGGCTGGTTTATGTGGTCCCGACGCCGGTGATGTTTGCGATCGCGACGCTGGTCCTGATCCCGGTCTTCGGCACGATCAATTCGCTCATCTTCGCCAATATCCGTGCGGTTTCCACCGGCATGGCGGTGCGCGAACTGATGGCGGTGAATTCTGCCGTCCGGGCCATTCTCTCTGCCTCCTGGGTACTGGTACCCGGAATCGTCGGTGCTCTTCTGATCGGTCAGCCGAGCATGCTGCCGGCCTTTCTGCTCGCGAGCCTCGCTTCTGCCGTCTGCCTCCTGCTCTTCGTCTTCGGGCTTGATCGTCAAAAGCCCGTGCAGGAGGGAGAGCGGCAGCACTATTCCTTCTTCCGTTCCATCCGCCAGATCGGCTCGGCAAGCGTCCTGCCTCGGCTTCTGGCGATTTCGCTGATCTCGGCCATGCTGCATGCCAATGGCACCGTCCTGCCGCTGATCGTTGCCGGCAAGGCGGGTGGAACACCAGCTGATGTCGGCGTTATCGTCGGGATCGTCGCCTTTCTCGAGATCATCTTCATCCTCTTCTGGGGATGGGTCGAAGCGCGAACCTCCATCCTCTTCGCAATGGTCACCGCAGCACTCATCTATTGCAGCTATCTCGTCTTCCTCGGTCTCGCCGACCGTCCGGTCGATGTCTATCTGCTCACGGTGGTTGCAGGGCTTGGCGCCGCCGGTATCATTGCAATCCCGATCACCTATCTGCAGAACCTGATCGCCGACCGCGCCGGTCTCGGCAGTTCGCTGATTGCGGTCAACATCTTCCTGAGCGGCGGTATGGCCTCGCTGATGTTTGCGCTGGGCACCAGCATCAGCGACTATGCGGGTACGGCGATCATAGCCTCGATTGCCGGTCTTGTCGGGGTCTGCCTGCTCTGGCTGCTTGACGGGAAGTCACGGAAAAAAGCACAGGGTTGAGGGATCGATTTCATGACGTCCCAGGAAAAAGCTTCAGCTCCTCTACTCGAAGTCTGCGTCGATGATATCGCAGGCCTTCAGGCGGCCGTCTCCGGTGGCGCGGATCGCATCGAACTCTGCTCTGCGCTCGGTTCGGGTGGACTCACACCGTCTCGCGGCTTCATGGCCGCTGCTGCGCAGGTGCCGATCCCCGTCTTTGCCCTGATCCGTCCGCGCGCCGGCGGGTTCGTCTATTCCGAGGCGGAGGTGGCGGTGATGGAGGCCGATATTGCGGCCGCTCGTGACGCCGGACTGGCCGGTGTCGTGATAGGGGCCACGACTGCCGACGGCGCCCTCGATCAACAGGTGAACCGGAAGCTCGTCGACGCAGCGGTGGGCCTGGACCTCACCCTGCATCGGGCGATCGATGTCGTCTCGGATATGGAGCGCGCCCTCGATCTCGCCATCAGCCTGGGCTTCTCACGTGTTCTGACGTCTGGGGGCGCGCGTCACGCGGAAGAAGGGATCGACATCATCGCGCGGTTGGTCAAGCGCAGTGCAGGCAGGATCTCGATCATGCCGGGCGGTGGCGTACGACCGGAAAATGCGGCACGCCTTCTGGCGATCCCCGGAGTAACCGAGCTGCATGCCTCCTGCAGCGGGGCGTATGTCGGCGCTGGGCGGCTCGTCGAACTCGGTTTCTTGAGCGAGATGCCGCGGCGAACGGATGCCGCGATCGTGCGGCAGCTCAAGGCGCAAATCAATGTGCGGGCGAGCTGAAGCTTACGAGGCCCGTGCCTGCCGTTGCGCCAACAGTAGCTTCATGGCCTCAGCGGCGACCATCGGCTTCCCGAAGTAATAGCCCTGAACCGCTCGGACGCCGAGATTTTCGAGGATGCGCAGTTCCTCTTCTGTCTCTACACCCTCGACGATCGCTTCCAGTTCCATCTCGGCACAGAGCGCCAGCACCGATTTGACGATGTTGAAGCTGGTCCTGCGGGTGTGGATGTTGCGAACGAAACTGCCATCGATCTTGATCTTGGTGAGCGGCAGCTTGTGTACATGGTTCAAGCTGGAATAACCGGTGCCGAAATCGTCGAGCGAGATGCCGGCGCCCAGTTCACGCAGCATCTGGATCGAGGCGCTCGCCTGTTCGAAGTCGTGCATGACCGCAGTTTCAGTGATCTCGAAATTGATCCGGCGCGGGTCGAAGCCGCTTTTCAGCACGATTGAGACAATCTTCAAGGTGTTTTCCGGCGAGCTGAGATCGTGAGCCGAAAGGTTGAACGAGAGGTAGACGTCGTCCGGCCACAGGCAGGACACTTCGAGTGCGCGTTCGAGCAGAAGGCGGGTGATCAGCGTGATGCGCCCGTTATGCTCGGCGACCGGGATGAATTCGGCCGGCGAGACCTGACCGATACGCGGGCTTTCCCACCGGGCAAGGGCTTCGAAACCAATGCTGACGTGGCTGTCGACGCAGGTGATCGGCTGGAAAACGAGCGAGAGTTCCTGCTCCAGATCGGCAGCGACCAGTGCTTCCTCAACAATCTTCTGGCGGTTCAGTTCGTTCGCCTGAACGGCGTTGAAGATAACCGTCCCGGCGCGGTGGTGCCGCTTTGCGGTATAGAGCGCGTAGTCGGCGAGTTCGTAGATCTCCTGACCGGTCTGGCCGACATCGGGATAAAGCGCAAAGCCGACCGAGCCGGTGACCTGGACCATGCCGCTGCCGATGTTGATGCGTTCGGCGATCAGTTCGCAAACCTTTTCACCGAGCGCCATGGCATCGGCTTCTTCAACATCCCCCTGGAGCAGGAGGCCGAATTCGTCGCCGCCGAGGCGATAGACGGAGAGGCGCTGGTCCGCGAGCGTGGACAGCCGGTTGCTGATCTCTATCAGCACCTTGTCGCCTGCCGAGTGGCCATAGAGATCATTGACCGGCTTGAAGCCGTCGAGATCGATGACGCCGACCGCGAGCTTGCCACTGGCGGCACTCGCTCGGCTGAAGGTCGTCTCCAGCATCTGGAAGAAGCTACGGCGGTTGGCGAGCAGGGTCAGACTGTCAAGATTGGCGAGGCGCAGGTTTTCATCCGAGAGTGCCTGCATGGCCTTGTTCTGCTCCTGCAGCGCCTGCTGCTGCAGCATCAGGACGTTGCGAGACTCGTGCAATTGGCGGAAATCGCGATAGTGCGAGACAAGGATCATGATCATCGCCATCGTCACGAGGATCACGTTGACGCCTGTCGCGATGAAGGTGGGCTCGCCACTCAGGCACATGACCACGAAAAAGGGCAAGTTGACCGTCACCGTAACGATCAGGGCGGCCGAGCGCAGGTGCATCAGACAGAAGATGCAGCCGATGACCGTGATCGCCATGAAGAAGGCGACATGAGCCTGCTGATGGGCGTCGCCATAAGGTATGAGCGAAATCGACCAGGCAGTGCAGAAGACGGCGATCGGGAGAGACAGGAGGTTTGTGGCCCGGAGCTGGCGATAGGCCTGTTGCGGCGTGCGCTGGAGATTGCGGCCACGCAGCCAGATCAGCGATCGGAGTGCAAAAAGCGTGGTGAGAATGGCGGGCAAATAAACGACCAGGTAATCCGGCGCTGAACCAAGGTGGGTCCAGGAGAGCGAGATCATGTTCGTCGCGAGGATGAAATAAAGAAGCGGTACCTGTTTGGAGAAGGCCTCGAACTGAGCTGCGGTCAGCGCCGGATTGCCATTGGGAACCTTGAGCAGGTCCACCCATCCCGCTGCACGGCTCAGGAAAGCATGCTTCGTCACCTTTTTTTCCACGCCTTTGTACTCTCCCCGTCTCTCCTGTCCGGTTTCATATATATGAGGATCAGTTAAATTTGCGGAAACTGCGGTCCATCGAAATACGGCGAGGCGGTTGTCGAGGTTGCAGTTGGTCATTGCGGTCGGGCATGGCCACCGGTATCAGGTTCATGATCTTGGGAGCCTTCTGTCCGTGACCACTGTCTTTCGCCTGCTTAACGGCCTTCTTGTCTCAATGGTTGCAGCGTTTCCCGCTGCCGGCCAGGAGTGGCGGGCCACAGAAAAGGTCGCTCACTACCCGGTGAACGGAACAACGCCGATGGCCCTGTATCAGTCGGTCGGCGAGCGGGGGCCTAAGCTCAGCCTCGGGCGGGTGATCGCCCATACGACGTTCAAGCTGACCTGGCAGCGCGACTATCAGCAGCAGGGGGCGGCTTGCGTGCTCGCAACGGCGAAACCCAAGCTTGTCGTCACCTACACCCTGCCGAAGCCCGCACAGAAGCTTCCGTCGGATGTGGCGGCGAAGTGGGACGCATTTTACGAGGGTATCGTCGCGCACGAGAAGCTGCATGGTGAATTCATGCGGGATCTGACGCAGCAGATTCAGGATGTGTCGATCGGCCTTCGCCACGAAAACGACCCGGGCTGCCAGAAAGTGCGTGCAGCGCTGCAGGCCCAGTTGAAGCCAATCTCGGATGCGCATGTGGCGCGCCACAGCGAATATGATCGGGTGGAAATGTCACCCGGCGGGGCCGTGCATCAGCTCATCCTGGCCTTCCTCAATCCTTGAGCAGACAGGCGCCGGTTTCCCGCCGCCTTCGGATGTCAGACGCGCTCCAGCGCGATTGCAATGCCCTGGCCGACGCCGATGCACATGGTGGAAAGCGCGTAGCGCCTGCCAGTTTCCTTTAGCTCCAATGCTGCCGTTCCCGCGATCCGGGCACCCGACATGCCGAGCGGGTGGCCGAGCGCGATCGCGCCGCCATTGCGGTTGACGCGCGGATCGTTGCTGGCGATACCGAGGTCACGGAGTGTCGCTATGCCTTGGGACGCAAAGGCTTCGTTCAGCTCGATGACGTCGATCTGCTCCTGTGTCAGGCCGAGACGGGCGAGCAGCTTCCTGGAGGCCGGGGCCGGACCAAAGCCCATGATGCGCGGCGGAACGCCTGCGGTTGCACCACCCAGAATGCGGGCGATCGGGGTGAGGCCATATTTCTTCACTGCAGCTTCCGAGGCGATGATCAGCGCGGCGGCTCCGTCGTTGACGCCCGAGGCATTGCCTGCGGTGACAGTGGCCCCTTCTCGTCTGTTGATCGGCTTCAGCTTGGCCAGCGCCTCGATCGAGGTCGCGCGCGGATGCTCGTCGCGGTCGATGATCACAGGATCGCCCTTGCGCTGGGGCACGGTGACGGGCGTGATTTCCTTGGCCAATCTGCCATTGGCTTGCGCTTCTGCCGCCTTGGCCTGGCTGTCCACGGCAAAGGCGTCCTGATCCTCACGCGAGACCTCGAAGTCGATGGCGACATTGTCGCCCGTCTCGGGCATGGAATCCACACCGTACTGCTTCTTCATCTGCGGGTTGATGAAACGCCAGCCGATCGTGGTGTCGTAGATCTCGGCATTGCGGGAGAAGGCGGTCTCGGCTTTCGGCATGACGAAAGGTGCCCGGCTCATGCTCTCGACGCCGCCGGCGATCATCAGCTCTGCCTCGCCCGACTTGATCGCGCGGGCAGCCGTGATCACGGCATCCATGCCGGAGCCGCACAGCCGGTTGATCGTGGTGCCTGTCACCGAGACTGGCAGACCGGCAAGCAAGGCTGACATGCGGGCGACATTGCGGTTGTCCTCGCCTGCCTGGTTGGCGCAGCCGTATATCACGTCTTCTACTGCCTCCCAGTCGATGCCGGGATGACGCTCCATCAGCGCTTTCAGCGGTACGGCGCCCAGATCATCGGCGCGCACCGAGGAGAGAGAGCCGCCGAAACGGCCGATGGGCGTGCGGATGTAGTCGCAAATAAAGGCTTCTGACATGGCTTGAACTCACAATTTGGGAACGACGAGGTCAGCGACGGGACCATCTGTGTGCAGCTTGGCACCGGTCATGGCCTGCAACTCGTCCATGCTCATGGCGGCAAGCTTTTCGCGCACGACAAACTTGCCATCGGCAATGTCGATTACGGCATGGCTCGTATAGACGCGGGTGATGCAGCCGACGCCGGTCAGCGGAAACGTGCAGCGCTCGACAAGCTTCGGCTTGCCGTCCTTGGTCACGTGTTCGGTGATGACGACGACCTGCTTTGCACCATGTACGAGGTCCATGGCGCCGCCAACGGCCGGAACCCCCTTGGAACCGACGCGCCAATTGGCGAGGTCACCATTCTCGGCGACCTGGTAGGCGCCGAGGATTGCGACGTCGAGATGGCCGCCGCGAACCATGGCGAAGCTGTCGGCATGGTGGAAGAAGGCGGCTCCCGGCTTTAGCGTGATCGCCTTCTTGCCGGCATTGATCAGGTCCCAGTCCTCTTCTCCTGCGGCCGGTGCTTCGCCGAAGTTCAGCACGCCGTTTTCGGTATGGAAGATCGCTTCGCGGCCCTCAGGCTGGAACTTGGCTACCATTTCCGGGAAGCCGATGCCGAGGTTCACATAGGCGCCGTCGGCGATATCCTGGGCGGCACGCCAGGCGATCTGTGCGTTGGAGAGCTTGATGTCTTCGCGGGTGTCGATTGCGGCTGCGTCGGTCATGCGTAGGCCACTCCGGCTCGGATGAGCTGTTCTTCCTGTTGCGGGTTGGCGACTTCGACGACGCCATCGACAAAGATGCCCGGGGTGATCACCTGCTCGGGATCGATCTCGCCTGGCTTCACGATCTTCGAAACCTGGGCGATCGTCTTGGCGGCTGCCATGCACATCAGCGGATTGAAGTTGCGGCCGGCCATCCGGTAGGTGAGGTTGCCCATGGTGTCGCCGAGATGCGCCTTGACGATGGCGAAGTCGGCCTTCAGCCAGCGTTCCTGCACGTATTCGCGGCCGTCAAACTCCGCGATCACCTTGCCCTCCGCCAGTTCCGTACCGAAGCCGGTCGGCGTGTAGAAGGCCGGAATGCCGGCACCGCCGGCGCGGATGCGTTCGGCCAGCGTGCCTTGCGGCACCAGTTCCAGTTCGATCTCGCCTGCAAGGTAGCGATCGGTAAAGGCGCGGGGATCGGAAGACCGCGGGAAAGAGCAGATCATCTTCTTCACCAGGCCCGCATCGATCATTGCCGCGATGCCGATGCGGCCATTGCCAGCATTGTTGTTGATGACAGTGAGGTTCTTCGGGCCGTTGTCGATGAGGGCGTGAATCAGCTCAATCGGGGCGCCGGAGCCGCCGAAGCCGCCGATCATGACGGTCGCGCCGTCGCGGATCTCGGCCACGGCTTCCACCAGGCTTAAAATTGTCTTGTTCATGGGAACTCCCGTCTCCTCACGCGCGGTGTGCCTCGTAAACCTGTCGCCAAATATGACCTTGAAACCATCGACAGCAAGTGGTTTGTGCGATATTTGATATTTGTTCGATAATCGCACGAAATTGGAGTGACCTATGGCAGCGGGCGAGCGTGACCTGATGGGTGGATTCGCCAAAGGCTTGAGGGTGCTGGAAGCATTCGGCCCTGAGCGCCAGCGGCTCAGCATCACCGAGGCTGCCGAAACCAGTGGTCTTGACCGGGCGACTGCGCGTCGCTGCCTGCTGACGCTCGCGGATCTCGGTTACGCCGACTATGATGGAAAGTTCTTCTCACTGACGCCGAAGATCCTGCGTATCGGCCATTCCTGGCTGTCGGCGACGCCACTGCCTGTGCTGTTGCAGCCGCATCTTGATCAGTTGTCGGAACGCGTCGGCCACAGCGCCTCGGCCTCCATTCTCGACAGCACCGAGATCGTCTATATTGCACGCGCTGCACAGAAGCGCGTCATGTCGATCAACCTGATGCCGGGCTCGCGCCTGCCGGCCTACAGCGCCTCCATGGGGCGCGTGCTGCTGGCCGCGCTATCCGATGCAGAGATCGACGTCATTCTGGCGGCAACCCAGTTCAAGGCACATACGCCGCTTACTCTCATCGAGCCGTCGGCACTCAAGGCAGAGATCGCACGTGTCCGGGAGCGAGGCTATGCCGTCATCGATCAGGAGCTTGAGATTGGGCTCTGTTCAATTGCCGTGCCGGTCCGGAATGATCGCGGTCGTGTTGTGGCTGCCATCAATGTCGGTGCGCCGGCTGCGATCCTGCCAGCAGCCGAATTGCCTGCCCATTGCCTGCCCGCGATGTTGGAGCTTCAAGCGAGGCTGACGCCGCTACTGCCCTGATCGTCAGGCATTGCCCACCTCGGCCGCGGCCTCGCGGATCGTGCGCATCAGGAGCGCCAGCGGCATGGACGGCACCGCATCCGCCCGAACGGTGAGGCCCACCGGCCCCTTTGTCTCGCTTGTGTCGATCGGCAATGCCGCCAGCGTTTTGTCTGCGAGGTCCGTTGCCACGACGCCCGCAGAGATGATCCAGATCGCATCCGTCTGGCGGACATAGGCGCGACCGAAGCTGTCGGAGACCGTCTCGATCTGAGTCGGCAGGCCAGAAATGCCGTTGGCGATCAGGAAGCGCTCGACGAAGGGGCGAATGATCGAGGCCCGCGTCGGCATCAGCACTGGATACTTTTCCAGTTCGCCAAACAGGTCGGAAGCGTCCAGCAGGAGCGGGTGACCGGCGCGCACGCAGAAGATCACCTGTTCCGAATAGAGATGTTCAAAGGAGAAGCCCGCCATCTGCTCGGGCGCGGCCAGCCGTCCGACGACGAGGTCGAGGTCTCCGACCCGCAACTGCTCGAGAAGGACCGCATTTTCACCGGTGACAATCTTGATGCGGGCGGGCACGTCCTCGCGCAGGAACCGGGTCATTGCCTGCGGCATGATGCGGGTCGAGACCGTTGGCAGGGCCCCGACGCGTATCGGTGGCGCATCCGCATGAAGGGCATGCGATACGGAATCGAAGCCTTGGCGGAGCGCGGTCAGGGCCGCACCCGCGTGCTTGAGAAAGGCCTCGCCATAGCGGGTGATCCGGATGCCGCGACCGTCCTTTTCGAACACGGCGACACCCAAGACTTCCTCGAGTTCGCGGATGGTCTTGGTTACGGCAGGCTGACTGACATGCAGGAGTTCCGCCGCCTTCATGACGCTCTTCTGGCGCGCAACCTCGACGAAGGTCTGCAGGTGGCGAAACTTCACTCTGTTGTCGATCATGTGGAAACATAACCCTACGGTTAGGAATAAGATGGAAAACATCATTTTACCTAACCAAACCGCATGAGCAATATGTCGGCAACGGAGGGAGGAACCCGTGCAGTTCGTTCAGATCAACGGCGTCAGCCTGCATCACCAGATCATCGGTGGGCCGGGCAACAAGCCGGTCATCGTCTTCATCAATTCGCTCGGAACCGATTTTCGTATCTGGCGCGACGTGATCGTCCGGCTCGCTGGCAGCCATCCGCTGCTCACCTATGACAAGCGCGGTCACGGCCTGTCGGATGTCGGGCAAGCGCCCTATTCGATCGATGACCATGTCGACGACCTGATCGGCTTGCTCGAACACCTCAATGTTTCTGGCGCCGTCATCTGCGGACTGTCTGTCGGAGGGCTGATCGCCCAGGGCCTCTGTGCGCGGCGTCCGGATCTGGTGAAGGCGCTGATCCTTTGCGATACAGCGCACAAGATCGGGACCGCGGAGATGTGGGCAGTGCGCATCACAGCCATCGAAGAAGGAGGGCTTTCGGGCATCGTCGACAGTGTGATGGAGCGCTGGTTCACATCGTCCTTCCGCGCCAGCGATCCGGCTTACCCGGGCTATCGCAACATGATGCTCCGCCAGCCGGTCGAGGGATATACTGGCACCTGTGCCGCGATCCGGGATGCGAATTTCACCGAGGCCGCAACGAGGATCGCCGTTCCCACACTTTGTGTTGTCGGCGATCAGGACGGGGCGACGCCACCCGATCTCGTGCTGTCGCTCGCCAAGCTCGTGCCGAAGGCGCGCTATGAAGTCATAAAGGATGCCGGCCATCTCCCCTGTGTGGAGCAGCCGGAAATGCTCACAACCATCATAGAGGCCTTCCTCGCGCCCATCATATCAGGAGAGGCAGCCCATGGCTGATGCCCGCAGTTCATCAGATCGCTACCGGCAGGGCATGGCAACGCGTCGCCGCGTGCTGGGCGATGCGCATGTCGATCGCGCGTCCTTGTCGGCCACGTCGTTCGATCAACCCTTTCAGGAGATGATCACCGAGGGAGCCTGGGGGACCGTCTGGTCACGGGCGGGTATCAGTCCCCGCGAGCGCTCGATGATCACCATCGCGCTGCTTGCGGCACTGGGTCATGACGAAGAGGTCGCCATGCATGTCCGAGCCACCGCCAATACCGGGGCCAGCCGGGAAGATGTCACCGAAGCATTGATGCATGTTGCCGTCTATGCCGGCGTTCCCGCGGCAAACAGGGCATTCAAGATCGCCAAGCAGGTGTTTGACATGGTGGATGCCGGCGAGACCGGGGGAGAGGGCCATGACTGATCTTTCGAACAAGAAGCCGGAGACGGGCGCCTTTTTCCCGCGCGACCGGAGTTTGCATCCGCCGGCCTATACCCCGACCTACAAGACCTCCGTTTTGCGCTCGCCGCAAAAGGCGCTTCTGTCGCTGGACGGCACGAAGTCGGAAATCACAGGCCCGGTCTTCGGTCATTCTATGCTGGGCGAACTCGACAACGACCTGATCCATAATTTTGCCAAGCCCGGCGAGAGCGCGATCGGCGAGCGCATCATCGTGCATGGTCGCGTCCTCGACGAACGCGGTCGTCCCGTTGCCGGTGCTCTCATCGAATTCTGGCAGGCCAATGCCGGCGGGCGCTATCGTCACAAGAAGGAAAGCTATCTGGCGCCGCTCGATCCGAATTTTGGTGGTTGCGGCCGCACGATCTCCGACGAGAACGGGTATTATGCCTTCCGCACGATCAAGCCGGGTCCTTATCCCTGGCCGAACGGGGTCAACGACTGGCGCCCGGCGCACATCCATTTCTCCATATTCGGCCATGGTTTTTCGCAGCGCCTGATCACCCAGATGTATTTCGAGGGCGATCCGCTGATCTGGAAATGTCCGATCGTGCTGACGATCCCGGATCGTGCCGCGATCGAACAACTGGTCGCAGCCCTCGACTGGTCGGCGACCATCCCGATGGATGCGCGCGCCTACAAATTCGATATCGTGCTGCGTGGTCGGCGTTCGACCCTGTTCGAAAACCGGATGGAGGGAAATTGATGGTCCAGGATCTCGGTTACCTCAAGGAAAGTGCCTCGCAGACGGCCGGCCCTTACGTTCATATCGGCCTGACGCCAAATTTTGCCGATATCAAGGGTGTCTATCCCGTCGATCTCGGCACCACCATGGTCAATGACAGGACGCGCGGCGAGCGGATCACCGTAACCGGTCGTGTCATCGACGGATCCGGCACGCCGCTCAAGGATGCGTTGATCGAGCTCTGGCAGGCAGATGCCGATGGCCTCTACAACAGTCCCTCGGAAACGCGCGGCAGCGCTGATCCAAACTTTACCGGCTGGGGGCGCTGCCCTTGCGACCTCTCGACCGGCGAGTATCGTTTCGAGACGATCAAGCCAGGTCGGGTGCCTTTCCGCGATGGCCGCCTGATGGCGCCACATATATCTTTCTGGATCGTCGCGCGCGGCATCAATCTCGGCCTCAACACGCGCCTTTATTTTGGCGACGAAGAGGCGGCAAATGGCGAGGATCCGATCCTTGCGCGTATCGAGCACCGCGTGCGCGTGCCCACACTGATTGCGCAGCGCGAGGGATCGACCTATCACTTCGACATCTACCTGCAGGGGGAGAAGGAGACGATCTTCTTCGATATCTGAAAAGGGCACCGGCAACAGCATGACCGCATCCGTCTTCGACCATCCTTTTCTGTCCGGCCTCTTGGGTGATGAGGAAATCGGTGCTCAGTTCTCGGCGGCTGCCGAGCTTTCGGCCATGCTGCGTTTCGAGGTGGCACTGGCCGAGGCGGAGGCAGCGGAAGGCGTTATCCCTGTCGAGGCGGCCGAGGCGATCGCGGCCCTGCCGGAAGCATTTCTTGCCGATCTCGACGCCCTGAAACAGGCGATCGGCCGCGATGGGGTCGTCATCCCGGATCTCGTTCGCCAGTGGCGGGCAATGCTCGCTGAACAGGGCAAGCATCTGCACTTCGGGGCCACAAGCCAGGACGCCATCGATACAGGTCTGATGCTGCGTCTGGGTGCTGTGCTTGCGATCCTCGATCAGCGGCTGACATCCATTATCTCGTCCCTCCAGGGGCTGGAGCAGCGCTTTGGCACCCGGGCCTTGATGGGGCGCACGCGCATGCAGGCGGCAATCCAGATCACGGTTTCAGGTCGCCTGTCGAGCTGGAAAGGGCCGATCGTCGCCCACCAGGCAGCGCTGCAGGGCATGCTGAAAGCCGGCCTGCCGCTTCAGTTCGGGGGTGCCGTCGGCACACTCGACAAGCTCGGTGGCAAGGCGCCGTTTGTCCGAGCCCGGCTCTCCGACCTCCTTCAACTGTCCGATCGGCCGCAATGGCACAGTCAACGGGCGATAATCACCGAGATCGGTGGCTTGTTCTCCCAGGTCACCGGCGTCCTCGGCAAGATCGGTCAAGATCTGGCGCTGATGGCGGATAATGGCACGGCGCTGATCGGCGGCGGCGGGGCGTCCTCAGCCATGCCGCACAAGCGCAATCCGGTGAAGGCGGAAGTTCTGGTAACGCTTGCCCGGTTCAACGCCGTGCAGATCTCGGGTCTGCATCAGTCCCTGGTGCATGAACAGGAACGGTCGGGGGCCGCCTGGACGCTTGAGTGGATGATCCTGCCGCAGATGGCGATCGCCACCGGTGCCGCCACGCGGCTTGGCACCGAGATCCTGCAGTCGATCGAGGAACTCGGCACCCGCTGATTAGGTCTCTCCCGGATCGGAGGCGTCGGTCGCGACGTAGCGGCGGCTTGCCTTGCGCAACACACCGATTTGCCGGACGAAGCCCGAGCAGGCATCGCAACCGACAAGATGCAGGCGCAGGCGGATGGTCTCCGGAATGGACAGGCGCCGGTCAAGTTTGTCCGAGGCAAGTTTGGTCGCCTTGTCGCACATCATGATAATTTCTCCTCCGGCGCGAACCAGTGTCCTTCCAGGCAATTGCGCAGGCGAAGCCGCGCGCGGTGCATCAGGACATGCATGTTGGTGGTGGTGATGCCGACCTCGGCGCAGATCTCGGCTGTGTCCATCTCGACGAATTCGCGCATCATGAAGACGCGGCCTTGGTCGGGCGGCAGATGATCGAGGCAAGTTTCGAAGACCCGCCAGAAATCCTTGCCCAAGAGTTCGACTTCCGGATTGCCCCAGCCACTGGGGCGGTTCTCCGGAGCCCAAGAGCCATTGGCGTCGAAGTAGCGAGGCTCATCCTCATCGGGGAGGTGACCAAGCGGCATGGCGATCATCTGCGATTGCTTGTGCTTGAAGCGGATCTGGTCGGCGATCTTGTTGCGCAGGATGGCGAAGACCCAGGTGCGAAAAGCGGAACGGCCGGCAAAGGCGTCGGCGTTGCGGAGCGCACCGGCCAGCGCTTCCTGCACAGCATCTTCGGCGAAGCCGGGATCCGCAAGCTGGAGGCTTGCGAATTTCAGCATGCGTTGACGGAGTTCCGCCATATACGTCGCATCGGCCAGAAACGGCGCTGCCGCACCGTCTCCGCCGTTCAACTTCTGCTCGCCCGCATTCCCCATCATGATCCCCCGCACATTGGCCGCGCCTGTCAAGATCCGGCGCGCCCCGCAGCACGCCTCCGTTCCTCGCGGAATTCATTGCTATCTTACAGCACTTACCCTGAAAATCTCATGTCAGGATCATGACCACGGCATAAGCGGCGATCACCAGCAGTGTGACATTGCGCCGAAGTGCCAGATACCAGGCGGGCTGGGCGCCTTTTCTGTGAATGCGGAGATCGGCGGCAAGCAGGACCAGAAATACCGTAACATGCAATGCCATCGTGACGGCCGGAGCATGGGCGTAGACCAGCAGGCCGCCGATGGCTGCGAGGGCTGCAATATTGCTGACGATCAGCATGAGCCTCGGATCCTGAGTGCGGATCTGTGCCTGGCTCCAGAGCGTGCCGGCCATGAAACAGGCGATGCCGGTTCCGTAGGCAATGAAGGCCTCAGCGGTAAGTGCTGGATCGCCGCCGAGCACCTGGGCCAGAGCGAGCGCCCAAAAGGGTAGGGCGCCGGCATAGGTGAGAAGTTTCGTGAGCGCCGGATCGCGATACATTGTCAGGCTCCTTGCAGGCGAGTGATCATTCTCGTCGAGAGAGCGGTGGCGCTTTCCACAGCGGCCTCAACCCGGTTGCCGAGGCACCAGTCACCACAGGCTCCAAGGCCGAGGGCTTCATCGAAGAGGAAGGGTTGGCTGGCGGGTTCTTCGACATTGGCGTAGCGCCAGCGATGCAGGTCGAGCCAGGCGGCGTTCGAGAAGTCTAGTCCAAGCAGGCGCTTCAGCGACGCAAGCATCTCCGATTTCACCTCGTCGCGGTCGCGTTCCAGGTTTGCCTCAGCCCAATCGTTGCGGCTGTGGATGGTGAGCGCCAGCTTGTCTCGGCGGCCGGGTTTGCTGTCCTCGACGGCGATCCAGCTCAGGATGTCGTCCTCGATACGGGCGGCGTGGAAGTCGAGGTGCAGGGGCTCGTCGAGACCGATCATCAGGGTGAAGCAACCACTCATCCGGACAATGGCCAAAGCGTCGTGTCCGGAAAATGTCTCGGGCATCAGCCGGATTGTCTGTGGTGCCGGCGCCGTGGAGATGACCGTGTCGAAGCGGCCAAGATCCTGACCTTCGCCGTCGGTCAACGCCCAGCCATGTCCGCACTGCTGAAGCCCTGCAACGGTCGTTTGCTTGCGGATCTCAAGACCGTCAGCCAGTCCGTTCGCAAACCCGCTCATTCCGGGCAAGCCGACATACCGCGGTTCCGGTTGGCGATTGTCGGTCAGCAATCCGCCGGACTTCAGCGTGTGCACCGCCCTTGGCCAGATACCGGCATGGCCCGCCTCAACCGCTGCTTCCGCAACCGCGCGAAAGGCTGGCGAACGTGCGGTGAAATACTGGGCGCCATGGTCGAAAGCAAAACCCTCGCGGCGGCGGTTCGCCATGCGGCCACCGAGGCCTCGGCTCTTCTCGAAAATGGTGACGTTCGCGTATGGGACAAGCGCCTGCGCAAGGGTGATACCAGCGATGCCGGCTCCGATGATGGCTATGGAAGTCTTCACGATGTCCCCTTTTCAAGCGTTTATACGCTCAAACTTTACGTAGATCCGGCATCAGTGGATTTGCCGTCGCCATTCGCTTCGAGCAACGGCCGGATGAGCGGATTGGGGAAACGACGCTTTACGGTCACCGCAAAGAAGGCTTCGATCATACCGGGCAGGGCATCGAACTCCACCAGTGTACCAGCCTCAAGTTCGCCCTTCACGACGATTGGCGGCAAAACGGCAAGGCCCGCGCCTTCGCGTGCCAGAAGACGCATCATCGCCATGTCGTCCACTTCGGCGGCAATCTGTGGCGTGATCCCCAGCCTTGCCACAAGCGCCTCGAACTGCGAGCGCACGCCGCTTTCGAGCGTGGGCAGGATGACGGGATGCTCGCCCAGCAGGTCGGCAAGGTTAGCGCCCGGCTTGCCGTAGGATGGCCTGCCGATGAGACTGACCCGCTGCTGGTAGACATGCTGGGCGATGAAGGGCGTGACGGAATCGGTCATGGGCGCCTGATTCAGGAGGACAATGTCGAGATTGAGCGCTTCGAGCGCGCCGAGCAGTTCGCTGGTGCTGCCGGAGCGCAGGATCATGTCGACATCGGATCGCCCGAGGATTGGCCGCAGGAATTCCATCTGGAAGTTGCGTGACAGGGTCGCGAGCGCCCCAATGCGGATCGCGCGGCGGGTTCTTCCTGTTTCCTTCAGTGTTTCGACTAGCTCTTCGCCGGCCGAAAAGATCGTGTCGGCATGGTCGAGCGCGATGCGGCCGGCTTCCGTGAGATAAAGCTGTCGTCCGCGACGCTCGAAGAGAGCGTGGCCCAGACGCTCCTCCAAGTGCTTGATCTGGATGGAGAGCGCCGATTGCGACAGGTTCAGCCGTTCGGCCGTGCGCGTCAGATTTCCATCATGGGCGACGGCGCGGAAATAGCGGAGGTGGTGATAGTTCAGCTCGGACATTGTTCTATTTTA
Organism: Peteryoungia algae; assembly: GCF_030369675.1. Lineage (NCBI taxonomy): Bacteria > Pseudomonadati > Pseudomonadota > Alphaproteobacteria > Hyphomicrobiales > Rhizobiaceae > Peteryoungia > Peteryoungia algae. The sequence continues at coordinate 2,159,108 of NZ_CP128477.1, read as the reverse complement.
TAGAACGAAATCGGAGAAACAATGAATTTTTCTTGTGATCACGTCGCTGATAACAGGTCCGTGAGATCGCCGTTGCCTCCTCCCAAGCAGCGGTCCAGACCGGAGACGTCAAGTGATCCACATGCTGCCGCTTCTCGCACCGCTCCTGCTTGCCGGTGCCTCGTATTACGCATTCAAAGCGCCGGGGCTTCGCCCGCGCCGGGCGATCCGCGTTGTCGAATTCGCTGCCCTCGGTTCCATGCTCGTCGTTTTTTTGTCCGGCGCCGTCCTCGCTCTGCAGGGTCCGGGCACGAGCCCGGCCCTCGGCTACGGCCCCTTCGCGTTCGCCTCGCGGCTCGACCTTGTCAGCATGGTGATGCTGCTGCTCGTGTCCTTCATCGGATGGGTGGTGCTGCGCTATGCCGGCACCTTCCTCGACGGTGAGGTTCGTCAGGGTCAGTTCACCGGCTGGATGACGGCGACACTTGCCGCCGTCCTTCTGCTCGTCCAGTCCGGCACGCTGTTGCAGCTCGTCGTCGGTTGGGTTGCGACCAGCCTGCTCCTGCATCAGCTCCTGCTCTTCTATCCTGGCAGGATCGCTGCCCAACGCGCCGCGCGCAAAAAGTTCATCGTCTCGCGCACCGGCGACGCCGCCCTGATCGGCGCCGTCATCCTGCTCGCCATCTCCTTCGGCACCGGCGACATTGCGACCATTCTGGCCGCTGCCCGCGAGGGCGAGGGCCTGCCGCTGACGATTGCCGCTGCGGCCCTGCTGGCAATCGCAGCGCTTCTGAAGTCCGCGCAGTTCCCGACCCATGGCTGGCTGACCGAAGTTATGGAAACGCCGACCCCTGTCTCTGCCCTCTTGCATGCCGGTGTCGTCAACGCCGGCGGTTTCCTGCTGATCCGCTTTGCCGATGTCATGCTGCAAGCCCCCGTGGTGCTTGCGGTGCTGGTCATGATCGGTGGCTTCACGGCGCTGTTCGGCAGTCTCGTGATGCTCACCCAGTCGGCGGTGAAGACCTCGCTCGCCTGGTCGACGGTCGCGCAGATGGGCTTCATGATCCTGCAATGTGGTCTGGCACTCTTCCCGATCGCGCTTCTGCACATCGTCGCCCATTCGCTCTACAAGGCGCATGCCTTCCTCGCATCCGGTTCGGCCATCGAGACGGTCGCCTCGATCCGGCGCCCCGGTCCGGTCGCGATCCCCAACGCGAAGGCTGTCGGACGCGCCTTTCTACTGGCGCTGGCCATCTACGCCGTTATCGGTGTGCTCTTCGGCTTTGCGGACAAGACGCCGCAGGCGCTCGCACTCGGAGCGATCCTGATCTTCGGCGTTGCCTATCTGATCGCGCAAGGCTTGGCGGATGCGGCGCCCTGGGCGCTCACCTGGCGGACCTCGCTCTACTCGATCTCAGCGGCCACGGCCTACTTCGCCCTGCAGCGGATCGCCGACAAGCTGATGCTCGACACGCTGCCCGCAACCCCACAGCCAGGGCCGCTCGAATGGACGCTGATGCTGCTGGCCGTCGTCACCTTCGGTGTGGTGGCGGTCGCCCAGTCGCTCTTCCCGCTCTGGGCCTATCATCCGGCAGCGGCGGGCCTCAGGGTGCATCTCGCCAACGGCCTCTACGTCAATGCCCTCTTCGATCGCCTGCTTGGTGGCTGGACGCTTCCACGCACTACCTCCGCAACGCCCGCTTTCGTGAAAGAGTGAACCGATGACCAAGATGACCACAGTCGATACACTGCATGGTGAAGCGCTTGCCCGGGCAGCCAATCAGGCGGTGCGGGCGATCCCGCCGGCCTGGCCGCTGACGGCGACCGTTGCCGTCAACCCCTTCCTCGGCCAGGTCAGCGAAACGCTGGACCACACCGCGGCCCGGCTTGCCCGGATCGGTGGCGTCAGGCTCGCTTTGCCACGCAAGCACTATGCCGACAAGATCGCCAAGGGGGAGATCACCGATGAGGATCTGATCGCTGCCCTCCAGTCGAGCGCGCTCTTCAACCGCATCGACCTGCCGGCGCTCAAGGCGGCCGTTGGCGAAGAACCGCAGCCGGTTATCGCACTGCCGACGATCGCGGATCTTGCCGCGCGGGCCACGGGCAAGGATTGGCCCGGGCTGGTCTCCGAGCGGATCGGGACCTTTGCAGCCGGTTTCTTCGACCAGGGGCAGGCCCTCTGGGCCGCGTCCCGGCGCAACGGGCTCTATGCCGCCTGGCGTGCCTTTGCGACCCATGATCTGACGCCAGAAATCCTGGGGCTGAAGGGCTTCAGCATCCATGTCGATGAAACGCCGGAAACCCCTGACGGGGCGATCGAGCGGGCGGCCGTTTCGCTGGGCCTCGGCGCCGAACCCGGCACCTATTTCCACCAGCTGCTGCTGACCGTCGGCGGCTGGGCGCAGTATGCGCGACACATCCAGTTCAAGGCCGAGATCGAGGGCCGCACGGATACCACGGCGCTCGAGTTGCTGGCGATCCGGCTCGTCTTCGAAGAGGTGCTGTATGCCCGGCACAAGACTGAGATCGAGCGCGAGTGGCAGCAGGTGCGACACAAGCATGTCGAGCCGGTCAGCCCGGATTTCGATACCGTCATTGACGGGTTGCTGCAGGTTGCTGCCGAGCGGGCAGCACAGCGGAAGCTCGCGGCTACGCTCGCCGCACCCTCGACGATCAAGGTTGCCGAGTTGCGGCCTGTGTTGCAGGCTGCCTTTTGCATCGACGTGCGCTCGGAGGTCTTTCGCCGATCGCTCGAAAGCGTTGATCCGGGTGTCAGGACGCTCGGCTTCGCCGGCTTCTTTGGTCTCGGCGCAAGCCACAAAGGCTTTGCCTCCGACGTCTCCGAGCATCGTCTGCCGGTTCTCCTGAAGCCCTCCGTCTTCAGCTGCAGCGCGGTAGATCACGACGGCGATGCCGATCAGCAGGCGCGGTTCAGCGCCCGCGCCACCCGCGCCTGGGGACGGTTCAAGCTGGCCGCCGTTTCCTCCTTCGCCTTTGTCGAAGCGATGGGGCCGGTCTATGCCGGCAAGCTGATCCGCGACGGTCTCGGCCTTCACAAGGGCAAAGGCCCGGATGCCGCCAAGCCTCGCCTTGCGCCCAGCCTTGATCTCGACACGCGTGTCGTCATCGCCGAAACGGTGCTGAAGGCCATGTCGCTGACGGAAGGTTTCGGCCGCTTCGTGCTGATCTCCGGTCATGGGGCGAATGTGGTCAACAACCCCTATGCCAGCGCACTTCACTGCGGCGCCTGCGGCGGTTATGCGGGTGACGTCAACGCGCGTCTGCTGGCTGATCTTCTGAACGACCGCGCCGTGCGGGAGACGCTGGCGATCAACGGAATCACCATCCCGGCCGACACCGTCTTCCTCGGTGGTTTGCATGATACGACAACCGATACCGTGACGCTTTTCGAGGAAGACCTTGAGACCGACATTCAGCCGGAGGATATTGTCCGCATCCGGCAGTGGCTGGCCCAGGCTGGCCACCTGACGCGCGCGGAGCGGGCACGGCGGCTGCCACGGGCGACAGCCGACAGTGTCATCGAGCGCAGTCGGGACTGGTCGGAAGTGCGGCCCGAACTCGGGCTTGCCGGCTGCCGTGCCTTCATCGCCGCACCGCGCACCCGGACGGCTGGTCGATCGCTGGAAGGCCAGGCCTTCCTACACGACTATGTCTGGAAGACGGACGAGGGCTTCAAGATCCTCGAACTCATCCTGACGGCACCCGTCGTCGTCGCGAGCTGGATCAGCCTGCAATATTTCGGCTCCTGCGTCGCGCCGTCGCTCTTCGGGGCCGGCAACAAGCTCCTGCACAATGTCGTCGGTGGCATCGGCGTGGTCGAGGGCAATGGCGGAAATATGCGCGCAGGGCTTCCCTGGCAGTCAGTGCATGACGGCGAGCATTTCGTGCATGAGCCGCTGCGGTTGACGGTCGCCGTCGAGGCGCCGAAAGAGGCGATCACCGACATCCTCAAACGGCATGCCCAGGTGCAGGCGCTGTTCGACAATGGCTGGCTCAGCCTGTTTGCGCTCGACGAACGGGGCCAGATGGCATGGCGTTATACGGGCAGTCTCGCCTGGATGGATATGCGTCAGGATGCGGGGTCTGACATCATCCACAAGGCCGCGAGCTGACAGGCGCCTGTGAAATTGCCTCCGGCGGGCCTCCGGCGGCCGGCCGGAGCCGCTGAGGCCGCGTGCCCCCCCTCTGGACCCACGGACTGCTTTCGGTCGAAGCTGCAGCTTCGCGGAGCTGTCGTTCGAGATCGTTGCTCAGATGCCCGTCAAGATGCCGTTGATCCTGTCGATAATACCGGCGGCCGCGGTCTCGGCGTTGAGCTGGCCATAGGCGAAAGCTTCGAATGTGCTGTCGAAGGCTTCTGCGACGCGCGGATTTTCATTCAGCGGGGAGACGTCGACGCCCGTGCTTTGCATGACAATCTTGTTTGCCTCGATCTGCGCCGGCTCGATCGTGCCCGCACTGGTCAGTACTTCAAGGGCGACTTTGCTGGAGGGCACGCCGCGCGTTGCACCGAGTTTACGGATCGCTTCGGGATCGTTCAGCAAGCAGTTGATAATCTCGGCGGCCGCTTTCGGCTCCTTGCTGCATTTTGATATGGCAAACAACATCGAGGGCTTGCGATAGATGCCTTCCGTGGTTGCGCCATCGACCTTCAGCATTTCGACCGGCACGAGTTGCTGGCCTTCCTGCATCGGGCCGACGATCTTGCTGTATGTGCTGCTCCACTGATATGTTCCGGCAATCTTGCCGCTGGCCCATTCGGGGTTTTCATGCAGCGGCGCGTTGCCTCCGGCAGCCTCGTCCTGCCAGGACTTGACGACGCCCTGTTCGACCATGGATTGATAGAAGTCGAGGCTTTCTGCCAGTTCTTCAACGGTCCAGGCGACCTGCCGGGTGGCCGGGTCGATCAAATCCTTGCCGGTCTTCTGCGTGGTGCGCAGAATGACGATGAGACGCGCGTCGGGGCCGTTTCCTTCGAATGGATAGTAGTCCGGGCCGAGCCTTTGCTTCATGACAGGGGCTGCGGCGAACAAGTCGTCCCAGGTGGTTGGAATGGCAAGGCCAGCCTTGTCATAGGTGGCCTTGTTGAACATGAAGACGCGGCCCGTGATGGACACCGGCAGGCCATTCAGCTTGCCATCGACACTGCCGCTTTTCCGATCGGCCTCCGACCATTGACCGAGGTCGATGACGTCCTTGAACTGGTTGAGATCGGCAAAGCCGTTGCCGCTCTTCGAGAAGATCGGGAGCCAGGGCCAGTTGATCTGCATGATGTCGGCTTCGGTTCGCCCGGCGAGCTGGGTGGCGATTTTCTCCTGATGGCCGGTCCAGCCGGTCATTTCCGGCGCGATCGTGTGGCCGAATTTGTCGCCGCAGAACTTCAACGCTTCCTGCGTGGCGATATGGCGGTCCTCGCTGCCCCACCATGACATGCGCAGATCCGCGGCAGAGGCCGTAGCAAGGCCGTTTGCCGCGACAAATACGGCGGCGATGATCAAGGTTCTCATTCTGCGTCCTCCCGAATTGGAACGATGACGGCTTGCCTGCAATGCACTTCTTCCCTGTTGCTTCCGACGGGGAGTTCCAGCGATGAGGAAAGTCGTCCGGGCCGAGACAAATATAGGGGAGAGGTCCTAGGAAAACGTTGATCCAGTTGGGGAACACGGAAGTCGCCTGGCGCAGTGGTGGGTGATCGGCTTTGCCGCCGGTACTACCCCTCATCCTTGCCTCGGGGGATGGGTCAGTGAGGCCCGCCATTAAGCGCCTATTAGTCTTCCTTGCCCATGATCAGCAGGATTTAGACGTGGGCGCTTCGGCTCCGCCATTTGCGGACCGTCGGCGTTGGAGGAGACATTTCGTGTTCATCGATCGTGTATTGTCGCGCTTTAACATTCAGACAAAGGTCCTGATTTTCATCCTGCCGTTTGTCATCAGCATTTCCGCCGTCGGCTTTACAGGGCTCTATGCATCGGGCCTGCTGCAGGGGCGGATCGAGATTTCCAACAGCGTGCTTCAGTCCCTGAGCGGTTTCCGCGATGTCTCGGCCTCGATGTCCACCTTCCTCGCCAATACGACGGACGAGGCGAAGGCCGATCTGACAGGGCGGCTCGAACAGCAGCGGCGTGACCTCGATGCAACCCTTGCCCAGCTTGCTCCGGATGCCGATGGTCGAGCCGAACTGGAAGAGGCCGGCAAGCTCATCGACAAGGTCTTCATGCATATCGACGATCTCTGGACGCTGCATGCCAGCGAGACGGGCCTTGTCGATACGCTGCAGCAAGGAAGCAAGCAGGTCATCATCGCCCAGGGTCGCGTGAACGCTGCCATGGCGACCATGGAGCGTGCGGTGCAGGCCGATGATGCGTCCGCCAAGACCATGCTGCGCGACGCCGAAAGCATCCGCAGCACTGGCACTTTCCTGACCGAAACCAATTCCGCCTTTACCAAGGCCAAGACACCGGACGAGAAATTTGCGGTCATAGCGGGACGGGTGGATGAAATCATCGCCCGCCAGCAGGTGCTGGCTGCTGTCCTGCCAAAGGCGAACCAATCGGCCGCCAAGACGCTGGACAAGATCGGCGGCGAATTGAAAGCGGCGGTCGCCGCTAATGACAAGTCCGAGGCCGTGATGACGGATCTCGCCGGCAAACTGCGCAATTTCACCCAGTTGAATGCCTATCTCGGCCTTGCCGCCCAGCAGAAGATGAAGGATGCGACGATCAAGTTCGGGGAACTCGACGCGCCGCTGGCCAAGGCCCAGGCCGTCATCGAAGACGGTCGTCAGGTCATGGCAGCAGGCTATGCGCTGCAGATCATGATGGCGCGCTTCCTTCTCGATCCCACCGAACAGAACCGCATGCTGCTTGCGCAGCAGTTCAACGCTGTGAAGAAGTTCCTTGCAGAACTCGACAAGACCGCCGCCGATCAGCCGATCCTGATGCAGGTGAAGAAGGATCTCGGCCCGGCTGTCGACACAATGCTCGGCGCGAGTGCAGAACTCGTGAAGGTCAGTCAGGAGCGCAAGTCGAGCTTCGAGCAGGCTGCTTCCGAACTCAACGTCATCTGGAAGCAACTCACCGCCTTTGCCGAGATGCAGAAGGTCTCGGCCGGCCAGGAGCGGCAGGAGGCCAATTCGATCTCCCTCGGAGCGACGGGGCTCGGCATCCTGATCTCGATCTTTGCCGGCATCGGTCTGGTGCTTACCTTCAAGGGCCCGATCGGGCAGATCACCGGTGCCATGCGCCGGCTGGCCGAAGGCGTGCTCGACACCAAGATCAATGGTGAGGCCCGCGTCGACGAGATCGGCGAGATGGCCCGTGCGCTTGGCGTGTTCAAGCAGAATGCCCTGTCGAAGATCGAAATCGAGAGCCGCAGCGAAGCCGAGCGGGTTCAGGCCGAGGAAGAACGCCGCCGCAACGATCTCGAAAAGCAGGAGATCGACCATCAGATCGACTTTGCGGTCAATGCGCTTGCCACCGGCCTCGGTCGGCTCGCCAAAGGCGATATCTCGGAAACCATCGATACGCCGTTCCACGGCCGTCTCGAGCAGTTGCGCAACGACTTCAATCAGTCTCTCGAGCATCTGCAGGATACGATGAGGCAGATCCGCTCGAACACCTACATGATCCAGCGCAACGCTGCCGAGATGAGCACTGCGGCCGACCAACTGGCCAAGCGCACCGAACAGCAGGCCGCCTCACTGGAAGAGACAGCGGCTGCCGTCGAAGAGATCACAGTCACGGTGAAATCGTCTGCCGAACGGGCCGAAGAAGCAAACACCATCGTCGCCGACACGAAGGGCCGAGCGGACACCTCGTCCACCGTCGTGGCCAGCGCCATCGACGCGATGGGCAGGATCGAGGACGCTTCGGGGCAGATCGTCCAGATCATTGACGTCATCGACGAGATCGCCTTCCAGACCAACCTGCTTGCGCTCAACGCCGGCATCGAGGCGGCGCGTGCGGGCGAGGCGGGCAAGGGCTTTGCGGTCGTGGCACAGGAAGTCCGCGAACTCGCCCAACGCTCGGCGGGTGCCGCCCAGCAGATCAAGGACCTGATCCACAAGTCGAGCACGGAAGTCTCTTCGGGGGCCAAGCTGGTGCAGCAGACCGGATCTGTGCTTGCCGACATCTCGGCCAACATCATCACGGTTGCAGACCGCGTCTCGGTCATCGCCATGGCAAGCCGCGACCAGTCGAATGCGCTGGCGGAGGTGAATTCCTCGGTCAACGAGATGGATCAGATGACCCAGCGCAACGCGGCGATGGTCGAGGAGACCAATGCGGCGACCCGGCAACTGGCTGACGAGGCCGATGCACTCATGCAACTGATCGATCAGTTCAAGCTCGCGCCGGAGGCCGGCCGTCCGGCGACGCAGTCGCAACGCCACGCGGCGTGACTGGTTCAGGTGCCGCAAGAATCCAGAGCCGCCGGACCTTGAAAGCCGGCGGCTTTTTCGCGGCCAGGAGGCCGCGTTTTCAAGCCCGCTTGGAATGCGGCGGACAGGCGGTTATCCTCACGCCAGGAGGACAGTGCATTTGATGACGGCAACGGTACCACCCGCAAGACGATTGGCTGCTGCCCGACGCATGATCATGGCGCTTGTTCTGGTTCTCGTTGCGGCAAGTCTGGCGCTGCTGACCGTCGGCAATCGGTTCTTGACCCGCAATGTCATGGAAGAAGCCTCGCTGCAGGCCAACAGCGCGCTGCGTCTCGCGACGTCGGCCCTGGCCGGTCATCTGAGCCGCTATGAGACCTTGCCGGCCCTGATCGCCGACCATGATGACATGAAGGAGCTTGTGCTCGACCCTTCCAACCCGGCGCTTCGACAGGCGGCCAATGTCTATCTCAAGGACATCAACGCCCTGCTGGAGTCCTCGGACATCTATGTGATGACCATGGATGGTAACACGGTCGCGGCGAGCAATTTCGACGGTGCGGCAAGCTTCGTCGGCGAGAATTTCATCTACCGGCCCTATTTCTACGAAGCGGCGGCCGGAATGCAGGCGCGCTTCTACGCCCTCGGCACGACCTCGGCGAAACGCGGCTATTATTTCTCCTCCCCGATCAGGGTAAACGGAGCCGTGCGGGGTGTCATCGCCTTCAAGGTCGACATCGAGGACATCGAGACATCCTGGCGGGGCGGCGAGTACAAGATCCTCGTTCATGATCCCGAAGGGATCATCTTCATGACCGGCAATCCGGAATGGCTCTATGCCTCGGTACTTCCGCTCACGCCCGAACGGCTGGAGCGCACGACCGCGTCCCGGCGATATTCCGACGCGACGCTCCGGGAACTGCCCATCGGGGCCGGCAGGATCAGCGAGCACACGTTGATGACTGTCGACCAGGCGGGCGGGGCGCGGGAATATCTGGTGCTCGAACAATATATGCCGGATGCAGACTGGACGGTGAAGGTGTTGTTCGACACGGGCAACATTCACGCGCAGGCGCGGACCATGCTGGTCGCCATCCTTCTTTTCCTCTGCCTTTTCGTTCTGGGGCTTGCCGTCGTCATCCAGCGCCGCGCGCGGCTGCAGGAGCGCATGCATATGCAGATCGAGGCGCAGGCTGAGCTCGAACGCCGCGTCGAGGAGCGCACATCCGACCTCGCGCGGGTTAACCTGCAGCTGCGGCAGACCCAGGCGGACCTCATTCAGGCCGGCAAGCTCGCCGGGCTCGGACAAATGTCGGCCGCTTTGTCGCACGAGTTCAACCAGCCGCTCGCTGCCGCCAAGACCTATGCCGACAGCGCCACGATGTTGATCGACCGAGACCGGATTTCGGAAGCGCGCGACAATCTGGGCCGGATTTCCAACCTGATCGATCGGATGGCCTCGATCTCGCGGCATCTGCGCAACTTTGCCCGCAAGCCGAATGAGAAACTGGGCGCCATTGCCATCGAGGACGTGGTGGAGGAGACGCTCGAGATCGTCTCGGCCCGCCTTGGCACGGCCGATGCGACGCTCATCATCGATCTGCAGCCTGCCCTGCCGTCAGTCCGAGGCGGGCCCGTTCGTCTCCAGCAGGTGCTTGTCAATATTCTGACCAATGCTTGCGACGCCGTGGAAGGGCTGGACGACCGCAAAATTGAGCTCTCCGCCCGCAAGGCAAGCGGTTCCGTGGTGATCGAGATCGGGGATCGGGGACCAGGCGTTCCGCCCGCCATCATGCAGCGCATCTTCGACCCGTTCTTCACGACCAAGGGCGTGGGCAAGGGGCTCGGCCTCGGTCTGTCGATCTCCTACAACATCATCAAGGATTTCGGCGGCAGCCTGACGGTCGGGCAGCGTGACGGTGGTGGGGCGCTGTTCCGCATCGAGCTGCTGGAAGCGGAAGCAATGAATGAGGCGGCGGAATGAGCTCAGGACAGGTGTTGTTCGTCGATGACGAGGAGGAGCTGCGCTTCTCCACCAGTCAGGCTCTGGAACTGCACGGGCTCCAGGTGAAGGCCTTCGCATCGGGCGAGGAAATCCTGTCGCGGGTCGGCTTCGGTTTCGATGGCGTTGTCGTCAGTGATATCCGCATGCCGGGGCTCGACGGCATGACGTTGTTGCATCGGATCCGGGAGCTCGATCACGAGATCCCGGTCATCCTTGTCACCGGGCATGGCGAGGTGCAACTGGCGGTCAAGGCAATGCGCGAAGGCGCCTATGACTTCATCGAGAAGCCTTTCGCCAGCCAGGCGCTGGCCGGCGTCGTTCGACACGCACTCGACCGTCGTTCGCTCGTCTTGGAGAACCGACGGCTGAGAGCTGTTGCGGGCAAGCGCGATGATATCGAGACGCGGCTTCCCGGGCGTACGCCGGTCATGGTCGACCTGCGCTACCGTCTCCGGGCGATCGGAGCGACGGAGGCCGATGCGCTGATCATTGGTGAGACCGGTGCCGGCAAGGAGGTCGTCGCGCGCGGCTTGCACGATGTCAGTTCCCGTTCGAAGGGCCCCTTCCTCGGGATCAATTGCGCGTCGCTTCCTGAAACCCTGATCGAGAGCGAACTCTTCGGTCACGAGGCTGGCGCCTTTCCCGGTGCGCTCCGAGCGCGCTACGGAAAATTCGAACACGGACGCGGCGGCACCATCCTGCTCGACGAGATCGGCTCGATGCCCTTCGAGCTGCAGGCGAAGTTCCTGCGGGTCCTGCAGGAGCGCACGATCACGCGTCTGGGGTCGAACGAGACGGTTCCGCTCGACGTGCGTTTCCTTGCCACAAGCAAGGTGGACCTAGAAAGCGAGGTGGCGGCGGGTCGCTTCCGTGCGGATCTCTTCTACAGGCTGAATGTCGTGACAATCCATGTCCCGTCGCTTGCACAGCGTCGCGCCGACATTCCGCTGCTTTTCCTGCATCTGGTGCGTGAAGCCTCGGCGCGATACGGCCGCGAAGACATCGAAGTCGAACCGGAGATCCTCGCCCAGATTGCGGAACGTGACTGGCCCGGAAACGTCAGAGAGCTGCGCAATGCGGCTGACCGGTTGGTGCTCGGCCTGGAGACAGGACTTGACGGTACGGCAGACCACGAAGCGGTTGCGACACGTCTTGCAGAAAAGATGGCAGCTTACGAGAAGCAGCTGATAGCCAGCGCCATCGCGGCGCATGGTGGAGCGCTCAAGCCGGTCTACGAACAGCTCGGCATCTCTCGCAAGACGCTCTACGAGAAGATGCAGAAGCACGGTCTGGACAAGAGCCTGGCCCTGGATGGACGCGACTAGCGATCGATCAACAGGCTCACTCTTGATCGTCGGATGGGTGACTTTCCACCCACGGAGTCGACAAAATGTTACGATCTCCCCCCACGACCTGCGTGAAAATCGCGCGAGACGGCTGACACGCCCGGTCGCGCGTTGCCTCTCCGACCCAGCCGAGGCTTAGCTCATATCAGGTTCGGCCCTGAGGAGGCGCCGAATTCAGTCGCATTCAATATACAGGGAGGACTTCATGAAAAAGTTCGTGATCGCTATGGCCGGTGCCATGGCTCTGACGTTTGCTGCACCCGTTTCCGCTCAGGACAAGGCCGATTGGCCGGGCAGCATGACCATTGGCACCGCCAGCCAGGGCGGTACCTACTTCATCTATGGCACGGGTCTCGCCGGCCTGATTACGGAGAAGCTCGGCGTCAACACATCGGCTGAAGTGACCGGTGGCCCGGTGCAGAATGCCACGCTGATCGAAACCGGTGACCACCTCATGGGCCTGGTGACCATGGGCCCGGCATACGAGGCCTGGACCGGCAATAGCGAGCTTGCGCCTGGCGTCGAGCACAAGAGCCTGCGCGCCCTTTTCCCGATGTACCAGACCCCGTTTCAGGTCGTTGCACTGAAGTCGTCGGGCATCACCTCCGTTGCAGATCTCGATGGCAAGCGCGTCTCCGTCGGTCCGGCCGGTGGCACGGCCGCGACCTACTGGCCGCGCTATTTCGAAAGCGTCGGCGTGAAGCCTGAGATTTCGTTCTCGGGTGCAAACGACGCGACGAGCCAGGTCAAGGATGGTCTGATCGATGCCTTCGCCTTCGCTGCCGGCGTTCCGATTTCTGCCTTCGCGCAGATCGCGGCTGAAAACGATGTCAACATCTTCGGCTTCAATGCTGACGAGCAGACGAAGATCCTCGAAGCCATGCCGGAACTGGCAGCCTTCGAAGTGCCCGGCGGCCTGTATGAGGGCTTCCCTGATCCGCAGAGCACTGTCAGCCTCTGGAACTTCGCTGTTGCTAATGCCGAAATGCCGGAATCGCTGGCCTATGAGATCACCAAGCTGGTCATGGAAAGCAATGATCGCATGATGCAGATCCATGCCACGGCTGCGGAAACCATCCCGGCGAACATCGAGAAGAACTCGTTCCTGCCGTTCCACCCCGGCTCCGTGCGTTATTTCGAGGAAAAAGGCATCACCATTCCCGATGCTCTGAAGGGCCAGTAACGCCCATACCTGCGCCTTGATGCGCAGGCAGGAGGCGGCGGCATCGGCTGCCGCCTCCTTCGTGCTAGATCCGGCTTCCTTATCGGGACACACAATCATGACACAAGCTGACAATATCTCAGCGCAGCAAGCCGCTGGGCCCATCCTGGCTCACAATGTCGATGAGGAGCCGGTTGCGAGCAACCAGCGGCTCCATGCAGGCTGGCTCAACAAGGCCATCATAGTTCTCTGCATCGCCTATACCGCTTTCCACATCGGGGTGATGAACCTCTATCCGCTCGAAACCTGGACCTATCGCCTGATCCACGTTTGCGGCGGACTGCTTCTCGGCTTCCTGATCTATTCTGCCGTGCAATTGCCGACCACCGCACCTGGGCAGGCGCGACGCAACCCGATCGCATGGCTTCTCTTGCTGGCGGGCATCGGTGGCATCGGTTATGGCTTCGCCATGATTGCCTATGCCTGGGGCGCCTACTGGATGACGGGCAATGCCCGGCCACCCGTCTTCGTCTTCTCGAGCTTCGGTCTGCCGCTTCTGGCCGGCACGGTGGCAGCCCTCGCGGCCGTGTGGTTCTTCCCCAGTCGTGACCGTACGCGTGTCGACTGGGCAGATTATGCGCTCGGTCTCGCCTCGATCGCCGTCCTCGGTTACATCCTGTTCAACGTCGGACCGCTTCGTCTGAGGGCCGGAACGGCCATGGCGCAGCCGGCGGACTTTTATGCCGCCCTCGTCGGCGTCATCCTCATTCTCGAAGTGACGCGTCGCGTTGCGGGTCTCGCCCTTGTCGTGATCGCCTCGATTTTCATTCTCTATTCCTTCGCCGGCCCCTATCTGCCCGGCTTCCTGGCGCATCGCGGATACGACCCGCGGCGCTTCTTCACCTATATCTTCACCGATCAGGGAATCCTCAGTGATCCCGTGGCGGTGTCGTCGACCTACATCATTCTCTTCATCACCTTCGCGGCCTTCCTGCAGGCGTCGAAAGTGGGCGACTACTTCGTGAACTTCGCCTTTGCCGCGGCTGGGCGTGCGCGTGGTGGTCCGGCCAAGGTGGCCGTTCTCGCCTCCGGTCTGATGGGCATGATCAATGGAACGTCTGCCGGCAACGTGGTCTCGACCGGTTCGCTGACGATCCCGCTGATGAAGAAAGTCGGCTATCCGGCCAAGACATCGGCAGCTATCGAAGCTGCAGCGTCGTCCGGCGGCCAGATCATGCCTCCGATCATGGGGGCAGGGGCCTTCATCATGGCGGAAGTCACGGGCATTCCCTATACGGACATCGTGATTGCGGCGATCATTCCGTCGGTCCTCTACTTTGCCTCCGTCTACTTCATGGTCGATCTGCAGGCCACGAAACTCGGCATGAAGGGTCTTCCGAAGGAAGAATTGCCGGTCTTCAAGGAACTCCTGAAGCAGGTCTACCTGTTCATCCCGATCATCATGCTGATCTACACCCTGTTTGCGGGGTACTCTGTCATCCGCGCCGGCACGGTGTCGATGATGGCGGCCGCCGCGGTCAGCTGGTTGACGCCGCATCGCATGGGGCCGCGGCTGCTGGCGAAGGCATTCGACATCGCCGCACGCATGTCGATACAGCTGGTGGCAGTCTGCGCCTGCGCGGGCATCATCGTCGGCGTCATTGCGTTGACCGGCGTCGGGGCGCGCTTCTCCAGCCTTCTGCTGGGGATTGCGGAACAGAACCAGTTGCTGGCGCTGTTCTTCGCGATGTGCATTTCCATCGTGCTTGGCATGGGCATGCCGACGACCGCCGCCTATGCGGTCGCGGCAGCCGTGGTTGCACCGGGTCTCGTCAATCTCGGCATTCCGGTTCTGACGGCGCACTTCTTCGTGTTCTACTTCGCCGTCATGTCCGCGATCACGCCGCCGGTGGCGCTCGCCGCCTATGCAGGGGCAGCCCTTTCGGGGTCCGATCCGATGAAGACGTCCGTGGAAAGCTTCAAGATCGGTCTTGCCGCCTTCGTGGTGCCGTTCATGTTCTTCTATTCCCAGGCCATGCTGATGCAGGGAACCTGGCTCGAGATCTTGCACGTGTTCCTGACGGCAAGCCTTGGGATCTACATGCTCGCGTCCGCGGTTCAGGGCTGGTTCTTCGGTCGGCTTGGGGTGCCGCTTCGTCTGGTGCTGCTAGTCGCCGCCCTCAGCATGATCAGCGGCGGTCTGATCTCGGATCTGATCGGGTTGTTGGTCGGCGGTTCGCTCTTTGCCTATCAAAGACGATACGTCACCCCCGTGGTGATTGCTCGCGGCGTCGACTAAGCTGGCGCCATCGGCTTCGACAAGACCATAAAGGCGGCGCCATCATCCGATGGTGCCGCCTCTTTCGTTGATGCTGGCTGTACGGGCGCGGGTTCCTGCGTTTTCATTGGGCGCCGGGCGCCAGCAGCGATGTCCAGTTGCGGATGAATTCTTCCCGGGTCGCTCGGTCCTGCGCGGCGAGGAGTGCGGGGCCGACGCGAATGGGGCGGCCGATACCGGATTCGATCAGCGAGATGGGCCCGTCTACGCCGGGTGGCAAAGGTGCGTTTTCGGCGAAGTAAAAGGCCTTTTCTCGCGCGACCTTCTGCCCGCGTTCCGACACCAGATGATCCACAAAGCGGGCGGCAAGGTCTGGTTGCGGCGAGTGGGTCGGGATCATCGCGCCTCTTGTCAAGATCAGGGTGTAATCGCGCGGCACGACGACCCGCATGTCGTTGTTGCGCAGATAGCGTGCATAGGCATAGGAACCGAGGATGTTGTAGGCAATCTTCAGGCGGCGGGTCTCGATCAGGTCGAGCACTTCCTTGTTGCAGCAACTGGTCACGACTTCGGCACGGCTGAAGCTCTCCAGAAGCCGGCCGTAACTGGTCGGGGCCTGCAGGGCGTCATGGAAGGCCAGGAGATAGCCGACGCCCGAGAGCTTGACGTTGTACGTGCCGATCCGGGTCCAGTATTCGTCCGGCTTGCGGCGCAGCAGTTCGGCGATTTCCACATGCGAACGCGGCACGTCTTCCGGGGGGACCTGGGAGGCGTCATAGACGATGACGGCGGGTTCGAAGGCGAAGCCGAATATCTCGTCTCGCCAGTTGGCCCAGGCAGAGACCCGTTCGGTCTCTGCCGATCGATGGGACCGGGCGCAGCCGTCATTGGCGAGCTTCACCAGATGGTCGACCGAGGAGGAAATCCAGAGGTCGCCATGGCTGCGCTTCTCGCGACACGCCAATTCCGCCTCGCGAAACAGATCGTTGCTGACATAGTCGTTGAACTCCACCGCGACATCCGGTGCCTTCTGCTGGAAGTCGCGGATCAGGGGCGCGATCACCTCCGCGTCGGTCACGCCGTTGATGACCAGCCGGGCGCGTTCCGTACCCGGCGCCGGGAAGATGGACCGGTCGCCCTCGAGCGCCAGAACGGATGTCGAGGCGAGGGAACTCGTCAGCAGGCAAGCCATCAATGACGCGATCTTGCGCTTCAGGTTCATGGCGCGGACCTCTTGTCTAGCAGGGGGAGTTCGAGGAAGACGGTGAAGCCGCTCTGAGGCGTGGGCTCGCGGAATGCGAGGGCCCCGCTCAATGTCGTGGCCACTTCCGATGCGATTGCGAAGCCGAGGCCGGAGCTGCCTTCGCCGCTCTTCGAGGAGACGAAGCGGCGGGTGACCTGTGGCCAGTCCTGTGCGGGAATGCCGGGACCGTCGTCTTCCACCTCGACCAGCACGAAGTTGCCGCGCCTGACGATCCGAACGGCAAGGCTGGAGATAACGCCGTGGCGGAGCGAATTGTCGATGACGTTGACGATGGCCTCGCGCAGACTCAAAGCATCCCCGAGCACCATCAGCGCCTCTGGCGGGGCCTCGAAGGAAACGACGATATCCGGATCGATGGTGATCGGAACGGCGGCGCGGAAAGCCTTGCGGGCCACGTCGACCACATCCACCGGCGAGAGCTGGACCGAGTCGAAGCGGTGGATGACCATGGCGTGGTTGAGCAGCTGGGTGGTAAAACGGGCAAGTTCGGAGGCGCGGTTCTTCACCCGGTTCAGGTGGCGGCGATCGTCATCGGAGAGTGCGTCCTCGTCGATCAGGCTCACCTGAGCCGAAAGTGCCGTCAGCGGCGTGCGGATCTGGTGGGCGCTGTCGGCGATGAAGCGCTGCAGGAGGCGTAGGCGATCGTCGAGACGGCGCATGAAGTGGTTGATCGACTCGACGAAGGGAGAGAGTTCGCGGGGCACGTCGATGGCCAGCGGCGTCAGGTCCTGGCTGTCGCGGCGCCGCAGGGTGTCGCCGAGCGCATCCAGCGGGTGGAGCGAATACCGCACGGCCAAAATGGTGCCGCCGAGGGCCAGAAGGCTCATCACGCCGACCAGAACGAGCGCGCGGGTGGTGAGTTCCGTGGTCAGTTCCTGCCGGGCTTCGGTCGTCTGCGCAATCAGGACATTCGCCCATCCACCGATAGAGGGATCCGCGATCGCGCGGCTCGCGGCAACCATGCGAACCGGCAGGTCGCGGAAGCTCGCGGTCTCGAAAAGCGCCTGTGTCCGGGCATTGGCCACGTCGGCGGGAAAGTCGAGGTCCTCGTATCCCGTCAACGTGGTGCCATCGGGTGCCACGACGCGGTAGAAGATCTTGTCGCGCGGAGCGAGGCCGAGCAGCTCGAAGGCGCTCGGCGGCAGATCGACTGCAATTCGACCTTCCTCGACCACGAGGCTGTCGAGGATCTGGATGGCTGCGCCCTGGAGGAGGCGATCATAGGCCTCGTCGGCGGCGGCCCGCGCATAGAACCAGGCAGCAGTCATCAAAATCGCTGCGCCGCCTGCCAATACTGCAGCCACGCGAATGACCAGGCGGGCGAAAAGAGAGCGCCTAGTCCTCTGCATCTGACACCAGTTGATAGCCGACACCGCGGACGGTCACGATGCGTGCCTTTGCTCCTTCCAGCTTTTTCCTCAGGCGTCCGACATAGAGCTCGATGGCGTTGGGCCCTGCGGGCTCGTCGAAGCCGAAGATCTGGTCAAGAAGCTGGTCCTTGCTGAACACACGGCCCGGCCGGCTCGCGAGGATTTCGAGCAGGGTCATTTCCCGGCGCTTGAGTGGCACTTCGCGATTGCCGACCTTGACGGAGCGCTGGCTTCTGTCGAGCAGCACATCGCCACAGACGATGACATTGGTCGCTTCGCCTCCGGTACGGCGACGCATCAGGACGCGCGCGCGGGCTTCCAGTTCACGAAAGTCGAAGGGCTTCACGAGATAGTCGTCGGCACCGAGATCAAGCGCGCCGACACGATCGTCGATTTCTGACCGGGCCGTCAGCACCAGAACTGGCACGGTGCTGCCCCCATCGCGCAATCGCTTCAGGATCGAGAAACCGTCCATGCCCGGCAGCATGACATCGAGAATGACGAGGTCGTATTCGGTGAAAACCAGGATGTCCGCCGCAGCACGGCCGTCAGTCTGCCAGTCGACCGTATGGCCGATGGTTTCAAAGCGGCGTGAGATTGCCTCTCCGACGTCGAGCGTGTCTTCCACGAGCAGAATTCGCATGGCCGGACGCTCGCATGTCTGATGTCTCCGATCAAGCTGAAGGAAAGCCTGTATTCAGCGCTTCCAGTTAACTCGACGATAAACCGGGGCCTCTAGACTTCGCCGGCAACGGGAACGGGAGACGCGGTCTTGGCAGAAGAACAGAAGGAAAGCTTCATCCGGGCTGGTTACGACCAGAATTCGTTTCGCTATCTCATGAAGCGCATCTTCTGGCGCCTGATCGCGCCGCTGCCGGACAAGCTCTATATCCAACTCAAATTCTGGAGCATCAAGGGCGAATGGCCCGATGTCGATCAGCCGAAGACGTTCTCGGAAAAGGTCCAGTACCGGAAGATACATGACCGCAATCCGCTCTATGGAAAGCTGGTCGACAAGCTCGCGGTGAAGGACTACGTCGCCGAGAAGGTCGGAGCCCAGCATGTGATCCCGACCTTTTGGGCCGGCACGAAGCTTTCGGATGTCGACTGGTCGACGATCCCGCTGCCGGTCGTCATCAAGCCAAACCATGCGAGCGGGCTCGGTGAGTTTCTCTATACGCCCGAGGATGTCGAAGCGCTCAAGCGCAATGATCCCTGCGCCGAGTGGTTGTCCATCGACCATGCCCGCTACAACAGGGAATGGGCCTATTCACAGGTCGACCGCAAGGTGGTCATCGAGCAGATGCTGAACAAGGACGGCGGCATTCCCTGGGACTATCGCTGTTTCGTCTTCAATGGGCGGCTATCGTACATCATGATCGATACGCGCACGGACAATCAGGGCTACTCAGCGACCTATTCCCGCGATTGGGAGCGCCTGCCGTTCCATGACCCGGACTATTATCCGCCCTATCCGCATGAAATCCCACGTCCGCAATTGCTTGAGATGATGGTCTCTCTGTCGGAGGCTCTTGGACGCGACCTGGATTTCGTTCGGGTCGATCTGTTCGATACCGGCGACAATCTCTATGTCGGCGAGCTAACGCTCTATCCCGGCGGCGGCTTCGAAGCGTTTGAACCGCCGGAATATGATCGTCTTGTCGGAGACAAGTGGGCTCTGCCTGCCCGCCGGTCGTGACGCTTGTCGGTGATCAGGCCGGTGTGACGATCCGTGCTTCCATCGGCGAGACCGTCTCTGCCGGTGGGGACTTCAGCGCCTCGATCAGCGAAGCCATGATCGCAGTCCGCAACGCATAGGTGTTGGCGGTGGTCTTCTTGTGGTCCAGTCTCTGAGCAGCCACGACCAGATTTGCGCCCTGCTGCATAATGATCTGATGAGCCCGGACCATCGCCCAGGTCTCTATATCCGTCTGTTCCCGCATGTCCGCATCCCCAGCTAAATCATTTAGCCTGCGAGGCTTTCTCGAATCAGCCTCACCTTTCCAAGATATTTGATTATCTCGATTATTTAAATCCGCGATCCAAAAAAGGTCAAGAAAACTCATCCGTGGCAAGACGGACGCATGCCATGCTCAGCGGAGTTGCCATACGGAGAACTCGGCTTGCACGAGCAGTTGTGCATCCCATCGTTCCGGGTGGAACAAGGGTGGCAGGTCGGCGTTAGCTGACGTCGGTCACCCCCACGCCAAGGATGCCAGCATGCGAGTTCCCGTTTCGACCTACCGCCTGCAATTTCGCGGCGGCATGGATTTCGACCGCGCCATCGGCCTCGTGCCCTATCTGAAGCGGCTCGGAATAACGCATCTCTATGCTGCGCCCGTTTTCGCTGCCACGGCAGGGTCGACGCATGGTTATGATGTCACCGATGCCAATCTCGTTGATCCGGTGCTTGGAGGGCGTGAAGGCCTCGAAGAGCTCGCAGCTACGCTGAAGGCAGAAGGGCTCGGCCTGATCCTTGACATCGTGCCCAATCATATGGCGGCGAGTCTGGAGAATCCCTGGTGGCGTAGCGTGATCGAGTGGGGGAAGGCGAGCCGCTATGGTCATTACTTCGATATCGACTGGAGCCAGCGACTGACCTTGCCTTTCCTCGGCAAGCCTTTCGAGCAGGCGGTGGCCGAGGGGGAGATCACGCTCACGCTCGACCGCAAAAACGGGGTTCTGGCGATCCGGTATTTCGACAGTTTCTACCCGTTGCACCCTTCGACCTATCCGCTTGTCCTTGAAGAATTCACCGATCCGCTCGCAGAACGGCTTGCCGATCTGGGGCGGCACGCCGATGCCGGCGCGGAGGACGATTTTCACGCTGCGGTTCGTGCGCTTTGCGCGGGGGACGACTGCGACCCGCTGATTGCGGCTCTGAACCAACGCGCGCACGAGCCGCAATTCCTCATGTCGGTGCACGACCTTCAGCCCTATCGACTGATGTCGTGGTCTGAGGCGGCCAAGGGCCTGAGCTATCGGCGTTTCTTCGAAATCGCTGGATTGGTCGGGCTCCGGGTCGAGGCGGAGGACGTGTTCGCCGATGCCCATCGAACCATCCTGGAGCTGGTCCGATCCGGCCATGTGGATGGACTGCGCATCGACCATGTCGATGGTCTCGCCGATCCGGCCGGCTATCTGCAGCGCCTGCGCCGCAGCGTCGGCAAGGACGTGTTTATTGTCGTCGAAAAGATCCTGGCACCGGGTGAGCAACTGCCAGCCGACTGGCCTGTCCAGGGATCGACAGGATACGAGTTCATCGCGGCGCAGGTGCCAGCCTTCCTCGACTTGGAGGGCTTCATCACGCTACGCCAGACCTACAATCAGCTCGCCGGTGAGACCTTGTCCATTCCGGAGCGCATGCGCGAGGCGAAGCTTCGGATGATCCGGGTGAATTTCGCCGGAGAAGTGAATGCGCTGGTCAAGCAGGGAAGAGAATTGCTCGGGCTGGACGAGGAAACGATCCGCAGGGCGCTGGAAGAGCTTCTTCTGGCCTTTCCCCGGTATCGGACCTACAGCGTGCAGGGGGAGATGTCCTCGTCGGACCACCATCTTCTCGATCAGGTGCTTGCCGCAATCAAAACTCGGCTGGATGAGACCGCCGCCGATGCTGCCTGGTCAATCGTCGATCTTCTCAAGGGGGCCGGGCGCTTCGAGGATCATCGCGTGGCGGATGACATTTTCCGCTGCCGGTTTCAGCAGTTGACCGGGCCGCTGATGGCGAAATCACTCGAGGACACGCTGTTCTTCCGGCATGTCGAGTTTCTTGCCCTGAATGAGGTGGGAGGCGAACTGGAGCCGGACGAGGGAGGTCTCGAACATTTCCATTCATTGATGCGAGAGCGGCAGGCGAGCCAGCCCTTCGGCCTTTCAGCCTCGTCCACCCATGATACGAAGCGCGGCGAGGATGCGAGGGCGCGGCTCTTTGCGCTGGCGGAAGATGCCGGACGGTTCGTCAGCCTCTTCCAACGATGGCGGGAGACGAACAGGGGGACTGTCCAGGTTCTAGATGGCGGCCCGGCTCCGGATCCCGAGCTGGAATGGGCGATTTTCCAGGCAATCATCGCGCATTGGCCAGCAGAACTCGATATCAAAGATCGGGAAGGCATTGCCGATTTCACCGAACGTCTGCTCGCTTTCCTGGGGAAATCCATGCGCGAGGCCAAGCTGCGCACTGACTGGAACGACGTGAATGATGTCTTCGAGAGCGCGGTGAGAGACCATGTCCGGTCCCTGATGCTCGACAACCATGCCTTCGTTCGGGGCGTCTCCGAAGAGATCAGGCCGATCATCCAGGGTGGACTGATCAACGGCTTGAGCCTCACCGCGATCAAGCTGACCGCTCCGGGCGTTCCCGACATCTATCAAGGCAGTGAGGGCATTGATCTCAGTTTCGTCGATCCCGACAACCGCCGCCCTCCGGCATTTTCCGCGCTGTCGGAGTTCGATCCGGTTGCGCCGGTGTCCTGGACCGACCGTAAGGCACTGGAGGCGGGTTGGCTGAAACAGGCCCTGGTGGGTCGCGGGCTTGCCCTGCGCAATGAACGCCCGGATCTCTTCTTGCGGGGAGACTATATTCCGCTGCGCTGCGAAGGTCGTCGAATGCGCCATGTGATCGCCTTTGCGCGCAGGCATGCCGAACAACTGGTCGTCACCCTTGCCTGCCGTTGGCCCCTGGCCATGATCCGGGATGGCGAAGGGTTGAAGGCGGATCAGTTCTGGGGTGACACCAGGCTCGCTTTGCCCGAGGACATGCACCATCGAACGTGGAGCGAGATTCTCTCAAGGCGATCAGTGGCGGGGGGCGAAGCCTTGCTGATGCGGGCTCTGATGGATGGTCAGACCGTGGCTATCCTGAGTTCTGATGAATGACGGCGGCGACGCTTGCGCAACACCGAATGGGCGCGCGGCCTTGCTAGCCGCCGCCTCATGAGGCGCTGCGCTAGAGCGAACTGCGGAGCGTTTGGCTGTGCTCGGACTGCGGAGAAATCAGAGCGTTCAGTGCGGGCAGCAGCGCCCGCGCGCAGGCCGGTCAGGCAACGTCACGATTTCGTTGCGGACGGAAGCTGACGCGGCGCGCCGGATTCAAGCATTGCGAAATTCCCGCTTCGGCGGCCGCCGCGAGAAAAGCGCTGCGGGCCAGTTCCGAGGAGCGGCTACCACGCAGGGCCTGCCTGCACAGGCGAATGGCACGCTCATAGGCGTAGCCACGTCGCGTTGGCCATTCGGCATCGAGAAAATCGAGTGCGTCATAGGCATTCAGGAACCGCCGTGTCAGACCGCAGGGAAGTTCCAGTTCGACGGGGCGGGTCCAGGTGATATCGGCTTCGGTCATGCCTTCCTCCATTTCGCTGCCATGAACTCACAGGCGGCTCACCGGTTCCCGGAAGGCGATCAAATAAAGATGTTAAGAGATTGATTTCTCGATTGCCGAGACGTGGGCAGCCTGTTCGCGCTGCTCCAGCCAATCGGTCGTCGTGTCTCCTGCGAGCCTTGTCGCCTCGACAATGCCGCGACCTTCGAGCAATCCATGCAGCAGGGCACCGCTGAAGGTGTCGCCGGCGCCGATCGTGTCCGGAACGCTGACCGTGCGGGCGAGAGATAAGGTCTGCTCGAGATGTCCGTCAAAGAGCGAAATCCTATCCGGTCCGTCGGTCATCACGAGGTGTGTCAGGCGCTTTGTCCCGAGCTCTGCTGCAACGCGCCAGACATCCGCCAGTGCCATCCCTGGAAGATCGGCCTTCGACCCCACGATGACATCGGCCGGTCGCGGCCCACCCTCACGTATCGGCAGTTGCGACACGACAAGAGGGGCTCGTTCGAGCGAGTCCACTATGGTCTGCGGCAGCTTTGGCGCATTCACGTAAAAGGCATCGGCATGCACGGGCTTGTCGAGCAGGAAGGTTCGAGACAGGCGGCGCTCGCTCGACAGGATGGTGCGGTCGCCGGTCGGATCGAGCAGGATATCGGCAAAGTCGGTTGCGCCTTCGCGGCGGGCGATCAGGCTTGTGTCGAAGCCTGTCGCCTCCAGGTCCGCAAGCGCAGTCTCGCCATGGTCATCCGTCATCAAGTTCGAGAGAAGTGCCACGTCATGGCCGAAATCGAGAAGACGCTTGGCGGTGAAATATCCACCGCCGCCGAGGCGTGTATCACGCGACGA
Source organism: Peteryoungia algae (assembly GCF_030369675.1). Lineage (NCBI taxonomy): Bacteria > Pseudomonadati > Pseudomonadota > Alphaproteobacteria > Hyphomicrobiales > Rhizobiaceae > Peteryoungia > Peteryoungia algae. The sequence goes on along the minus strand of NZ_CP128477.1, from coordinate 2,135,140 downwards.
CCAGGCGATGCGTCCGCCGGGACGCAGCGGCTCGGTCAGGCGCCAGATGCGATCGTGGTTGATGTGGCCGATCACGACGACCCGGGTTGATCTTCTGTCCGTCATGTCGACTGTTCCCTCGATACGGGGCGGCTCGTTTCACGCAGGATGAGTTCAACCGGCCAGAGTTCCCTGACATCGCTCGCCTCACGGCCTGCCAAAATCTGCAGAAGGAGGTCAGTGATCCGGCTTCCGGCAGCGCGGATCGAAGAACGGGTGGTGGATAGCGACGGCGTCATGTTCTCCGCGGTCAGATAGGGGAAGACGTCGTCATGGGCTATGACGGATATGTCCTGACCGATGATCAGGTTCCTCGTCCTGGCCGCGCGGTACACACCGAGTGCCGTCATCATCGAGCCGGCGACGAAGGCAGTTGGGCGCGGGCGCTGCTCGAGTGCCGCGCGGGCAAAGTGAAAGCCGATCTCGTCGGTGAAATCGCCATGCGTGACAAGCTTCGGGTCGAAGTCGATGCCACGGTCGCGCAGCGCTTCCGTGTAACCGGCGAGCCGATGCAGGGTGAAGGTCAGACCCTCGCGCCCGTTCAACAGTGCGATGCGCCGGTGGCCGAGATCGAGCAGGTGTTCGGTACTGCGCCGGATGGCGCCCTCGTTGTCGATATCCAGCCAGGCATGCGGCACCTCGGTGGATGAGCGGCCGTGCACGATGAAGGGAAGTTTCAGTTGGGACAGCAGGGCGATGCGCGGATCCCTGGGGCGTGGCGAATGAATGACGACAGCATCGACGCGGCGACTTTCTGCGAGGCGTCGGTAGAGTTGAATTTCATCGCCCGTGTCGTGTTCGGCCATCGGCGTGATCAGCATGTCGATGTCTTCGCCGCTCAGGCGGTCGGCCATGCCGCTCATGAATTCGGAAAACTGGTAGTCGCCGGTCTTGGTCATGACGACGCCGATGGCGCCCGCCCGTCCGGTCGCGAGGCGAACGGCATTGATGTTGGGCCGGTAGCCGAGGCGGGCGGCCTCCTGCAACACCCTGGTGCGTGTCGCTTCGTTCACCTCCGGATAGCCGCTCAAAGCGCGGCTCACCGTTGTCGGTGACAATCCGATCTGCTGGGCGAATTCCTTGAGCTTCATTCGTGCCGTCGAACTCCTGCGGGAACACCCCGGCTGCTGCCGCTTATCACATGCTCCCGGACATCTGGCAATTCTCGACCCCGGCTGTCAAAGCGCTTCCAAAGCGGTGCTGATCCGGGAGAGAGGGGCTGTCTGCAGGGCACGCCCGCGAGTGCTTGAAGTCAGGAAATTGCCATTTGACAGACGTTGACCGGATTGCAAATGATGACGGCCAAAGCGGTTTCAATTATTTGCCGACATGCCCTAGTTTCGTTCGTTTTCATGCCTAGGTGAGACAGAGCGACGGGCCCATGGGGGCGTGGCGCATGGCCGGTCGCTCCGGTCTTAATCAAGGAGGAAGCACGTGGCGATCAGAACTGTTGTCTGGGGTGAAAATATTCACGAGCGGGAAAACGCAACCGTCCGGGAGATTTATCCCGATGGCATGCATGCGACGATTGCTGCTGCGCTGAACACGGATTCCGAGATCGAGGCAACGACGGCGACCCTGCAGGAGCCGGAACACGGTTTGCCTTTGGACCGGCTCGCCGAGACCGATGTGCTCGTGTGGTGGGGTCACAAGGCGCATGGCGAAGTCTCTGAGGAGGTTGTCGAGCGGGTTGCGAAACGGGTCTGGGAAGGCATGGGTCTGCTCGTCCTGCATTCCGGGCATTTCGCCAAGCCGTTCAAGCGGCTCATGGGCACTCCCTGCGCGTTGAAGTGGCGCGAAGCGGGCGAGCGCGAGCGGATCTGGACCGTCAATCCCGGCCACCCGATTGCCGCCGGTATCCCTGAGAATTTCGTGCTGGAAAACGAGGAAATGTACGGCGAATTCTTCTCCGTTCCCGAGCCGCTGGAGACCGTGTTCATCTCCTGGTTCGCCGGTGGCGAGGTGTTTCGCTCGGGCCTGACCTGGCGGCGTGGGGCCGGCAACATCTTCTACTTCCGTCCGGGCCACGAGACCTATCCGACATACCACGATGCCAATGTGCAGCAGGTCATCCGCAACGGGGTCAAGTGGGCCTACAATCCGATGCCGCGTTACGGCGCCGTGCACGATGCGCCGAATGTCCCGGTCGAAGAGGCGCTGGAGCCAATCACCGAGCGAGGGCCGCGTTTGCACCAGGCTGGCGAGGAAGGCTATAAATGAGCGCTGCCCCTATCCGTCTTCTGGTGCTCGGCACCGGGGGCATGGCCAATTCCCATGCGATGAACTTTTCGACGATATCCGACGTGCAACTTGTGGCGGCGGTCGATCTCGATATGGCCACAGTGCGCGCCTTTGCGGCTCGGCACCACATTCCCAACACCTTCACCTCGCTCGACGAGGCGATCGCCTGGGGTGAATTCGATGCCGTCACCAATGTAACGCCGGACAAGGTGCATTATCCGACGACGCTCAAGCTGATTGCTGCCGGCAAGCATGTCATGTGCGAGAAGCCGCTCGCGGAGAATTACGCCAAGGCCGACGAAATGGCGACGGCGGCGGAGAATTCCGGCCTCGTCAACATGGTCAACCTCACCTACCGCAATGTGGCGCAGGTGCAGAAGGCCCGGCAGATGGTGCTGGCCGGCGAGATCGGCAAGGTTCGTCATATCGAGGCTTCCTATCTGCAGAGCTGGCTCGTCTCCAAGGCCTGGGGGGATTGGGCGACCGAAAGCCAGTGGCTGTGGCGGCTGTCGACGAAACATGGCTCCAACGGCGTGCTCGGCGATGTCGGCATCCATATCCTCGACTTTGTCGGCTTTGGCGCGGTGACGGAGATCGATCACGTCTTTGCCCGGATGAAAGCCTTCGAAAAGGCGCCGGGCAACAAGATCGGCGAATATGATCTCGACGCCAATGACAGTTTCACCATGACGGCCGAGTTTACCAATGGTGCCATGGGCGTCATCCATGCGAGCCGCTGGGCAACGGGCCATTTGAACGAGCTTCGCCTGCGCGTGCATGGCGACAAAGGCGCGCTGGAAGTCATTCATCGTCTGGACAAGTCCAGCCTCAGGGCCTGCCTCCAGGAGGATGTCGAGAAGGCCGTCTGGCGCGAGATCGAAGTCGATCCGGTGGAAACGAATTATCAGAAGTTCATCACCGCGATCCGTTCCGGCTATGCGCAGGAGCCGAGCTTCCGCCATGCGGCCAACCTGCAGAAGATCCTCGACCTTGCCATGTTGACCGAAGTCGAACGCCGCGAACTCGTCGTCTGACAGTCATCATGAGAAACGGAAAACGCCGCCCGAGGAGGTTCGGGCGGCGTTTCCAATCTGCGCCGCCTTGCGGCAGCGCGGGAGCTCTTCGTCGTCAGTAGGCGACGGTGACTGCGGATTTGTCCCTGGCCGACCTCACTGCCGCGTCGGCGAGCGCCAGCGCGATCAGGCCGTCTTCGGCTGACGGCGCCATCGGCGTGCCGTTGTCGAGCGCGTCGATGAAGGCAGAGATCTCGGCCGCATAGGCCGCCGTGTATCGCGTCATGAAGAAATCATGCAGCGGCGGGCGGGTATAGCCGTCCTTGTTGGCGACCTCGATCGAGACCGGCCGCTGGTTTTCGGCCGAGACCGAGCCGAGCGAGCCGTGCACCTCGATGCGCTGGTCGTAGCCATAGGATGCGCGGCGCGAGTTGGAGATGATCGCCTGGCGGCCGCTCTTTGTCGTCAGGATCAGCGAGGCACTGTCGTAGTCGCCGAGCTCGCCGATCTTGGGGTCAACCAGCACCGAGGCCGAGGCCTGGACCGTTTCGATTTCTTCGCCCAGCAGGAAGCGGGCCATGTCGAAATCGTGGATGGTCATGTCGCGGAAGATGCCGCCGGAGACCTTGATATATTCGGCAGGAGGCGCGCCCGGGTCGCGGCTGGTGATCGTCACCATCTCCACTTTGCCGATCGAGCCCTTGTCGATTTCCTTGCGCACGGCCTGGAAGTGCGGGTCGAAGCGACGGTTAAAACCGAGCATGACCTTTCCGCCAACAGCGCGCACGGTCTCAAGGCAGGCCTTCGCCCTGTTAACATCCAGATCGATCGGCTTTTCGCAGAAGATCGCCTTGCCGGCCTTGGCGAAACGTTCGATCAGGTCGGCATGGGTGTTGGTCGGCGTGCAAATGATGACGGCGTCGATAGCCTTGTCTGCCTCGATTTCCTCGATCGTCTTCACGACGCATCCGGTCTGCGTGGCGATGGCATTTGCGGCTTCCGCGAATGCGTCGGCGACAGCGACGAGTTTCGCGCGCTTGTCTTCCGCGATGGCTTTCGCATGCACCTTGCCGATGCGGCCAGCGCCCAGAAGTGCCAGTCTCGTGACCATGTTCATTCCCTCCCTGCCACGCCCTGGTCTCTCGTCAAGAGGAGGCGATCGTGATGTCGTTGGGCGCTCCATATGGAGGCACCTGATCAATGTTCCATTTCACGCTGGCAAAAACCGCGTTTTGGAATATATGTTCTATTTTGCTAGATCGTGACACGGATTCTGTCAAGCGTGACGATGTGTCCGGATGAGGGTGAGGGGCGGAATGAGCGAGAGCGGCGGAGCGCAGACGATCAAGGAGTTCGAGGACCGGTTGCTGGAAGTCTCCGGCAGCCTGCCCAAGCGACTAAAGCAATGCGCTGACTATGTTGCAGCCAACAAGGACCGCATCGCCGTCTCTACCGTCGCAGAGATGGCAGAGGGTGCGGGCGTGCAGCCGTCTGCCTTCATGCGGTTTTGCCAGATCATGGGGTTCTCCGGGTTCTCCGAAATGCAAAAGCTGTTTCGAGAGAGCTTTGTCGGGGGGTGGCCCGATTACTCGACACGCCTCCAGCATCTGCGAGAAAAGGCCGAGGGCTCACCTTCGGCGCTGTTGGCCGAATTTGTGGAGGCGGGCCGACTCTCGCTGGAAAATCTCGTCAAAACAGTTGATCCGCCGACGATGGAGGCTGCCGTCAGGCAGCTTTCCGAGGCGCGGATGATTCATATCATCGGTCTGCGGCGGAGCTTTCCGGTCGCGAGTTACATGGCCTATGCCTTCGAGAAGATGGGCGTTCCTGCCATGTTGCACAGCGTCGTCGGGCGGCTCGACAATCACCATGCAATCCGCGAAGGCGACGCGCTCCTCGCCGTAACCTTTTCGCCCTATTCGACCGAGACACTCGAGCTCGTCGAACAGGTTCGAGGGCGCGGTATTCCCGTCATTGCGGTCACGGATACGGTCGTCAGCCCGCTCCGGCGCATGGGGGCGACGCTGCTGTCGGTTTCGGAAGTCGATTTCGGGGCATTCCGCTCGCTGTCGGCCACGCTTTGCCTGGCAATCACGCTCTCGGTTGCTGTCGGCACTGCGCGACAGGATGACTGAATGTTCGTATTGAAATTCTGAAAAATAGAATTTATAGTCTATTTCAGAAGGGCGCCGTTCCAAATCGCGGACGGGGGCTCGAGGCGGGGCGCGAGATCCCGCGTCACAGGGAGGAAATCGCTTGGCTTCGCTCGATCTGATCACGATCGGCCGCTCGTCCGTGGACCTTTACGGGGCACAGGTTGGTGGTCGGCTGGAGGACATGGCCTCCTTCAACAAGTATATTGGCGGGTCGCCGACCAATATCGCGGCCGGAACTGCGCGGCTTGGCCTCAAATCGGCGCTGATCACCCGAGTCGGTGACGAGCATATGGGTCGCTTCATTCGCGAACAGCTGGTGCGCGAGGGCGTCGATGTGCGCGGCGTCAAGACCGACAAGGAGCGCCTGACGGCGCTGGTGCTGCTTGGCATCCGCGACGAATACCAGTTTCCGCTGATTTTCTACCGCGAGAACTGCGCCGACATGGCGCTGTCGGAAGAGGACATCGACCCGGACTTCGTTTCCGAAGCGCGTTGCGTGTGTGTGACGGGTACGCATCTCTCGAACCCTCGGACCGAACAGGCCGTTCTGAAGGCGCTGGAAATCGCCCGGCAGTCGGGAGGGTTGACCGCACTCGACATCGATTACCGCCCGAACCTCTGGGGTCTTGCTGGCCATGGCGATGGCGAGAGCCGGTTCGTCGAATCCAAAAAGGTGACTGCAAAGCTGCAGTCGACGCTGCATCTGTTCAACCTGATCGTCGGCACGGAAGAGGAATTCCATATCGCCGGCGGCTCGACCGATACGATCGAGGCGCTGAGAGCCGTGCGGCAGGTCTCGCCGGCGACGCTGGTCTGCAAACGCGGGCCGATGGGCGCCGTGGTCTTCGAGGATGCTATCCCTGACAGTCTCGACGAGGGGCAGGCCGGCGAGGGATTTCCGATCGAAGTCTTCAACGTGCTGGGCGCCGGCGATGGCTTCATGTCCGGGCTGCTCAAGGGCTGGCTGACGGGCGAGGACTGGCCGACATCGCTGAAATTTGCCAATGCCTGCGGCGCCTTCGCCGTCTCCCGCCATGGCTGCACACCGGCCTATCCGAGCTGGGAAGAACTGCAGTATTTCTTCAAGACCGGCATCAAGAACAAGGCGCTGCGCAAGGATGCAGCGCTCGAGCAGGTGCATTGGTCGACCAATCGCAAGGCTGACTGGTCGACCATGCGGGTGTTCGCCTTCGACCACCGGATGCAGCTGGAAGCCATGGCCAGGGAGGCCGATGTTTCGGACGACAGGATCGGCGCGTTCAAGACCCTCTGCCTCGATGCCGCCCTGCGGGTTTCCGATGGCAAAGCCGGGTATGGTCTGCTCTGCGACAGCCGCCTGGGGCGCGATGCACTCTATCGCGCTGCCGGCACGGGCCTGTGGATTGGCCGTCCCGTCGAATGGCCGGGCTCGCGCCCGCTGACGCTGGAGCCGGAGATTGGTCCGGATTTCGGCGGTCTGGTCGAATGGCCGATCGATCATGTCGTGAAGGTTCTTGCCTTCTATCACCCGGATGACACGGCCGAAATGAAAGCCGATCAGGAGCAGACGGTTCTGCGGCTCTTCCATGCGGCCCGCCGCAACCGGTTGGAATTCCTGCTGGAGGTCATCCCGTCCAAGGTCGGTGCCTGTGATGACGAGACCACGGCCAAGATCATCGACCGCTTCTACGAGATCGGCGTCTACCCCGACTGGTGGAAGCTGGAGCCGATGAAGACGACGGCCTCCTGGGCGAATGCCTGCGCGGCGATCGAGCGCCATGATCCCTATACACGTGGCATCGTTGTGCTTGGTCTCGATGCGCCGCAGGCGGAACTGGAGGCGAGTTTCCAGCTTGCTGCCGGCTTTGGTCTCGTCAAGGGGTTTGCTGTCGGGCGCACCATCTTCGGTGACGCGGCGCGCAAGTGGCTTGCCGGAAGCATTACGGATACCCAGGCTGTGGAGGATATGGCGGCGCGTTACCAAAGCCTCTGTGCAATCTGGGATGCGGCGCGGAAGGCGGCGGCTGCCGCCAAGGGAGGACAAGCATGAAGACGATCCGGCTGACCGCCGCTCAGGCGATGGTGCGTTATCTCGCCAATCAGTTGAACGAGGATGGCGTACCCTATATCGCCGGCATGTGGGCGATCTTTGGCCACGGCAACGTGGCCGGCATCGGCGAGGCGCTCTATGGCATACGCGAGGAGCTGCCCACCTATCGCGGGCAGAACGAGCAGTCGATGGCGCATGCGGCCATCGCCTATGCCAAGCAGCTCGGCCGTCGTCGCGCGATGGCGGTGACGTCCTCCATCGGCCCCGGCGCGCTCAATATGGTGACGGCTGCGGCTCTCGCCCATGTCAACCGCCTGCCGGTTCTCCTCATTCCCGGCGATGTCTTCGCCAATCGTGGCCCGGATCCCGTGCTTCAGCAGATCGAGGATTTTGGCGACGGCACCATGTCGGCGAACGACTGCTTCCGTCCCGTGTCGCGCTACTTCGACCGGATCATGCGGCCGGAGCAGCTTTTGACCGCTTTGCCGCGCGCCATGCGCACGCTCACCGATCCCGCTGATTGCGGTCCTGTGACGCTTGCCTTTTGCCAGGATGTGCAAGCCGAGGCTTACGATTACCCTGAAAGCTTCTTCGCCAGGAAAACCTGGCGCTTCCGTCGTCCCGAACCCGATGTCGTGGAATTCGAGGCGGCGGTCGAGGCCCTGAGGGCCGCAAAGAACCCTGTGATCGTGGCCGGTGGCGGCGTGCATTTTTCCGGCGCGACCGATACGCTGAAGGCTTTCGTCGAGAAGCACCAGATCCCCGTCGTCGAGACGCAGGCCGGCAAGTCTGCGCTCGCCTGGGACCATGGTCTGAACTTCGGCCCTGTTGGCGTGACCGGTGCCGAAAGCGCCAATCTGGTCTCGGAAAAGGCCGATCTCGTGATTGGCGTCGGCACACGTTTCCAGGATTTCACCACCGGGTCCTGGGCACTGTTCAAGAATCCCAGCCGAAAGATCCTCGCGCTCAACGTGCAGGCGTATGACAGCGCCAAGCATGATGCGATCCCGCTCGTGGCTGACGCCAGGATCGGGCTGGAAAAGCTCTCGGCTGCGCTCGGCGATCACAAGTTCGGTGCGCCCGATGCCGGTCTCAAGGCCTCCTGGTTCGCCAAGGCGGATGCCGTCACCGCTGCCCCGGTCGATAGCAATTCGCTTCCGACGGACATGCAGGTGATCGGCGCCGTGCAACGCGCCTCGCGCGACAACACCGTCGTCATGTGCGCCGCCGGCACCATGCCGGGCGAGTTGCACCAGCTGTGGAAGTCCAAGCTGCCGCTTTCCTATCACATGGAATACGGCTTCTCCTGCATGGGCTATGAGATCGCCGGCGGTCTCGGCATCAAGATGGCAGAGCCCGATCGTGACGTTATCGTCATGGTCGGCGACGGCTCCTACATGATGATGAACTCGGAACTCGCGACCGCAGTCGGCATGGGCGTGAAGATCACGCTGGTGATCACCGACAACAGGGGTTACGGCTGCATCAACCGGCTACAGATGGGCACCGGCGGTGCTGAGTTCAACAATCTCTACGCCCATACGAATGTCAGCCCGATGGCCATCGACTTTGCCGCCCACGCTGCGTCGATGGGTGCGCGATCCCACAAGGTGTCGTCGATATCAGAGCTGGAAACCGCACTCGATGCCGCCCGTGCGGCGACCGAGACAACCGTCATCGTCATTGATACCGATCCTTATCCGACCACAGGAGCCGGCGGCTACTGGTGGGATGTCGCGGTGCCGGAGGTTTCGGCCCGCAAGGAAGTCACGCAAGCCCGCGCAGCATATGAAGCCGCACTCAAGGAAAGAAACTGAGATGATCCTGTTCGGTACCAATCCGATTGCATGGTCCAACGACGACGACCGCCGCCTCGGCGCCCATATCAGCCTCGAACAATGCCTCGACGAAACCGCAAAGATCGGTTTCGACGGCATCGAGAAGGGCCACAAGCTGCCGACCGATCCGGCCGAATTGACGTCGGTGCTGGAGCCGCGCGGCCTGAAATTCGTTTCCGGCTGGCATTCGTTGAACCTGCTCACGAACTCGATCGAAGAGGAAAAGGCCGCCATGCAGCCTTTCCTCGACGTGCTGAAGGCCATGGGCTGCAAGGTGATCATCGTCTGCGAAACCTCGAACGCCATCCATGGCGCCGATGACACGGCTCTTGCCGACCGTCCAAAGCTCATCGACGCCGAATGGGCAAAGTTCGGCGCCGGCGTCGAGGCGCTGGCCGAGTTCTCGGCCTCTCAGGGCATCTCGCTGGTCTATCACCACCATATGGGCACGGTGGTCGAGACCGAGACCGAAATCGACAAACTGATGGAGCACACCGGCCCGCATACGAAGCTGTTGCTTGATACCGGTCATTGCTATTTCGGCGGCGGCAATCCGGAAGCGATTGCCACAAAATACATGCACCGCGTCGGCCATATCCACGCGAAAAATGTACGCCCGGTGATTGCGGATCAGGTGCGCAGCGAAAATCTGTCCTTTCTCGAAGGCGTGCGTCGCGGTGTCTTTACCGTGCCTGGCGACACGGAAGGTGGGGTAAGCTTCCCGCCAGTGCTGAAGATCGCTGCCGAGCACAGCTATGAGGGCTGGATCGTCATCGAGGCCGAGCAGGATCCGGACGTGCGCAATCCCTTTGACTATCAAAGCCTGGGTCTGAAGTCGCTCAAGAGCTTTGCCAGGGAAGCCGGGCTGATCTGAATGGAAACCCCGGGGCGGAGACTTATCTTCGCCCCGTGTTTTGACAGATGGAAGATTTGGGCTCTATTGCAGGCGACCCATTCACAAGACTGCCGGGAGCAAAGCCTTGAAGTTCCAGATCCTCGACCCGACCCACCCTTTCTTCAAGCCGCTATGGCGCCGCATTCTCTGTGTTGTGCTGCCGCTGGCCTGGGCCGGAGTGGAGTATTGGAACGGCGCCACCGGCTGGACGATGGTCTTCGTCGTGGCCGGCCTCTATGCGGGCTATGAGTTGCTGTTCATGTACGACCACACGATGAAAAAGGCCGAAGCCAAGGCGGAGGCCGAGCGTATCAGGATCGCGGCAGAGGCCGAGCGCTCCGACGCCGACTGAGCTTAAGACACGGGAGACGAGGAATGACCGATCTGTTGCGCAAGCCTACGGGCACATCCAGCAAGGTGCACGACATCACACCTGCCAGCGCAGGCTGGGGCTATGTCGGTTTCGGGCTTTATCGCCTGAAGGCGGGCGAGAGTGCCGCAGAGGCCACGGGTGAGACGGAAGTCATTCTCGTTCTCGTCGAAGGCAAGGCAACGGTCTCCGGTGGCGGCAAGGACTTTGGCGAACTCGGCGACCGCATGTCGGTCTTCGAGAAGACGCCGCCGCATTGCGTCTATGTGCCGGCGGGTGCCGACTGGGCGGCAAAGGCCACGACCGACTGCGTGCTTGCAATCTGCACGGCGCCCGCCGTGCCGGGCCGCGAGGCCCAGCGGATCGGGCCAGAGGGCATTTCGCTTGTCGAGCGTGGCAAGGGCGCCAATACGCGGCATATCTATCCGATTGCCATGGAAGACCGGGATGTCGCCGACAGCCTCCTGGTGACGGAAGTCTTTACGCCCTCGGGCAATTGGTCGTCCTACCCGCCACATCGGCACGACGAGGACAATTTCCCCGAGATGACCTATCTCGAAGAGACCTATTACCACCGCCTCAACCCGGCTCAGGGCTTCGGCTTCCAGCGCGTGTTCACCGAGGACGGCTCGCTGGACGAGACCATGGCCGTCTCGGACGGTGATGTGGTCTTGGTGCCGAAGGGGCATCACCCCTGCGGCGTGCCGCATGGCTATGAGATGTATTATCTCAATGTCATGGCCGGACCCTTGCGCAAATGGCGCTTCCAGAATCATCCGCAGCATGACTGGATTTACCAGCGCGACAACGGCTGACAGGATGCAAAGGCGGCGTGTGTGCCGCCTTCACAAACGTGTTTGCCGGGCCGGGGCAAAATCCGGCCGTCCATCCTTTGCGTAGTGGTCTGCACAACGTCAATGATGGAGATGCCAATCATGCCGAAGCTCACCTTGGCCCTTGTCGGGCTAGCCATGAGCCTGCTGCCGTCCACCGGACAGGCAGCCGACAATTTCACCTTCGAGGACTATTTCACCGGTCGGACGGAAGCGGTGGGTTCGTTCAGCGCGATCAACGGGATGAAGCGCAAGTTCACCGTTGATCTGACCGGCAAGTGGGACGGCAAGACGCTGACACTGCGCGAAGACTTTGTCTTTGACGACGGCACCAAGGACCGCAAGACATGGCGTTTCGTCAAGACAAGCCCGACCACCTATCTGGGCACGCGCGAGGATGTCATCGGTGAGACGAAAGTGACTCTGAATGGCACTGTTGCCCGCTTCAACTACCTCGTCTATCTGAGCCCCGAGACGAAGGGCAACAAGGTTCACTTCTGGGACAAGATGGTGCTGCGCAAGGACGGTACGGTGCTCAACACGGCGCTCGTCACCAAATTCGGTTTCCCGGTCGCAAAGACCACCGTCGAGTTCCGCAAGCCGGGAAAATAGGACGACAAGGCTCGCCGCTAAGGCTCAGCCGTCCGGCGCCGTGCGCCATTGGTCTATGCCACGTGCCGCGGCAATGCCGGTCGCGAAGCAGGCGGTGAGCAGATATCCCCCGGTTGGAGCTTCCCAGTCGAGCATTTCTCCGGCGATGAAGGTGCCAGGGCGGCTTTTCAGCATGAAGCGCTCGTCGATAGCCTCTAGCGCTACTCCGCCTGCCGTCGATATCGCTTCCTCGATTGGGCGAGGACGATTTACGGTCAGCGGCAGGGCTTTGATGAGGCTTGCCAAGCCATCCGGATCGAGTTGGTTGGCGTCGGTTCTCACCTCCCGCAGCAGGGCGATCTTTACTTTGTCGAGATTGGCGGCCTTTTTCAGTCTTGTCGAAAAACTCGCCTTGCGATCCTGACGTGCGAGGTCCGCGGATAGCTTCTCCGCCGTTCGCCCCGGGGTGAGATCGAGCGTAAGCGCAGCATGACCTTCCTGGTCGAGCACGTCCCTCAATGCCGCCGAATGCGCGTAGATCAGGCTGCCCTCGATCCCGCCCCGGCTGATGACGAATTCGCCCTGGGTGGTGCCGGCGGTCGAGGTGGCCTTCACCGATTTTACCGGATGGCCGGAGAAGCGGCTGTCGAAGCTGTCGGAGAAGTCGCAGTCGAAGCCGCAATTGGCTGGACGAAGCGCGGTGACGTCCACGCCTGAGGCTTGCAGCAGCGGCACCCAGGCAGCAGTCGAGCCGAGCTTCGGCCAGCTTGCGCCGCCAAGCGCAAGAAGCGTTGCGTCGGCGGCCACGCGCTTCGATCCCTCGGGTGTGTCGAAGAGCAGGGCATCACCATCGAAGCCCGTCCAGCGGTGGCGGGTGAGAACAATCACCCCCATTCCTTCCAGCCGCCGCAACCAGGCGCGCAGCAAAGGCGAGGCTTTCATGGCTTTCGGGAAGATCCGACCGGAGGAGCCTACGAAGGTTTCCGTACCCAAACCTGCGGCCCAGTTCCGGATCGCCGTCGGCGTCATCAGATCGAGCACGGGGCGCAACCGGTCGTTCGCCGCGCCGAAGCGCGTAACAAAACGCGCATAGTCCTCGGCATGGGTGATATTGAGGCCGGATTTGCCGGCGAGCAGGAACTTGCGCCCCACCGTGGGCATCGCGTCATAGACGGTGACGGCATGGCCTTTGCCGGCGAGATGTTCCGCCGCCATCAGACCCGACGGACCGCCGCCGATGATCGCCACGCTTTTCTTCATGTCTGCTCAGTCCAGAGTGAAAGTCGATAGACGGGAGACCAGACCTTCGATCGTCGCGCTGTCGGCATTGGCAAAGGCGAAGCGCAGGTAGTCCTGGCAGTCATCGCCAAAATAGGCGCCGGGAATGCAGAGCACGCCTGCCTTCTTCGCCAGCCTCTCCGCGACATCAGCGGAATTCTTGCCGGGGAAGGGATGCCGGATGAAGGCGAAATAGGCGCCAAGTGAGTCCATCTTCCAGGCAGGGAGCTCTGCCATCACGCTCTTCAGCGTGTCGGCGCGCTTCAGGATCTCGATGCGATTTTCCTTGCGCCAGTCTTTCAGCGCCGGAATGGCCCTGGCGACGGCAGCCTGCGGCGCGCGGGGCGCGCAGATCTGCAGATTGTCCATGACTTTTGCGATCTCGGAGACGGCGCGGGGACCGGCCGTGATCGCACCGAGGCGGTGGCCCGGGATGCAGAAGGATTTCGAGAAGGAATAGAGGAGAACGAGGTTGTCTTCCCAACCTGTGATCGACAGGAGGTCATGCGGGCGGTCTGCGCTGGCCAGGAAGTCGCGGTAGGTCTCGTCGAGGATGAGGAAGGCACCTGCCTTGCGGCAGGCGTCGAAGGCTTGGTGCAGCAGCTCGGCCGGGTAAATTGCGCCTGTCGGGTTGTTCGGCGATACCAGCGCCACGGCCTTTACGCCTTTCGCCAGAGCCGCTTCGATGCCTTCGATGGTGGGCACGAAACCGGTGGCTGGATCAAGCGGGATCAGCTCGCGGCGGATGCCCATCATCGCCAGCGTGGTTTCCTGGTTGAAGTAGAAGGGATCGGTCAGCGCCACCGCATCGCCACTGGCTGCGATGGCCGAGACCACTGCCATGAAGGCCTGGTTGCAGCCGGCCGTGATGTGAATGTTTTCCGCCTTGACCGGTGCGCCGTAAACCGCAGCAACCTCTGCCGCATAGGCCTCGCGCAGGGGCGTCTCGCCTTCAATCGGACCATAGCCGGCATTCGCGCGAGCGGACGCGGCCTCCGCCAGCCAGGCGAAAAGATCGGGATGTGGTGGGTAACCGGGCACGGCCTGACTCAAGTCGATCATCGGGCCGGCTGCGCCATCATAGGCGCGCGCCCAGGCAAACACCGAAGGCACTGGCGGGGCCGAGAGATCAGCAACGTGCGGATTGAAGGGGGCGGCGGGCATGGCGGGGTCCTCGGCTTTGTCAGCTCTCTTCCAAGAGTGTGGCAGTGGTACTGGTATTGGTGTTTCGCTTGCGCGGGGAGGTCATGCCTCGTCCTGCGCTGCGGCTTGCCGGGCGCGGCTGGGCGGCCCGCTCGGTCTCGATCATGTCGAAGATCCAGTCGATGAAAACCTTGGCGATCGGGGCTGAGCGCACGTCGTTGCGGGCGGCGACGTAGAAAGCGTCAGGTGCGGGGACGGCGAGATCGAAGGGGATCACGAGTTCGCCGGCGGCAATCAGGCTGGAAGCCGTGATGCTGTCGCCGAGCGCCACGCCCTGGCCATGGCGGGCAGCCTCGGTCGAGAGCCTGGCGTCGCCCATGAAATGTTCGCGCGCCCTGGGCATGTCCAGTTGATCGGCGGCGGCAAGCCAGCTGCGCCATTCCCGGCCGTCATCGCCATGCAGCAGGACATGGTCGTGCAGATCGCGGACGGAACGCAGCGGCCGCGTGTTGAGCAGCGTCGGGCTGACGACGGGGAAAAGGTCGAAATTGCTCCAGAGCCTCGTCCAGCAATCCTTCCAGCCGCCAGGGCCATAGAGGATCGCGATATCGATGTCGGGCGAATAGATGAGGCTGGAATCGTTGCTCGATGTCAGGGTCAGGCTGATCTCGGGGTAACGATCGACAAAGGAACCGAGGCGGGGCACCAGCCAGAGCGAGAGCAGTGCCGGTACGCAGGAGATGCGCAGGTTGCCGCTGGTCGATGGTCGGTTCATCAGGGCGGTTGCTGCCGCGATGCCGTCGAAGGCCTGGGTCACGGCCGGCAGGAGAAGTGCGCCCTGCGGCGTCAGCTTGAGCCGCTTGCCGCCGCGCTCGAACAGCGCCGTCTTCAGCGTTTCTTCCAGACTGCGGATCTGATGCGAGATGGCGCCATGGGTCACGCTCAGTTCTCGCGCCGCGGCCGAGATGGAGCCGCGTCGGGCTGCAGCCTCGAAGGCACGCAAGGGGTTGAGCGGGGGCAGGCGGCTTGCCATGGCGATTCAATATCCGTGAATTTTTCTCACATGGATTGCTATAACATCGTGAATTGATTTTCCAAGTGGGTTGCGGGTTAATGCTCACAATAAGGGCAGGCAAGGACCGTGCCGTAAAAATGGACGATGGCTGGCCCGTCGTTCACAAACAGGGAACGAGACATGACCTTCGACGAAAAGCGCCTAGCGGCGCTGCGCGAGAAATACGGAAACGACAAGGCCGGCGAGATCTTCGACCCGAAGTTTGCCAAGGTCGGCGAGAAGATTTTTTCGAACGGGACGCGAGCGGCACCCTATGCCGGTGTGCCGACCTTCGTGTCTGCCCCCTATCGCCAGGTCGACCAGCGTGACCCTGATGTCCGCGATCTCGATGTCGCGATCGTCGGCGTGCCCATGGATCTCGGCGTCACCAACCGGCCCGGGTCGCGCTTCGGACCTCGCGCCTTGCGGGCGATCGATCGCATCGGACCCTACAACCATGTGCTCGATTGTGCGCCGGTCTTCGATCTCAAGGTGGCCGATATCGGCGACGTGCCGTTTTCCAGCCGATACCGGCTGGAAATGAGCCATGACGACATCGAGGCCTATCACACGAAGCTTGTGAGCCAAGGCGTTCTGCCGCTTTCTGTCGGCGGTGACCACTCGATCACCCATCCGATCATGAAAGCGATCGCGAAAAAGCATGGGCCCGTCGGCATGATCCATATCGACGCCCATTGCGACACCGGCGGCGCGTTCGACCAGACCAAATTTCACCACGGCGGTCCCTTCCGCAATGCCGTGCTCGACGGCGTGCTCGATCCTGTCAGGACGATCCAGATCGGCATTCGCGGCCCGGCCGAATATCTCTGGGAGTTCTCCTACGAATCCGGCATGACCGTCATTCACGCAGAAGAAATCAACGGTCTCGGCATTGCCGCGATCATCGAGAAGGCCAAGGCTGTGATCGGAGACGGCCCGACCTATCTGTCCTTCGACATCGACAGTCTCGACCCGAGCGTGGCACCCGGCACCGGCACACCCGAAGTGGGCGGCCTGACGTCGCGCGAGGCGCTGGAACTCATTCGCGGCTTCAAGGGCGTGAATCTCGTCGGCGGCGACGTTGTCGAAGTCGCGCCGCAATATGACGCGAACCACAATACCGCTCATGTCGGCGCACAAATCCTCTTCGAAATCCTCAGCCTGATGGTCTATAGTCCGGCCATCAAGGCGCGCTGAGGGCGCTTATCCCGGGCAGTTTTTCTGGCCGGCTACAGAGGCAGTTCAAAGGGCGAAAACGCCTCAACCACAACAAGGGAACAGGACCATGAAAGACATCTTCTCCAATTCCGTCAGCCGTCGCGGCGTGCTGGCCGGCTCGCTCGCAGCTGCCGGCGCACTCGCCATGCCGACAATCCTCAGGGCGCAGGACAAGTCGATCAAGATCGGCGTCTATGGCGGCTACTTCAAGGATTCGTTCGACAAGAATATCTTCCCGGAATTCACCAAGGCGACCGGCATTGCCGTCGAATCGATCGCCGAGCCGACGGGTGAAGCCTGGCTGGTGCAGCTCGAGCAGGCCGCCAAGGCCGGCCAGGCGCCGGCCGACCTCTCGATGATGTCGCAGGTGGCCATGCTGAAGGGCCAGGCAACCGAGCTCTGGGCGCCGATCGACATGGCGAAGATCACGAATGCCTCAGGCCTGATCGACCGCTTCGTCAACAAGTATCCGGATGGCCGCGTCGCCGGCGTCGGTGCCGTTGCCTGGTACATCACGCTGGTCACCAACACCGATGTCTTCAAGGAAGCCCCGACCTCCTGGGAAGCGCTGTGGGATCCGGCAAATGCCGACAAGCTCGGCCTGCTTGCCCTCGTCTCCAACTCCTTCCTGCTGGAAGTGACCGCCAAGACGTATATGGGGGGCACCAATGCACTCGATACCGAAGAGGGTATCCTGAAGGCGCTTGAGAAGCTGGCGGAAGTGAAGCCGAATGTGCGCCTCTGGTACCGCGACGAAGCGCAGTTCGAGCAGTCGCTGAAGTCGGGCGAAATCCCGATGGGCCAGTATTACCACGACGTCACGGGCCTTGCCGCCGCCGACGGCCAGCCGGTTCGCTCGACCTTCCCGAAGGAAGGCGGCATTCAGGACTCGGGTTGCTGGGCGCTGTCACGCGCCTCGGCCAAGACCGAGGAAGCGCATGTGTTCATCGACTACATGTGCCAGCCGTCGATCCAGGCGACCCTGTCGCGCAAGGTTGGCACGGCCCCGACGGTCAAGCGCGAGCTGCTCGACCTGACAGATGCCGAATTCGCGTCCGTCTCCTCGGATATCGAGCCGATCACGCCGCGTTACGACCTCTACCAGACCAAGTCGGACTGGTTGAACCAGAAGTGGACCGAGCTGATCGTCGGCTGATTTCTACTCGGCGCCAACTGTGCCTCTCCCCGCTTGCGGGGGGAGGTTAGGGTGAGGCAAAAGCCTCAAATGCCAAAACGCTGTGACGCCCTCAAAGGGCCGCTCACCATTGCAAGACAATTCGTGCGTGAGATGCTATCGCCGCGCCAACGGGCTTCGAGCCTGCATCCTATGATTTCGGAGACATGATGTCCGGCCTCGCCCTCAATTCCATCACCAAGCAGTTCGGCCCCTTCACGGCGGTCGATAATGTCCAGCTTTCCGTCCCGCATGGCACCTTCGTCTGTCTGCTCGGCCCCTCGGGATGTGGAAAGACCACGCTGCTAAGGATGATCGCCGGGCTCGACAGTCCGACAGAGGGTTCGATCGTACTCGACGACCAGGACATCACGCAGGTGCCGACGCACAAGCGTGATCTTGGCATGGTCTTCCAGTCGCTGGCGCTTTTTCCGCATCTGACCGTCGGCGAAAACATCGCCTATCCCTTGCGTATCCGCGGCATCGGTCGGGAGGAGCAAGTGAAGCGGGTAGACGAACTGCTCGCGATGATTCATCTCACCGGCTATGCGGACCGTCCGGTGCACAAGCTCTCCGGCGGCCAGCGGCAACGTGTGGCGATCGCCCGGGCGCTTGCGATCTCGCCAAAACTCTTCCTGCTCGACGAGCCCTTGTCGGCGCTGGATGCCAAGCTGCGGGAGGCGATGCAGGTGGAGCTGCGCAAGCTGCAACAGCAGCTCGGCATCACCACCATCGTCGTCACGCATGACCAGCGCGAGGCCATGACCATGGCGGATACCGTGGTCGTCATGAATGGCGGCAAGATCCGGCAGGCGGCGAGCCCGATCGAAATCTATCGCAAGCCGGCCGATCGTTTCGTCGCGGATTTCATCGGGTCGACCAATCTGCTGCCGCTGACAGCGCAGGCGGGAACGGCGCTCGTGCTCGGGCATGCCGTCGCCGGGATCTCGGCACCGTCAGGCCAGGCGCAGGCCAGCCTTTCGGTTCGCCCTGAAGACGTGAAGCTCTCCGCGCCCGGCGAAGGCCGGATCACCGGCAAAGTCACTTTCATCCGTGATCTCGGCGGCACGATCGAGACCTTTCTCGATGTCGCCGGCACCGAAGTTGTTGCCGTTTCGACACCACGCGAGCGGCCGGTCGTCACCGTCGGCCAGGATGTCGGCATCATCATCGACCCGGAAACCGCCGTGGTGCTGCCAGCATGAGACGCGAGGCCCCGAAAACTGCGCTCGACTATGCGCCGCTCGTTTTCCCGGCGGGCATGCTGATCCTGTTCTTCGTCGTGCCTTTCGCGACGATGATCGCCGTTTCCTTCTTCCGCCGTGACCCGGCCGGCTTCTATTCGCCCGACTTCGTCTTCGACAATTACGCCCGCTTCCTGTCGTTTTTCTTCGGTGGCGTGCTCAGCTTCTCGCTTGGCCTGGCGATCGCAGTCGCCGTGGTCTGCGTGACCCTTGCGCTGCCCTTCACCTATCTGCTCGCGCGCATGTCGCGGAAGGCTCAGGTGCTGTGGCTGGTGGCGTTGCTCTCCATCCTGTCGCTTTCGGAAGTCATCATCGGTTTCGCCTGGTCGACACTGCTTTCGCGCACCGCGGGCATCACCAATCTTCTGGTCATGATCGGTTTGATGGACAGTCCGGTGGCGCTGATGCCGAATTTCGGCGCGGTCCTGACGGGCATGGCCTATCAGGCGCTGCCCTATACGGTGCTGGTGCTCTATCCCGCACTCGTCCGGCTCGATCCGACGCTGACGGAAGCGGCGCGTACGCTCGGGGCCTCGCCGCTCAAGGCCTTCTTCACGGTGGTTGTCCCGGCGCTGCGCAACACGCTGATCGCCACGCTCATCATGGTCTTCATCTTCGCGCTCGGCTCCTATCTCCTGCCGCAGATCCTCGGTCGTCCCTCTCACTGGACGCTCTCGGTGCTGATCACCGACCAGGCGATCTACCAGTCCAACATGCCATTCGCAGCGGCGATGGCGGTGTTCCTCGTGCTTGTCACGCTCGGAATGGTAGCATTGACGCTGCTGATTGGTCGCAAGGGAGAGGCAGCATGAACACGGTCCTCACGCGTCTCTACTTCACCCTCATCGGCATTTTTCTCGCCGCCCCCATCGTGGTCGTCGCGGGTGTCTCGGTGAATGCCAAGCAGAGCCTGAATTTTCCTCCGCAGGGCTTTTCCTTATCCTGGTACAGCGCGATCTTCACCGATCCGGGCTGGCGCGCGGCCCTATTCGCCTCGGTCATCCTGGCGCTCTGCGCGGCTGCACTTGCCGTCGCCATCGCACTGCCGCTGGCCTGGTTCCTGTGGCGGCGTCTTGCCCCTTGGGCGCAGATTTTCCAGCTGCTTGGCATTGCCCCGTTCACGTTGCCGCCCGTCATCACGGCGCTGGGCCTTCTCACCTTCTGGGCAGCGACCGGTTTCTATGGCCAGCCCTGGACGGCCGTGATCAGTCACGCGATCTTCTTCGTCACTCTGCCTTTGGTGACGCTGTCACTCGGCTTCTCGGCCATCGACCGCTCCCTGGTCGAGGCGGCCGCCACCATGGGCGCCGACGACCGTACAATTTTCCGCACGGTCGTGCTGCCGCTGATCGCGCCCTATCTCGTCTCCGGCTATGCCTTTGCCTTCGTGCTCTCGCTCAACGAATACATCGTCGCCTACATGACGGTCGGTTTCGTGATGGAGACGCTGCCGATCAAGATCTTCAACGCGCTGCGCTACGGCTATACGCCGGTCATGGCTTCGGTGACGATCCTCTTCGTCGCGCTCGCGGCTGTCGTCTTCGGCCTCGTTGCCCGTTTCGGCGATCTGCCGAAGCTGCTCGGGGCCAATGCAGACGACCGCAGCTGATCGAAGTGGTCTGCGGTGATCCTGAAAGATCACCGCAGCCGGGGCTTTGGGCTGCTATCATGGAGGGCGTGGGTGATGCCGTCTGCGATTGTCGGCATCCTCAACTGTTGCGCAGGCGACCCTCGAGCAGATCGAGCACCGAGCGCGCGGCATCCATGACATTGGTGCCGGGGCCGAACACGGCGGAGACGCCATGCTCCAGCAGGAAATCGTAGTCCTGGCGCGGAATGACCCCGCCGACGACGACGATCACGTCATTCGCGCCCTTGGCCTTCAGCGCCTCAACCAGCTGTGGGGCGAGCGTCTTGTGTCCGGCGGCAAGTGAGGACAAACCGACGACCTGCACCTTGTTGGCGACGGCCAAGTCTGCGGCTTCTTCCGGTGTCTGGAACAGGGGACCGGCCACGACATCGAAGCCGATATCGCCGAAGGCCGAGGCAATCACCTTGGCCCCCCGGTCATGGCCATCCTGGCCGAGCTTGGCGATCAGGATGCGCGGCTTGGCGGCCGCCTTGCCATAGTCCTTGAGGCGGGTCGACAGCGTCTCCATTTCCGGATCGCCTTCATAGGCCTTGCCATAGATGTCGTGCACGACTTCGGGCACGGCGACGTGATCGCCGAAGACGGCGCGCATGGCGTCCGAAATCTCTCCGACGGTGGCGCGGGCGCGGGCGGCGTCGACGGCAGCTTCCAGGATATTGCCTTGACCGGTCTTGGCGACCTCCGTCAGTCGGGCGAGCGTTTCGCTGACCCGCTTCGGATCGCGCTGGCGACGCGTCTGCTCGATGCGTTTGATCTGCGACAGCCGGACTGCCGAGTTGTCGATCTGCAGGATATCGATCGGGGCCTCGTTTTCCAGGCGGTACTTGTTGACGCCGACGATGACCTCCTCGGCGCGGTCGACGGCTGCCTGGCGGCGGGTCGCCGCTTCTTCGATCAGGCGCTTCGGCAGGCCGTCATCGACGGCCTTGGTCATGCCGCCCAGCCGCTCGATCTCCTCGATTAGCGCCCAGGCTTTTTCTGCCATGTCATTGGTCAGGCTCTCGACATAATAGGAGCCGGCGAGCGGATCGACGACCTTGGTCACCCCAGTCTCATGCTGCAGGATCAGCTGGGTGTTGCGGGCAATGCGGGCAGAAAATTCGGTTGGCAGCGCAATCGCCTCGTCAAACGAGTTGGTGTGCAGCGACTGTGTGCCGCCGAGCACGGCGGACATCGCCTCAAAGGCGGTGCGGATGATGTTGTTGTAGGGGTCCTGTTCGGCAAGCGACACGCCCGAAGTCTGGCAATGCGTCCGCAGCATCAGAGACGATGCCTTCTTCGGCTCGAACTCCTGCATGATGCGGGTCCAGAGCAGGCGGGCGGCGCGCAGCTTTGCTGCCTCCATGAAGAAGTTCATGCCGATGGCGAAGAAGAAGGAGAGGCGGCCGGCAAAGGCGTCGACATCAAGGCCCTTGGCGATGGCCGCGCGGACATATTCGCGACCGTCGGCCAGCGTGAAGGCGAGCTCCTGCACCAGCGTCGCGCCGGCCTCCTGCATGTGATAGCCGGAGATCGAGATCGAGTTGAACTTGGGCATCTCCTTCGCCGTGTATTCGATGATGTCGGCGATGATCCGCATCGAGGGTTCGGGCGGATAGATATAGGTGTTGCGGACCATGAACTCCTTGAGAATGTCGTTCTGGATCGTCCCGGAGAGCTTGTCGCGCGAGACACCCTGTTCCTCGCCGGTCACGATGAAATTGGCGAGGATCGGAATGACGGCACCGTTCATGGTCATCGAGACGGAGATATCCTCAAGCGGAATGCCGTCGAACAGGATCTTCATGTCCTCGACACTGTCGATTGCCACGCCCGCCTTGCCGACATCGCCCTCGACGCGCGGATGGTCCGAGTCATAACCGCGATGGGTGGCGAGATCGAAGGCCACGGAGACCCCCTGCTGGCCGGCAGCAAGGGCCTTCCGGTAGAAAGCATTGCTCTCCTCTGCCGTCGAGAAACCGGCATATTGCCGGATCGTCCAGGGACGGCCGGCATACATGGTGGCACGTGGACCGCGGGTGAAGGGCGCAAAACCTGGCAGGCTGTCGAGATGGTCGATGCCGGCAATATCGTCTGCCGTATAGAGCGGCTTTACCGGAATGCCCTCCGGCGTCTCCCAGACAAGGCTGTCTGCCGGACGCTTCAATTCCTTCTCGGCAAGCGCCTGCCAGTCGGCGATGGTTTTCTTGGTCATCCGGTCTTCTCCCTGCTCCGCACGGACTGCGGGCCGACGACTAGTGTTCCTGTTTGCCCCTCGGCCTGCCCTCTCCACGCAAGCCTGGACTGGGAGGCACAATTGGCGCCATCTCGGCCTGCTCCCCGTTCCGGGCAGAGACGGTGCCGGCAGACGGTTGAGGAATTTTGCATTCAAAGAAGAACGCTACCCCTCGAATTCCATGATCAGCTCATCGACGGCCAGGCTCTGGCCCGGCTTGACAAGGATCGTCTTCACAGTGCCACGCCGTTCGGCCTTCAGAATGTTCTCCATCTTCATTGCCTCGACGGTGGCCAGCGGCTGACCGGCTTCCACGGTCTCGCCTTCCTTGACCGCGACGCCGGTGATGACGCCGGGCATCGGGCAGAGCAGCATTCTGGAGGTGTCCGGCGGCAGCTTTTCCGGCATGAGTTTGGCGAGTTCGGCGACACGCGGCGAGCGCACGCGGGCGGTCACGTCCATGCCACGCCAACGTAGCCGAATGGCGGCACCCTTGAGGTCGACCTTGACCGAAAGCATGTCGCCGCCGTTGTCGATGATCGCCAGCGTTTGGCCGGGTTGCCAGTCGGTGGCGATAACAAACTCGGTGCCGGAGGCGAGCGAGACGCGCGTGTTGCCAGTGCCTTCGGCGACCGTCACGGCATGATCCGACCCCGCAAGGTTCACAACCCAGTCCTTGCCGAGCTTGCGGGCGTGGTTGCCGATTGTGCCGGAGATTTGGATGGCACGCGCCTGCAGACGGTGGTTGATGACGGCGGCAATCGCCGCGAGCGTTTCGGCGGAGGTCGCATCCGGCGTGACGCCGGTAAAGCCTTGCCCGAATTCTTCGGCGATATAGGCCGTTGTGATCTTGCCGGAGCGGAAGCGCTCCTGCCCCATGACCGCCGAGAGGAAAGGCAGATTGTGGCCGATACCTTCGACCTCGAAGCTGTCGAGCGCCTCGCTCATGGCGTCGATGGCGGTGATGCGGTCGGGCGCCCAGGTGCAGAGCTTGGCGATCATCGGGTCGTAATACATCGAGATCTCGCCGCCCTCAAAGACACCGGTATCGTTGCGGATAACGGTGCCGTCGGCGGTCGTACCCTCGGCCGGCGGACGGTAGCGGGTGAGACGGCCGATCGAGGGCAGGAAGTTGCGATAAGGGTCTTCGGCGTACAGGCGGCTTTCGATCGCCCAACCATTCAGCTTCACGTCGTCCTGGGCGAGGGCGAGTTTCTCGCCCGAGGCGACGCGGATCATCTGCTCGACAAGATCAAGGCCGGTCACCAGTTCGGTCACGGGATGTTCGACCTGCAGGCGGGTGTTCATCTCGAGGAAGTAGAACTTGTTTTGCTTGCCATCGACGATGAATTCAACCGTGCCAGCCGAGTGATAGCCGACGGCCTTGGCGAGTGCGACGGCCTGTTCGCCCATAGCCTTGCGGGTGGCGGCATCCAGGAAAGGCGAGGGGGCCTCTTCGATGACCTTCTGGTTTCGCCGCTGGATCGAACATTCGCGTTCGCCGAGATAAAGCACGGTGCCGTGCTTGTCGCCGAGCACCTGGATCTCGATATGGCGCGGTTCGGTGACGAATTTCTCGATGAAAATGCGGTCGTCGCCGAAGGAATTCTTCGCCTCGTTCTTCGAGGACTGGAAGCCTTCGCGGGCCTCCTCTGCGTTCCAGGCGATGCGCATGCCCTTGCCGCCGCCACCGGCCGAGGCCTTGATCATCACGGGATAACCGATCTGATCGGAGATCTTCACCGCCTCGTCGGCATCGGCAATCAGGCCCATATGGCCGGGCACGGTCGACACGCCGGCTTCGGCGGCAAGCTTCTTCGAGGTTATCTTGTCGCCCATGGCCTGGATCGCGCCCACAGGCGGACCGATGAAGGTCACGCCCGCCTTCTCCAGCGCCTCGGCAAATGCTGCGTTTTCAGACAGGAAGCCGTAGCCGGGATGCACCGCATCCGCGCCGGTCTGCCTGATCGCGTCGAGGATCTTGTCGATCACGATATAAGACTGGTTCGACGGCGCCGGGCCGATATGCACGGCCTCATCGGCCATTTCGACATGCAGCGCGTTGCGGTCCGCATCGGAATAGACGGCAACGGTCTTGATGCCGAGCTTCTTGGCGGTCTTGATGACCCGGCAGGCGATTTCGCCCCTGTTGGAGATGAGGATTTTCTGGATCATTGTTGTCACTCGGCAGCTTGAGCAGGCGGGATGGCGCCGGGAGCAGCGCCCCCGATGATGAGCGCCTTGGCGCTCACGTACTTGTCACAGGTCAAATTCATCATTCCCACCTTCTCCCAGCATTGATCCCAAACGTCGGGCTATTCCTGCGCCTTCTTCTTCAAGCCCTTCGCCACGCTCTGCTCGTTCTTCACGTCGCCGAAGGCTTCCGGGAAGTTCTTGCGCGCCAGCTGCTCGTTGATCTTCAGCTTGGCAAAGTAGGATTGCGGATCAAATCCGCGTTCGGCGGCGATGATTTCACGACCGAACAGGCGGCAGAGGCGTTCGCCGTCGAGGTTGCCGCGCTCGAAGGATTCCGTGCCGAAGAACTGCCAGAGCGCCTGCATGAATCCGAGGTCGGCCAGTGCTACCGTCGGATCCATGGTCCGGTGGCGCGGCCAGTTGGTGAGTGGCGTGACCTTGGGGTTCGGCCGGCGGATCGTGAATTGCCATTGCGTTCCAGGCAGCCCGAGTGGGAAGCCCTGGTGTTTCGGCATGAGCGGATCTTTTGCCATGGCGTTACACCTCGAACACGTCGTCGAAGGATTCGGGGAAGCTCTTGCGCGCCACCTTTTCGTCGATGACGAGCATGGCCTCGTAGGAGAGCGGGTCGAACTCCTTGGTGGCGGGGATCACTTCGCGCCCGAAGAGAAGGCTCAGGCGTGCGGCATCGAGATTGCCGCGCTCGAAGGGTTCCGCGCCGAAATGGTGCCAGAGCGCATGCAGGAAGGCCGCGTCGATCCGGTGTTCCTTGGTGCCGGGCCGTGCCTTGCGGGGAAAGGCCTTGATGGGGGTCACGCCACGCGGATTGGCGCGGCGGATGGTGAATTGCACACCGGTCCCCGGCATACCGCCGGGGAAACCGCGATGTTTGGTCATGTCGGGCAAGCTCGGCATGGTCTCTCCTTACGCCGCAGCGATCTTGTCCTGCGTCTTCGTCAAGAAGTCGGGGGCATCGTGGCGTTCATGCAGCTGTTCGGAAAGCGGGCCGGAGGTCTTGTTGACCATGGCGCCACGCTTCACACCCGGGCGTGCTGCGAGCTGCTTGGTCCAGCGCTGGACGTGCTCATATTCGTCGACCGACAGGAAAGTGCCGGCATCGTCATAGGCGCCGTGCAGGGCAAGACGGCCGTACCAGGGCCAGATCGCCATGTCGGCGATGGTGTAGTCCTTGCCGGCCATGAATTCGTTGTCGGCGAGGTGGCGGTTCAGCACATCCATCTGGCGCTTCACCTCCATCGCATAGCGATCGATGGCATACTGGATCTTCATCGGCGCGTAGGAATAGAAATGGCCGAAACCGCCGCCGAGGAAGGGGGCCGAGCCCATCTGCCAGAACAGCCAGTTCAGCGTCTCGGCGCGGGCACGGGTTTCCGACGGCAGGAAGGCGCCGAATTTTTCCGCCAGATAGGTCATGATCGAGGCGGATTCGAACAGGCGGATCGGCTTGCCGCCGTCCTTCGGGGCATGGTCCATCAAGGCCGGGATCTTGGAGTTCGGATTGACCTCGACAAAACCCGAGCCAAACTGGTCACCCTTGCCGATATTGATCAGCCAGGCATCGTATTCCGCGCCCTCGTGACCAGCCGCCAGCAGCTCTTCCAAAAGGATCGTCACCTTCTGGCCGTTCGGCGTGCCGAGCGAATAGAGCTGCAGCGGATGCTTTCCGACCGGGCGTTCGGTCTCGGTCTGCGCGCCCGCGGTCGGACGGTTGACATTGGCAAAGGCGCCGCCATTGCCAGGCTCCCAGGTCCAGACCTTCGGCGGCACGTAGCCAGCGGGCAGGTTCTTCTCGGGCGGGAATTTTGTCTCGGTCATGGATTGCCTCTGTTCCTTGGTTCACGAAGGGTCGAAGACGACTTCCGCTCACTCTTTCGCACGCTGTTCGTGATACTCGGCTCGCTCGGGATCTTTGAGAAGTCGATATGTCTTCGCCAGCATCAGGTGAGCCCCTTGATCCTTGGCGTCAAGCTCCAACACCGAGTTAAAGAACTCCACAGCCTTCCCGTAATCACCATCGATCCCCAGGTGGGTTCCGATCATGATCAGCGCTGCTCTTTGTCTTTCACTACGGTCGATAGCGGCTTGTAGGCAAAATTCCTTCTTTTCCAACTGGTTCATCAAACGATAGATGTCTACAAAACCAATGTATGGGTAAGGGCTCTTGGGGTCGAGCACGGCCGCCTCGCTAAAAGCTTTCGAAGCCGAAGCGAAGTCCAGCTCATCCAGAGCTTGGAACCCTTTGTTTGCTGCCGCACCAGCTGCTTTCCTGAAGTCCCCACCAAACTCATCGGTGACAGATGCTAGAACACTATCTTCCCATGCTCTCGTTTTGTCATTCGTCGGTCTTTCCCATGGGGGCACGACCAGAGATTGGATTTGACTAGGATCGATGTGGACCATCTCCACTTCGGTCGGTTGCGCCATCGACAGGTCTGCCACTAGGGTACCCAATAACAAAAACGATGCGAATGCTCTCACGGCAAAGCTGGAGGTCATTGTCGGCCCCTCACAACGGGATGGTGTCGTGCTTCTTCCAATGGGTGCCGACCTGCTTGTTCCTGAGGCTGGCGAATGCCCTGGCAATGCGGCGGCGGGAGGAGTGCGGCATGATCACTTCGTCGATGAAGCCGCGCTCGGCCGCCTTGAAGGGGTTGGCGAAGTTGACTTCGTATTCCTTCGTCCGCTCGGCAATCTTCTCGGCATCGCCCAGTTCCGAACGGTAGAGGATTTCGGCAGCACCTTTCGCGCCCATTACGGCGATTTCGGCGGTCGGCCAGGCGTAGTTGACGTCGGCGCCGATATGCTTGGAGGCCATGACGTCATAGGCACCGCCATAGGCCTTGCGGGTAATCAGGGTTACCATGGGCACCGTCGCCTGGCTGTAGGCGAAGAGGAGCTTGGCGCCGTGCTTGATGACGCCGCCATATTCCTGGGCGGTGCCGGGAAGGAAGCCGGGCACGTCGACCAGCGTCAGGATCGGGATCGAGAAGGCATCGCAGAAGCGGACGAAGCGGGCGGCCTTGCGCGATGAATCGATGTCGAGGCAGCCGGCGAGCACCATGGGCTGGTTGGCGACGACGCCGACCGTCTGGCCTTCCATGCGGATAAAGCCTGTGATGATGTTCCTGGCAAAGGCTTCCTGGATCTCGAAGAAATCGCCTTCATCCGCCAGCGCGTAGATCAGCTCCTTCATGTCGTAAGGCTTGTTGGAACTGTCGGGGATCAGCGTGTCCAGCCGCATTTCGATGCGGGCCGGATCATCGTGAAACGGGCGGACCGGCGGCTTTTCGCGGTTGTTGAGGGGTAAGAAGTCGAAGAGCAGACGGACCTGTTCGAGCGCCTCGATGTCGTTCTCATAGGCGCCATCGGCGACGGAGGATTTCTTCGTGTGGGTGGAGGCGCCGCCCAGTTCTTCCGCCGTGACGATCTCGTTGGTGACCGTCTTCACCACATCGGGGCCGGTGACGAACATGTAGGATGAGTCCCGCACCATGAAGATGAAATCGGTCATGGCGGGCGAATAGACCGCACCGCCGGCGCAGGGGCCCATGATGACGGAGATCTGCGGGATGACGCCCGAGGCATCGACATTGCGCTTGAAGACATCGGCATAACCGGCAAGCGAGGCGACACCTTCCTGGATGCGGGCGCCGCCCGAGTCATTGAGGCCGATCACCGGCGCTCCCACTTTCATCGCCATGTCCATGATCTTGCAGATCTTCTGGGCATGGGTTTCCGACAGCGAGCCGCCGAGCACGGTGAAATCCTGGGAGAAGACATAGACCTGGCGGCCGTTGATCGTACCCCAGCCGGTGACGACGCCATCGCCCGGCACCTTCTGCTCGGCCATGCCGAAGTCCACGCAACGATGGGTGACATACATGTCGTATTCTTCGAAGGACCCTTCATCGAGCAGGACTTCCACGCGTTCGCGGGCGGTCAGCTTGCCCTTGCCGTGCTGGGCGGCGATTCGCTTTTCGCCGCCGCCGAGGCGGGCCTCTTTGCGGCGGGCTTCGAGCTGGTCCAGGATTGTAAGCATAAGTCCTCCCGAAGGTCTTCTGGCTTCTGAGCCTTGATGTGACACCTATTCCACTGTGCCGCAGAAGAAAACGGTTGAACAGGTGCATCTGTGGATTTATGAATTTGCAAATTGAAAATTGCGAATTTGCGAAATGGCCATCGGGAAACTCTTCATCGGCCGCAAGGTCCGCGACATCCGCCAGGCAAACGGGGCCACACAGGCGCAGTTTGCCGACATGGTCGGCATTTCCACCAGCTATCTCAACCAGATCGAAAACAATCAGCGCCCGGTCTCGGCCTCTGTACTTCTGTCTCTTGCGGAAAAGTTCGGCATCGACATCACCGAGCTGTCGTCGGGCCAGAACGACCGGTTGCTGTCGGCGCTGACGGAGGCGCTTTCCGATCCCCTGTTCGAGACCTATTCGCCGAGCCTGCAGGAGCTGAAGCTCGTGACCCAGAATGCGCCGGGATTTGCCCATGCGCTGATTGCAGCGCATCAGGCCTACAGGCGTGGCAACGAGCAGCTGGCGAGCCTCGACGACCGGCTGGGGGCAGCGCCCAGCCAGGAGGTGACGCCCTATGACGAGGTGCGCGACTTCTTCCACTTCGTCGACAATTACATCCATGATCTCGACCTCGCCGCCGAGCAACTGGCCGACGATCTGACGCTCGGGGAGGGGGAGAATTACGCAGCACTTTCAGGTCATCTTGAAGCGAAACACGGCGTGCGCGTGGTGCGCGGCGAGGCCGGCGACGAGGCGATCCGCCGCTTTGATCCGGTGGGGCGCATCCTGACCGTCAGCCGCTATGCATCCGCTCCGACCCGCGATTTCCAGATCGCCATCCAGATCGCCCAGCTGGCGGCGGCCACCAAGATCGACCAGGTGCTGAAACAGGCGAATTTCCGCAGTGAAGAGGCGGTCGAGATTTGTCGCATGGGTCTCTACAACTATTTCGCCGGGGCGCTGATCCTGCCCTATCGTAGCTTCCTTACCGCCGCGCGCGACCTGCGCCACGATATCGAACTGCTCGCCGCCCGTTTCGAGGCCTCGCTGGAGCAGGTCTGCCACCGGCTTTCGACCCTGCAGCGGCCGGGCCTCAAGGGCGTGCCGATCTTCTTTGCCCGCATCGACCGGGCCGGCAATATCACCAAGCGGCACAGTGCCGCGCGCCTGCAATTCGCCCGCTTCGGGGCGGCCTGTCCGCTGTGGAATGCGCACCAGGCCTTCGAGACGCCCGGCCGGATCATCCGCCAGACGGCGGAAACGCCCGATGGCGTGCGCTATCTCTGCATTGCCACCCAGGTGTCGAAAGGCTCCGCCGGCTTCCGCGCCGCCAATCCGCGTTATGCCTTGGCGCTCGGCTGCGAGATCTCCTATGCCGGCGCCTTCGTCTATGCCGACGACCTCGACCTCAGCAATCGCGGCGCCTTCGACCCGATCGGCATTTCCTGCCGGATCTGCGAGCGCGTCAAATGCACCAGCCGCGCCGTGCCGCCGCTGAAGCGGAAGCTGGTGGTGGATCACCGGGTCAGGAACCCGATGCCGTATGAGATTGAGTGAGCATCCTACCCCAGCTTGTGCAGAGGGGTAGTCAAAAATCATTAGTGTTGACTCATCAAATAGTCCGTGCTAATGATTTCTCATGATCGAAACAACAGCCGTCAACACCGTCATGCGCGCACTCGCCGACCCTACCCGGCGGGGCATCTATGAGCGCATTGCCAATACGAGCGAAATCACCGTGGTCGAACTGACCCGGGGCAGCGGGGTCACGCAAGGCGCGATCTCCCAACATCTCAAGACGTTGAAGCAGGCCGGGCTCGTCGTCGAGCGTCCGGAAGGGCGGAGCACCTTTTACCGAGTCCGCCCGGAAGGTCTCGAACCCCTGTTCGACTGGATGAGTCATTACGGCGTCTTCTGGCGGGAGCGCTTCGGCAATCTCCGCACCCTTCTCAAGGACATCGACCCATGACCGACGCCGCTCACGTTTCTTCTCGACAGCAGATCGTCGTTGACGAGTTTTTTCCGCATGCGCCTGATGTCATCTGGCGTGCCCTGACCTCGGGCGAGATCATGGCGCGCTGGTTGATGGAGCCGAAAGGCTTTGAGCCGGTTGTCGGCAATCGCTTCAGCTACCAGACCAAGCCGGCCGGCGCCTGGGATGGCACCATTGAATGCGAAGTGCTGGAGGTGATTGAAAACCGGCGTTTTTCCCATGCCTGGCGTGGCGGCGATGCCTCCAATCCGGGCTATGGATCGAAGCTGGATACGGTCGTGACCTGGACTCTGGAACCGGTGGCAGACGGCACCCGTGTGCGCCTCGTTCATTCCGGTTTCGAGCTTCCGAAGAACGAGG
The DNA here is from genome assembly GCF_030369675.1 of Peteryoungia algae. Lineage (NCBI taxonomy): Bacteria > Pseudomonadati > Pseudomonadota > Alphaproteobacteria > Hyphomicrobiales > Rhizobiaceae > Peteryoungia > Peteryoungia algae. The sequence goes on along the minus strand of NZ_CP128477.1, from coordinate 2,103,563 downwards.
TTGCCTTCCGCAATATGGGAGACGGCTGGAACGTGGTCGTGCCGCGCCTCGAAGCGACAATCCGGCAACCCGATTAGGGGTGCCTTCACTCAAACTGCGTCATCAAACAAGGAGTACAGCGATGTCCAAGCCCTTTCGTGGCGGATGCGCCTGCAAAGCCGTGCGTTATGAAGTGATCGGTGAGCCTGTCGCCATGGTCGATTGCCAATGCCGGCAATGCCAGATGGACAGCGGAACCGGCCATGCGTCGCATGTGGTCTTCGCTGGTGCCGAGGTGAAGCTTGAGGGCGAGGCTCAGACCTGGGATCTGGTCGGAGATGGCGGAACGCGCAAACGCCGCGGCTTCTGCCCGGTCTGCGGATCACCGGTTTTTCTGGTCTTCCCCGATGCTCCTCAGATATTTTCTGTTAGAGCGGCAAGCCTCGACGAACCGGAGCGATATGCACCTCAGTTCGTCACTTGGACCGCCTCCGCCCAGCCATGGGACTGCATTGACCCGACCCTGACGAGGTTCGAGCGCATGCCTCCCGGCCAGTAAGAGCCGAGCTACGGCCGACTAGCCGAAGAGTCGCTCACGCCTTTTCAGAAAGAACGCGTCTACACTCTCCGGCTTCACATCCTTGAGCGTCGCCGGGGACCATTTCGGGTTCCTGTCCTTGTCGATGATCGCCGCGCGGATGCCTTCATAGAAATCGGGCACCTTGACCACTTGGCAGGTGCCGGCGAATTCGCGTTCGAGGCAGGTTTCGAGATCCGTCGAATGGCGCGCTTCGCGCAGCATCTTGAGCGCCACCTTCAGGCTGGTCGGCGACTTGGCGCGCATGGCGGTGAGGGTTTTGGCGGCAAGGTCTCCGCCTTCCTTTTCGAGAGCGGCGATGATCTCTTCGACGGTGTCGAAACCGAAGCAGCGGTCGATCATGTCACGGCCTTCGCAGAAGATGCCTTCCGGGCCGTCCACCGTGTAATCGCGGATCGTCGAGGCGATCGACTGAGCCAGCGCCGGGGCGGGCAGGGCGGCGATCCGTTCCAGGAGTTCGGCCACCCGGTCCTGCGGGACATACCAGTCGGCAAAGCCTGCGGTGATGGCATCCGCGCCGTTCACCGCCTCGCCAGTCAGCCCCATCCAGGTGCCGAGTTCGCCGGATGCGCGGGAGAGCAGCCAGGTGGCGCCGATGTCGGGGAAGAAGCCGATGCCGGTTTCGGGCATGGCGAGTTTCGTCGTTTCGGTGACGATGCGGTGGCTGCCGTGGCTGGAGACGCCAACGCCGCCGCCCATGGTGATGCCGTCCATGACGACGACATAGGGCTTTTTGAAGCCGGCGATACGCGCATTCAGGCGGTACTCGGCCTTGAGGAAGTGGGAGGCCTTGCCATCACCGGCCTTGCCGCTCTCGTAGAACATCCGGATGTCGCCGCCGGCGCAGAGGCCGCGTTCGCCCTCGCCAGTGATGAGCACGGCCGCGACGTGTGGATCGGCCTCGAATGTGTCGAGCGCCTTGCCGAAATCCAGGATCATGTCGTGTGACAGGCTGTTCAGGACCCGGGGCCGGTTGAGCGCAATTAGCCCGAGCGCACCTTTTCTTGCCGTCAGGATCTCACTGCCCTGATAATCCGCCTCCAGATAGCGCATGCCGTCCTCCCTGTCTTTTGAGAGAGTTAGACATGCGTCGCTGAGAAAGGGCAAGGGCTGCGATAGCAGGATCAGGTCACGAGATTGCGTGGGGTTCCCGCCAGAAAGAGCTCGATGTTCTCGATCAGCTGGTCGGCCAGCGCCTGGATTGCCTCGCGGCTTGCCCAGGCGACATGCGGGGTGAGAATGACGTTCTCACGGTTCGCAATTCGCATCATCGGGCTATCGGGCGCGGGCGGTTCGCCGTCCGTCACGTCGAAGCCGGCGCCTGATATCTGGCCTTTGTCGAGCGCCTGTTCGAGGGCGTGTTCATCGACGAGCCCACCGCGACCGGTGTTAATGAGGAGCGGTTTGCGCGCCATCAGGGCGAATTCGCGGGCGCCGATCACGCCGCGCGTTTCTGGCGTCAGCGGGCAGTGCAGGGTGATCACATCTGCGCGCTCCATCACCTCGTCGAAGGCGGTCTGGCCGGGTTTCAGATCAGTCGCGCCGCGACGGCCGGCGGCCAGCACCGTCATGCCGAAGGCTTCGGCGATCTTCCCGACCGACTGGCCGAGCGTGCCGTGGCCGATGATGCCGAGCGTCGAGCCGCCGAGGTCTGCGATGGGATAATCGAAATAGCAGAATTGCGCCGCCTCTTGCCAGCGTCCCTCGATCACCGACTGGCGATAGGGCAGGATCGAGCGGCGCAGGGCCAGCATCAGCGCGAATGTGTGTTCAGGGACGGTGTGCCTGGCATAGTTCCGGATATTGCAGACAGCGATGCCGCGTGCCTTGGCTTCGACGAGGTCAACAATGTCGGTGCCGGTGGCGGAGACGGCGATCAGCTTCAGTTTCGAGGCTCCCGCCAGCGCCTCGGCTCGTACAGGAGCCTTGTTGGTGATGACGACATCGGCGTCGCGGATCCGTTCGGCGACTTCGTGCGGGGCAGTCCGGTCATGCACCACCATCTCATGCGGCATCGCGGGCGCGCGAACCACAGTTTCCGGCGACAGCGTATCCCGGTCGAGAAAGACGATGCGGATCATGGCGGACCTCCCTGCTGGTTCCCCGACCTAGCCGCTCTGATCTCTGCCATCAAGGCAGGTCAGTGGTAATCCGGTACGCCTGGCATGGTGATGAAGCCCGGTAGTGCGCGGAAGCGGCGCAGCCAGCGACGAAGTGCGGGATATTCATCGTGATCGATGCCGCAGTCGCGCGAGAGCGCAAAGCTCGGTAAAAGCGCGAGATCCGCAAGCGTCGGGGTGTCGCCGACACACCAGCCTGCGCCGTCGATCTGCCGCAGCGTCATGTGCTCCTCCATGATGCGGAAGGCTTTGCGCGCGGCCTTGAGGTCGCAGTCGCTTGCGCCTTCCGAGGTAAAGAGGGCCGCCTCGCGGGCGTCGATTGCGGGCTTCAGCTCGCGGCCGGAAAAGCCCAGCCATTGCTGGACACGACCGAAATCGGCGGGATCTGCCGGCAGCCAGGGGCTATCCGGCGCGTGGGCGCGAACAAGATAAGCAAGGATTGCGGCTGTACCGAAGAGCCTGACCTCTCCGTCTTCGAGGATAGGCAGCGTGCCGGTCGGGTTGAGCGCCAGCATATGCGGCTTTTCCTGCTCGCGGCCCGGTGCCTTGTCGACGGCAACGGTCTCGACGGCGAGGCCGAGCATGGAGAGGAGGAGGCGGACGCGAAAGCCGTTTTCGTCGAGGTGGTAGTCGTAAAGTTTGATCATCATGCCGCCTCCATGGCCTGAGCCTCGATGCGGTTGCGCAGGTCGGCAGCCCAGAGCGCGAGGCTGCGGCGGGTGGCAGCGGAGGTGTCGTCGGACACCGTGATGTGCAAGGCTGTCCGTCCGGCATCGCGGGGCTGGGCAGCGATCAACACGCTCCCCTCATTGCCTTGCAGGGTCACCGTGCCGGAAGCCCCTGGAACGGGACGATACCCTTCGGGCGGGGCTGCCGTCACCGCCAGCAGCGCCGCATTTGCTGACAGTTCGAGGAAGAGGCTGCGGACCGGTTCGCCGCTTCCCGGCAATCCGGCGAGGCTGGCCGGGTCGGCGCCTTCACACGCCATCCAGACGATGCCGGCGCGTTCGATGGCGGCGAAGGTCGGGACCTTGATGGTCTTGGGCACCTCCAGATCGGGATGGGCCGGAATGTGGCGGCACTGTCCGCCGGTATCGTAGCGCCAGCCGTGATAGAGGCAGGCGATGTGGTCGCCGCGCACGAAGCCGAAGCTCATGCGCATGCCGCGATGCGGACAACGGTCCTCCCAGACATGTATTTCGCCCTTCTCGTCGCGCCAGACGACGCGTTCCTCGCCGTTGACGAGCGTGCCCGCGGAGGTGCCGGCTTCGATGTCGGCGGAGAGAGCAACGGGGATCCAGGCAGAAGCTGATGTCATGATGGGGCCTTTTCGGGCGTGTCTTTTGACGGAGAGAAACGGGTCACGTCGAGCACGATGCTGTCATAGGGGCCGAGGCTTGCGGCCATCTCGAAGGCGTCGATCAGCGCCTCCGGTCCTGACAGGGTCAGGCGACAGTGCTCTTTGTCGCAAGCGCTGATAGCGAGCCCGAGCGACAGTCGTGCTGCGCGGTGCTCGGCAAAGGCGATGAAACCAGCCGGTTCCAGCCTACCGGAAAAGGTGAAGCCGACCGTCGTCTCGCCGGTCTTCGGCGTCATCGGATGGGGATCAGTGTTGCCTTGCAATTGTGCGCGCTCTAATTTTTGGGCAATCTAGCGGGCGACGAGATAGGGGTTCAAGTGCTTTCTCCCCTGCTCCAGAGGAAAGACTGATCCATGCAGGACGGAATTGACAAGGCTTCGCTCGACCAATGGTATGTGCTCGATACCGAGACGGTCATTCCGGTGGGGGTGTCGGGCAACCGGCTGCTCGGAACGGATCTAACAGTCGTCAAACAGGCGGACGGGGGGATCGAGGTCTTTGCGGAAGGACGTCCTCATGCGCTGCCGATCCGTCATCGCTTCGGCTTTCTCTGGGCGACGCTCGGCCAGCCGGAGCGTGAGATCTTTCCGCTGCCCGAGGCCGACGAGCCAGATCGCCGCTACGTCCCTTGCGGCGTGGTGACGGTGAAGGCGTCCGGTCTGCGGATCGTCGAGAATTTTCTCGACATGGCGCATTTCCCGTTCGTGCATACGGATGTGCTTGGCGCTGAGCCGCACACGGAAGTGGAGAGCTATGACGTCGAGATCCGGCGTGAGGAGGACGAGGTCTGGGCGACGAACTGCACCTTCTTCCAGCCACAGGCCGCCTTGTCCGCGCAGGATGGGATTGCCACGCAATACATGTACCGGGTGATGACGCCGTTTACGACGATCCTCTACAAGACCTGCCCGAATGCGGCCAATCGCTGGGATGTCATCGGCCTCTTCGTCCAGCCGCTCGATCCGGGCCGTTGCCGGGCACATCCGATCATGTATCTGATCGACGACGTGTCGACGACGACAGAGCTCATCCATTTCCAGCAGATGATCTTCCTGCAGGACCGGATCATTCTGGAAAACCAGCGGCCGGTGCTCCTGCCACTTGAGCCGCGCAAGGAAATCCCGACACGGGCAGATGCATCCTCGATCGCCTATCGCCGCTGGCTGAAGGAAAAGGGTGTGACCTACGGGGCGACGACGACTGCCAACTGAACGCAGCGAAAGACCCGGGGCCAGAGACCCCGGGTCTTTTCCAACTAAAGCTGGATGGTCTTAGCTGCGGGCGATCCAGTCGTCGATTTCGCGGTCGGCTTCTTCCTGGGTCTTGCCGTAAGCTGCCTGGATCTTGCCAGACAGTTCCTTGCGCTTGCCGGCGACGACGTCGAGATCGTCTCCCGTCAGTTTGCCCCACTGGGTCTGGGCCTTGCCCTTGAACTGCTCCCAATTGCCTTCGATCTCATTCCAATTCATCGGAAATCTCCCGTGTCTGGTGTTTGTCGAGGCTCGGTGTCCTCGGGTCTGGAAACGCCGGCTGCCCCCGGAAGTTCCTTCGCCATCTTCGGGTGGTAGGGGCTCGTGCGCCCCAGAACGAGGCTTCCGAGAATATATTGGGGACCGGTGGAACACTCGCCCCGCGCTCGGCGTTGCTGAGGGGAACAGCAATCGATTGAACGAATGAAGGATATCCCCATGGCCCAGATACCGAGCGCTTCCGGCAACAAGGTAGAGAGCAAGGCGAACGACCTCGCCGATCGGATCGAAGCGAAAGCCGACACCGTCGGTGGCGCCACCAGCGAGGACATCCAGGCCGATCTGGAAGCCCTTCGCCGCGATATCGCCGCGCTGACGCAGACCATGGCGTCGTTCGGCACCAGCAAGATCCGCCAGGCTGGCGAGACCTCTCAGCAATATGTCGACAGCGCCCGCGAGGGCATCGCCAATGTCGAGGAAGATCTGGAAGCCTATGTGCACGCACGCCCGTTCCAGTCGCTCGCCATTGCAGCCGGCGTCGGCTACGTGCTCGCACTGCTCACCCGGCGCTGATCATGCTGCCACTCTTCAGACATCTCGGCGTCCTTGCCTTCGGCAAGGTACAGCCGACGGCCACCCGGATCACGCGCTCCCTCATCGGGGGCGCGATTGTCGGCATTCTGGCGCTCACCGCCTACGTGGCTTTGCTCCTGGCTCTCGGGATCTACCTGTCCGGTGAACTTGGGGCGATCTATGCCGCACTGATCATCGCCGGTCTGACCGCCATGTGTGGCGTCATCGTCATTCTCGTGATTCAGGCCATGAACAAGGCGACCGAACGCCGGATGGAGGCGCGACGCCGCGCCGCGAAGTCGCAGCTGCCGGATCCGATGACCTTGCAACTCCTCGCGGGCGTTCCTGGAATGATGAAGGGACGATCCTTGCTGACCACCGCAGCGATTGCCGCGCTCGTCTTCGGCGTAGCCAAAATGCAGGGTGTTGGTCGTGACGGACGTGACGACTGATAGCCGAACGAAAATTACACGGCCAGGGCCGCAAGGCTCTGGCCGTTTTTTGTCTGCGTGACTATTTCGTCGTCTTGGATTCCGCGTCGTGCAACCGTTCCAGGAGATCGAGCAGATGAGAGGGCGTTCCCTCATCGATGATGCCGTCATAATAGCCTCGCAGCTTCGAGGCGATCATCGCATTGGCGTTCTGGCGTTGTGCTTCGGAGGGCTTTTTTTTCGGTTTAGCCAGCTTGTCCGCGGGGCCTTCAGCCATGGTCAATCGGTTCCATTGTTTTTCTAGGCCTAGTGAGAATTACCCCTATAAGATTTTGGATGTAAAAAAGTTCCACACGGCCGGAACTTTTTTGCAGGAGCCACGTTTTCAACCGAGTCCGCACCTTGTTCCATATCGATTGGAGAACTGCATGTCCCTTACTGCCCGCGTCGCTGTCCATCTTCCCTATTTGAGGCGATATGCGCGCGCCGTCACCGGCTCGCAGACATCCGGGGATGCCTATGTCGCCGCCGTTCTGGAAGCGCTCATTGCCGACATCTCGATCTTCCCGGATACCGGCGACGATCGCGTGGCCCTCTACAAGCTGTTCGTGACGATCTATGATTCCACGAAGGTCGAGCTTCCCCCGATCACCTCGCCGTTTGCGTGGGAAAAGCGCGCCGCAGCAAATCTCGCATCGGTGCCGACACGTGCGCGTCACGCATTCCTTCTGATCACTGTCGAAGGCTTCTCCACAAACGAGGCAGCCGCCATTCTCAGTGTCAGCGAAAGCGAATTCAACGCCCTGTTCAACGAGGCGTCGATGGAGATCTCCCGGCAGGTCGCAACCGATATCATGATCATCGAGGACGAGCCTCTGATTGCGCTCGATATCGAGCAAATGGTCGAGGATCTCGGTCATCGGGTCACCGGCATCGCCCGAACGCATGCCGAAGCCGTCGACCTCTACAAACGGACCAGCCCAAAGATGGTGCTGGCCGACATCCAGCTTGCCGACGGCTCGTCCGGCATCGATGCGGTCAATGACATCCTCAAGGTTGATACCATCCCGGTCATCTTTATCACGGCTTTCCCGGAGCGCCTTCTGACTGGCGAGCGACCGGAGCCCGCCTTCCTCGTGACCAAGCCGTTCAATCCCGACATGGTCAAGGCCTTGATCAGCCAGGCGCTGTTCTTCAACGAGCGTGTGACAGAACGGGCTTGAACTCAGAATGGGGATTGAAGGGCGAGGTTGCAGCGCCATGCTGCCCGCCGGGCCAGTAAGCCGAACACGGCGGAGCAGGACACTTGGTACATCGACTGACATGGTTTGAACCTCAGCGCGGCGACGAGCAGCTGCGGGAGTTCTTCATAACCGCGCTCATCGACATGGGCGCCAGCCTTATCCTCCAGGATAAGGACGGGACTTATGTGTGCATCACATCATTGCCGGCCCGCTGGCGCCTGGCGCCCGGCACAATCCCTTCCGACAGTGCTGTCTTCGGACCCGAGATCGGCCAAAAGCTGGCCGATCTCAAATCCGGACTGGTGAAGGCTGGGGACCGGGCGGAGCTGGAAATCGAAGCGGGCGACGATACCTTCTTCGAGTTCCGCTGTCGCATGGTCGAAATGACGGATCACGACCTGCACCTCATCACCGTGGTGATCGACCGTACCGAGGATCGGCGTCGTGAGAGACTGTTGCGTGCCCTGTTGCGCGAAGTCAGCCACCGCTCGAAAAACCTGCTCGCGATCATCCAGAGCATCGCTTCGCAGACGGCGCGTTACTCCGGCACGCTCGACATGTTCCTGGGCAAGTTCCGTGGACGGCTGCATGCGCTTTCGCAGTCGCAGGATCTGATCACCGATTCGAGCTGGCGTGGGGCCTATTTCCGCGATCTGCTCAAGCAGCAGGTCGACCGTTATGTTCAGGAGAATGCCGATCTCGTGAAGGTTTCCGGCGACGATGTGTTGCTGACCCCGAACGCTTCGCTGCATATCGGGCTTGCCCTGCATGAGCTTGTCGTCAATGCGGTCAGTCACGGGGACTTCCTGCAGCGACGCCAGCCCATCGAGGTTTCCTGCGAAAAGATTGATACGAAGAATGGCCCGGCGGTCGTGATCATCTGGACCGAACCCTTCACGCCTCGCGCTGATGAAGAGGCCAAGGCCGCACGGTTCGGCAGCACCGTTCTGGAACGCGTCGTGCCATCCTCGGTCAATGGTGAGGCCAGGCATGAATTGAGCGATGGCCGCGTGCGGTACGAATTGCGCTTCCCCCTCGAAATCTTCGACTGACCCTGCCCGCGCCAGGTCCGGCGTCTACCTGAAAGAAAACGATTCCATGCGCCTGTTCAGCTGCAGCAATTGCGCCAATGTCGTGCATTTCGAAAACGACGGCTGCGTCACATGCGGTGCTCGCCTGGCTTTTCGGCCGGCGGCGCTCGACATGGTGGCGCTGGACGCGTCGGGCACACATGTCCTCGATCGTGGCGAGGTTCTACCAGATCCTGTCCGCCCTTGCGCGAATGCCGCGCTCGGGGGATGCAACTGGCTCGTCGATGACGGTGACGACAGCGGTTTCTGTGTCGCTTGCCGGCACAATGTGACAATTCCAGACCTGTCTTTGCCGGAAAACCTTCATAACTGGCAAAGAATTGAACTCGCCAAGCGCGGCCTCTTCTATTCGCTTCTCCGCTTCAGGCTGCCGATCACCACGCGGACCGCTGCTCCCGAAAGCGGGCTCGGTTTTGAATTTCTGGCGGATGACACTGCGGTGGGAGGCGAGGGGCCGGTGCTGACCGGCCATTCCGAAGGTCTGATCACACTTAACATCGCAGAGGCTTCCGATGCCGAGCGGGAAGCGCGGCGTGTGGCGCTGGGTGAACCGTTTCGCACGCTGCTGGGTCACTTTCGCCATGAGGTGGCGCATTATTACTGGAACGTGCTCGTGCGCGATCGCGGTGCTTTCGATGCCTGCCGCGCCGTGTTCGGCGACGAGCGCCAGGACTATGGCGCAGCGCTCAAGCGGCACTATGCGGAAGGGCCTCCCCTTGGCTGGGAGAACAACTTCATTTCTGCTTATGCGGCCAGTCACCCGTGGGAAGATTTTGCAGAGACCTTTGCCCATTACTTCCATATCGTCGACGCACTGGACACCGCCGATGCCTTCGGGCTGAGGACGAACCCCGATATCGAAGCCGACATGCCGGAAGTCGAACTCAAGCGCACCTTCGACAGCTATACCGTCGAGAGGACTGAGGCGCTCATTCGCGCCTGGGTGCCGCTCACGCTTGCGATCAACAGTATCAATCGCAGCATGGGGCAGCCGGATCTCTATCCCTTCGTTTTGTCCGAACCTGTTTTCAACAAGCTGAGGTTCATTCACGCCCTGATCCACTCCTGATCCACTTCTGATCGAGGGTGGGGCTCTACCTGGAGGCCCAACCGGAACCTCTGCCAAGTCTCTGCGTTAACGTTTAAGTAACACGGAGACCGATGATGAATAGCATGGCTGCCCTACTGGTCATTGTGGCCTGCCATCCCCAAGACACCACTTGTCTGCAGGATCCGGTCGCTGTCATTTCTTACGATACCGATGAAGCTTGCTATCAGGCGCTGCCAATGGAACTTCAGCGCGCGAAGGCCATGGCTGACGTGATCTATGGAGATTGTTTCCCGGTCGCCGCTGATCTCGTTGCGGGGCGCAGCATTCGTCAGACCATCAGTCCCGAAAAACTTGCCGCTCTCGACGGCCCCGCCGCTTCGGGAGGTCAGGCTCAAGCCCAGGCTTTGGCTCTGGTGCCACCCATCCCCGCTGAACGGTATGGAGCAATGCGATGAATTCACCCACTTCGACACCCTCCGAGGCGCCCGGTATCGACGCGCAAAACCGTCATATCGCGCAACAGGCCGGGTTGGATCTGGATCTCGAATCTCAGGTTCCTCCCCGGTATGGCGCGTTTACGGTCACAACGCTCAGTGTCATTCTCGTGCTGTTGTTTGCCGCGCTGATCTGGATCCTCATCTGATTTTGCATTCTCAAATAGAAAGAGGCCGCGCCCTTGGGCACGGCCTCTTTTCATGATCCTCTCTTCCTATCACGCCTGACGGAACAGACGCATGGCGAGCGAGATCAGGAAAAGGATGATGAAGATGCCGAAAAGGATCTTGGCGATGCCGGCGGAAGCGCCTGCGATGCCACCGAAGCCGAGAACACCTGCGATGAGGGCGACTACGAGAAAGACAAGGGCGTAATAAAGCATGTTTGGTTCTCCCTGTTTCGATGTCGGAAGAACGTCGGATCTGAGGCTTTGTTCCATCCTGACCCGGGTTTCGCCAGCCTGAGGGCAAGTGCCGGAATGCGTTCAAAAAACTTCCTCGCCACGGAACCTTCTAGGATTCGAGGCGTTGTCAGGCCATACTGTATCAAACCCGTTGGACCCAATGACAGAACATTCGAAGAAAGCGCCTGTCTCGAACGGCCTGCCTGGACTGGCGGCGTTTCATCCAGGTGTCTCCGCGCAATTGCGCGAATTCTATCAATCGGTAGAGGAGGAGGGGATACCGGACCGGTTTCTCCAGCTTCTCGAGCGGCTGGATATGGCGGAACGCCAGGCCGGTGAAGACAACCGCATCAAGGACACTGCTCGATGACCGTTGGCGATCAGTCGACCGACCACTCGTTCAAGCGCGACCTTCTGGCAGCACTGCCAAATCTTCGCGCCTTTGCCGTTTCTCTGACCGGACGTCATCATGTTGCGGATGATCTGGTGCAGGATACGATCATGAAGGCTTGGGCCAAGCAGGACCATTTCGAGCCGGGCACGAACATGAAGGCTTGGCTGTTCACCATCCTGCGCAACGAATTCTATTCGCAGATGCGCAAGCGCGGCCGTGAAGTGTCCGACACGGACGGTATTTTCACCTCGCAGCTGTCGACGCATCCGCAGCAATATGGGTCGCTCGACTTGCAGGATTTCAAGCGCGCACTCGACCAGCTGCCGAGCGACCAGCGTGAAGCCATCATCCTCGTGGGTGCATCGGGCTTTGCCTATGAGGAAGCTGCCGAAATCTGCGGTTGCGCCGTCGGTACGATCAAGAGCCGTATCAATCGCGCGCGCAACAAGCTGCAGGAAATCCTCGGCGTTAGCGGCGAGGGCGACTATGGCCCCGATTCCCACAGTTCTGCAGTGATCAAGAAGGCGTTTGCAGTCTAGGGATCAGCGATGATGCGCCGCTTCAAAGACCGCCGCAGCCAGTTCTTCGGATTGCGGCGGTTTTGGCACAACTGGATGGGCAGAGACCACTGTGCCCTTGGCCGCCACGTGATCATAGGACGACAAAAAGACCGGTCGGGCGCCGGCATCGATGATGGCGCGCGTTCGCTCAACGTTCTCGGATTCCGCAAGAACGGCTTCCACGATCACCACATCAAACTTTTCTCTGGCCAATGTTTCGCGAAGATGCGCCAATGGGGTTATCGTCACCTCACATGGTACAGTCTCGCCAAGCAACCGCTCCACCTCCATCGCGATCAGATACTGGTTCTCTGCAACGAGAACACGGAGCGGCGCTGGGCTCATAAATTTTCCTTTTGTCAGGGACGCTTTATGAGGTGCCACCTGATCAACGTCATTTAAAAAAGACATGTCGAAGTCCTGTTGTTCCATAAGGAACACACTGGCAGACAAACGAGGTGATCCCATGGCAATCGAACCACGCCAAAATCCGACCAGGGTCAGTTGTTTCGAATGTCCCTTGCGACACATGAGGCGTTTCAGGCCATTCTCCGATTCGGAACTGGAATTTGTCTCGACCTTCAAGCGCGGGGAACTGCTCGCCGATACCGGCACCACCGTGCTCGCCGAAGGCGCGCGAAGCGCCCATCTCTACACGGTGCTGGCTGGGTGGGGGTTCCGCTACAAGATCCTCGAGGACGGGCGTCGGCAGATCCTCAATTATGTCGTGCCGGGAGACATGGTCGGCCTGCAGGGTGCGGTCATGGCGGAGATGCAGCATTCGGTGGAGGCTTTGACGCCGATGACGCTCTGCGTCTTCGAACGAAGCCGGCTGTTTTCCCTGTTCGAGCTTCATCCCGGGCTCAGCTTCGATCTGACGTGGCTTGCAGCGCGTGAAGAATCCATTCTCGACGAACACCTGCTCAGTATCGGCCGTCGTTCGGCACTGGAACGAGCATCCTATCTGCTGGCTTTCCTGTTTGACCGAGGGATGAGCGCCGGCATACTCGGGGACAATCACCGGCATGTTCCGGTGACCCAGATGCACTTTGCCGATACGCTCGGCCTGTCCATCGTGCACACCAACAAAACGCTGAAGAAACTTGCGGATCGGGGACTTATCCGGTGGCGCGATCGTGGTTGTGACGTGCTGGATCCGGCGGGGCTTCAGGATCTCGCCAAATGGAAGCCCGAGGAAGCTCGCGTCAGACCCTTTATCTGAAACAGCGCCTTTCAATATTCAAAAGCCCGCGACGCGGTTGGCGTTGCGGGCTTCCTGCTGTCGATGAAATCGGCGTCACGCGACGATGATCACGCCCGTAAACAGCGCGATGATCATGACGATCAGGACAATGAAAATCAGGATCTTCGCAATGCCGGCGGACGCGCCGGCCACACCGCGAAAGCCGAGAAGGCTCGCGACTGCGGCGATGAGAAGAAGAATGAGGATCCATTGCAGCATGTGTGTCTCCTTGCGTTGTTCCCTCAGACAACAGGAAGCAGATCGAATTGTTCCATGGTTGCCGCCCGAGCCGTTCGTGTGCATCGCAACAAAAATCGTTTAAAGCCGTCGCCTCCTGATCGAAAACCGTCATATGCTTCGCCTGCTGGACTAGACAGGGGGCCTTACTTCTGTTCGTGTCCGCGACCGGAGCGTCCTTCGGCTTTAGACGAGGGACAGTGGTTGAACCCGTTCAAACGGAGTTGGGGAGATGGGATTGAAGATCGGATCGCCAAGGGAAATTTATGCCGGCGAGGCCCGCGTCGCGATGACGCCTGATAGCGCCGTCCAGTTGCAGAAACTCGGCTATGATTGTGTGATCGAGAGCGGCGCCGGAAAGGCGGCGGGCTTTTCGGACGATACCTATCGTACCGCCGGCGTGACCGTGGTGGAGACAGCCGCTGCCCTGTTTGAAACGGCCGACATCATTGCCAAGGTGCGCCCGCCCGAGACTTCGGAGGTCGATCGCCTCAGTCCCGACAAGACGCTGATTTCCTTTTTCTATCCGGCCCAGAATTCGGCTCTGCTCGAGCAGGCCAAGGACAAGGGTGCGACCGTCGTCGCCATGGACATGGTGCCGCGCATTTCGCGCGCCCAGAAGATGGACGCGCTTTCGTCGATGGCAAACATCGCCGGCTACCGCGCCGTGATCGAGGCGGGCAACAATTTCGGCCGCTTCTTCACCGGCCAGGTGACGGCTGCTGGCAAGGTGCCGCCGGCCAAGGTTCTGGTGATCGGTGCGGGCGTTGCCGGTCTTGCCGCCATCGGGACGGCAACCTCGCTCGGTGCCATCACCTATGCCTTCGACGTTCGTCCTGAAGTCGCCGAGCAGATCGAGAGCATGGGGGCGCAGTTCGTCTATCTCGAATTCGAAGCTGCCCAGGATGGGGCCGCAACGGGAGGGTATGCCGCTCCGTCCTCGCCGGAGTTCCGGGAAAAGCAGCTCGCAAAGTTCCGCGAACTGGCGCCCGAAATCGATATCGTCATCACCACGGCGCTGATCCCCGGTCGTGATGCGCCGAAGCTCTGGCTCGCAGATATGGTTGCCGCGATGAAGCCGGGCTCCGTTGTCATCGACCTTGCCGCCGAGCGCGGCGGCAACTGCGACCTCACCGTTGCCGACCAGAAAATCGTCTCCGACAATGGCGTGACCATCGTCGGTTATACCGACTTCCCAAGCCGCATGGCCGCACAGGCATCTACGCTCTATTCGACCAATATTCGCCACATGATGACGGATCTGACGCCCGGCAAGGACGGTGTGCCGGTCCACAATATGGAAGACGACGTCATCCGTGGGGCGACCGTCACCAAGGATGGTGGAATTACTTACCCGCCGCCGCCACCGAAGATCCAGGCGATCGCAGCTGCCAAGCCGAAGGAAAAGGTGAAGGAACTCACGCCTGACGAGAAGCGGGCGCTGGAAAGTGCCGCCTTCAAAATGCAGACCCGCAACCAGGTGGCGATGCTCGCCGGCGGTGGCGCGCTGATCCTGCTTGCCGGTCTTTTTGCACCTGCCAGCTTCATGAGCCATTTCATCGTCTTCGTGCTCGCCTGTTTCGTCGGATTCCAGGTCATCTGGAATGTCAGCCATTCGCTCCACACGCCGCTCATGGCGATCACCAATGCCATTTCCTCGATCATCATCCTCGGCGCCCTCATGCAGATCGGATCGGGGAACCTCCTGGTGATCATCCTCGCGGCGCTGTCGATCCTGATGGCCGGCATCAACATCTTCGGTGGCTTCATGGTGACGCGGCGCATGCTCGCCATGTTCCAGAAGTCTTGAGTTAGGGGAGGGGACACACACATGGAATATGGATTCACCACAGCGGCCTATGTCGTCGCAGCCGTTCTCTTCATCCTGTCGCTCGGCGGGCTCTCGGGTCAGGAAAGCGCCAAGCGCGCCGTCTGGTACGGCATCGTCGGCATGGGGCTCGCGGTCGTTGCGACCCTTCTCGGTCCCGGTGCCGGCAACTGGTTCATCTCTGTCCTCATGATCGCCATTGGCGGCGGGATCGGATGGGTCGTCGCCCAGCGGGTCCAGATGACCGAAATGCCGCAGCTCGTCGCTGCCATGCACTCTCTGGTCGGTCTGGCCGCCGTCTTCATCGGCTTCAATGCCGAGATCGAGATGTGGCGCATCGCCAGTGCGCTCACCGAAGCCGGCATCGCGTTTTGCGATCCCGCCGTCAATGCGGTTGCCTGTGCCATGCAGGCCGGGCACACCGAGCTTTTCAAGGACTTCACCGGGTTCGCCTTGAAAATCGCCGAGAAGACGGGGCCTGAAATCGCCGTCCTCAAGATCGAGGTTTTCCTCGGCGTCTTCATCGGTGCGGTCACCTTCACCGGATCGGTCGTCGCCTATGGCAAGCTCGCCGGCAAGGTCGACGGCAAGGCGAAGAAGCTGCCGGGCGGTCATATGCTGAATGCCGGTGCCGCCCTCGGCTCCCTGATCCTGCTGGTGCTCTACTTTAATGGCGCCGGCAGCTGGACGCTGATCCTGATGACGCTTCTGGCGCTCTTCATCGGCTACCATCTGATCATGGGTATCGGCGGCGCCGACATGCCGGTCGTCGTTTCCATGCTCAACAGCTATTCCGGCTGGGCGGCGGCGGCCATCGGCTTTTCGCTGTCGAACGACCTTCTGATTGTTGTCGGCGCGCTGGTGGGTTCGTCGGGTGCGATCCTTTCCTACATCATGTGCAAGGCGATGAACCGCAGTTTCATCTCGGTCATTCTCGGCGGCTTCGGCGGCACGACGGGACCGCAGATGGAGGTGACGGGCGAGCAGATCGCGATCGATGGCGATGGTGTCGCCAATGCACTCAACGACGCGGACTCGGTGATCATTATCCCGGGCTACGGCATGGCGGTGGCGCAGGCGCAGCAGTCGGTGTCGGAACTGACCCGCAAGCTGCGGGCCTCCGGCAAGACCGTGCGCTTTGCGATCCATCCGGTCGCGGGTCGTCTGCCGGGTCACATGAACGTGCTGCTTGCGGAAGCGAAGGTGCCCTACGACATCGTTCTGGAAATGGACGAAATCAACGAGGACTTCCCCGAGACGGATGTCGCGATCGTCATCGGCTCGAACGACATCGTCAATCCGGCTGCCCAGGAAGATCCAAACTCACCCATCGCCGGCATGCCGGTCCTGGAAGTCTGGAAGGCCAAGCAGGTCTTCGTTTCCAAGCGCGGCCAGGGCACCGGCTACTCCGGCATTGAGAACCCACTGTTCTACAAGGAGAATACGCGGATGTTCTACGGCGACGCGAAAAAGTCGATCGACAGCATCCTGCCGTTGATCAAGTAAGCTTCGGATCAGTTCTGCTCTTTAAAGCCGGGTGGTAGTGCCCGGCTTTTTTTCTTGCAAAGGTTGCTGACGAAACCGGGCGTTAACCATGTGTCGCTTAACTGGTGGCGAGTGTGACCGCAGGAGTTTTCGTGAGCACCAAATTCATTTTTGCTAGTCTTTCCGTCGGCTTAATTGCCACGACTGCGACATCCGCCGATCTCGGTTCGGTTGATGCGCCCCGGCCGCTCCCGCCACAAGGTGCGGTTGCCGATATCATTCACGACTGGAGCGGCGGCTATGTTGGCGTCGTCGGTGGCGGCGCGGTCGGCGAAGTGGAAACACAGACCGGATCCGGCACGCTCTTTTCCGAGACCCCGTTGCGCGGCGGCCTTGTCGGCGTGACCGCAGGCTACAACGTCCAGAGCGGCAACATGGTCTACGGCGTCGAAGCGGATGTTTCCTGGGCCAAGGTCCAAGGTGACAAGGCATGTGCGGGTTTCCCGTCGCAGACGTGCCGCTACGAGCTTGGCTGGCAGGGCACCGCGCGTGCGCGCGTCGGCGTCGCCATGGACCGGACGCTGTTCTACGTGACGGGCGGTCTTGCCGTCGCCGAGGGCAATGGTGGCGTCGACCCGATCGTCGGTGCGATCGAGGGCGAAGACCAGCAGACATATTTCGGTTATGTCGCCGGCGTTGGTGCGGAATATGCGATGACCGACGCGCTGAGCTTCAAGGCCGAGTATCTCTACACCGATTATGCCAAGCGTACGTCGCCTCTGGGCACGGTCAGCCCGTTGGACAGCTACGAGTCGGACCCGTCGAGCCATCTGATCCGGGTGGGCGTGAACTACAGATTCTGATCCGCGCTCAGGTGTGTGGCAAGTCAGGACCGCAACAGAAGCCGGGTGGTGACGCCCGGCTTTTTCTGTGTTCGGCCCAGAAACGCAAGACCCCGCCAAATGGGCGGGGTCCGGTGATCACGTTCGGGGTTCAGACATCCGCCTTGAACGTCTGCTTCTGCGTGCCGAGCCCCTCGATGCCGAGTTCGACCACGTCGCCGGCCTTGAGGAACTGCGGCGGCTTCATGCCGAGGCCGACGCCCGGAGGGGTGCCGGTGGAGATGACGTCGCCGGGATGCAGGCTCATGAACTGGCTGAGGTAGGAGACGAGGTGGGCGACGCCGTAGACCATGGTCTTCGACGAGCCGTCCTGCATCATCTTGCCATTGACCGAGAGCCACATCTTGAGGTTCTGCGGATCGGAAATTTCGTCCTTGGTGACGAGCCAGGGGCCGATCGGGCCGAAGGTGTCGCAGGACTTGCCCTTGGTCCACTGTCCGGCGCGCTCGGTCTGGAAAGCCCGTTCGGAAACGTCGTGGGAGACGCAATAGCCGGCGACGTAATCCATGGCATCGGCTTCCGAGACATATTTTGCCGTCTTGCCGATGACGACGCCGAGTTCGACTTCCCAGTCGGTCTTTTCCGAGCCGCGCGGGATCAGCACGTCGTCATCCGGACCGCAAATGGCCGAGGTCGCCTTCATGAAGATGACCGGCTCCGGCGGCACGGCAGCGCCGGTTTCTGCCGCGTGGTCGGAATAGTTCAGCCCGATGCAGATGAACTTGCCGGTGCCGGCGACACAGGCGCCGATGCGGTCGGCGGCAATTTCCGGCAGGGAAGCCGGATCGATCGCGGCGATCTTTGCCAGGCCTTCCGGTGAGATGGTATGACCGCCGATATCGGCGACATGGGCGGAGAGGTCACGGATCTTGCCTTCCTTGTCGAGGATGGCCGGCTTTTCCTGGCCAAGCGGGCCGACGCGCATGAGTTTCATGGTCTTTTTCCTTTCCGAAAGTCGCGGCCCAGCCGCTCAGTGTCTTTTGTTCGCAATACCGGGCGGAAAACCGCTTCACACTTTTCCTGGCATTGTTCAGATGGTCCAGCCGCCGTCGATGGCGAAGGCCTGACCGGAGGTATAGGTGGCGCCGGCGATGTAGACGGCGAGGTCGGCGATTTCTTCCGGGGTGCCAAGCCGCCCCATGGGCTGGCGGGCGATGAAGGCGGCACGGGCGGCGTCATAATCGCCTTGGGCGCGCATGCGGTCCTGAAGCGACGGGCTTTCGACGGTGCCCGGGCAGATGGCGTTGCAGCGAATGCCTTGCGTCACGTAGTCGGCGGCGACCGACTTGGTCAAGCCGATGACGGCGGCCTTGGTGACGGTGTAGGCGAAGCGGTTCGGCACACCCTTGATCGAACTCGCCACCGAAGACATGTTGATGATCGATCCATCGCCACGTTCGAGCATGGCTGGCAGCACTGCCCTGATGGTGCGGATCATGGCACGGACGTTGAGGTCGATGGCGAAGTCGAGATCCTTGTCGGCCATGTCTAGCACAGTCCCGCCGTGGACCACGCCGGCGCAGTTGAACAGTATGTCGAAGGGACCGCTTTGCGAGACGAGAGCCTTGACCCCATCGTCATCCAGGACGTCAAGCCGGTGCGTCGTGATACCGGTTTCACCGGCGAGGCTTGCCAACGCATCCATGTTGATATCGGTCGCGACCACTGTTGCTCCGGCGCGCGCGAAGGCGAGCGCGCTCGCGCGCCCGATGCCCTGGCCGGCTGCTGTCACCAGCACATGCTTGTTATCAAGGGGTAGGTTCATCCTCTTGGCTCCTCCAGCCGATCCACTGTCTTCCCTCCCGCGTCAAACGACCCCTTGCATATTCGATCTCTCGATGCGAGCATCATTCATATGCAAAACATTTATTCATGAACGTCAAGGCCAGTCGCCAGACTTCAAGGAGAGAAATGCGTGAATGACCTGGATCGGGATCGCTACCGAGCGCCGGCACTGGACAAGGGGCTCGACATTCTCGAGCTGCTCGCGGGCGTCGATGGGGGATTGAGCCAGGCGGAAATTGCCAAGCGGCTCGAGCGCAGCCCGAATGAATTCTACCGCATGCTCGACCGCTTGGTGCGGCGCGGCTACGTCGCGCGGCTGGAGGGCGACCGCTACTTGTTGACGCTCAAGCTCTTCGGCCTAGCGCAGATGCATGCGCCGACGCGGCGGCTTGCCTCCTTCGCCACGCCCCTGATGCGCAAGCTTGGAGAAACAACCCAGCAGGCAAACCATATCGTGGTCTATGACCGGGGCCATCCCGTTGTCATTGCCCAGCAGGAGGCCCCAGGTTACTGGGGTATCTCGATCCGTGTCGGTTCGCGTATGGGGCTGTTCGATACCGGATCCGGCCACGTGCTGCTCGCCTTCCGCAGTCCGGAGCTGCGGGCGATGATGGTTGCCGAACATGTCGGAAGCGGCGGACCGGAGGGACGGATGACGGAAACCTTCGAGGCGCGGCTGGAGCAGATCCGCCAGCGCGGCTACGAGATGATGCCGAGCGCCCAGACGGCGGGTGTCATCAACCTTTCTGCGCCGATCGTCAGCGCCGACGGCACTGCGATTGCTGCACTGACGGTTCCCTATATCACGCTGATCAACACGCCGGGTGCCGCTGACATCGACACCACCATTCTCAGCCTTTGCGAGACGGCAAAACGTCTGTCCGATCTTGCCGGGGCAGGTATCGTCAGTGATGCCTTGCCGGATTGACGGATCCGCTGAAACGGCCTTCGGAGGGGCCAGACATGATCATCGATACCCATCTACATCTCATCTACCGTGATCGCCTGTCCTATCCCTGGTTGCAGGACGTGCCGCCGCTGGATGCCGATTTCACCTATGAACGCTACATCAGCGAAGCAGCGCGGCTCGGGATTTCCTCAGTGCTGCACATGGAAGTGGATGTCAGGCCCGATGATATTCCAGCCGAAACCAGGATGGTCGAGGACCTGTCGCGTGAGCCGGGCAGTTTGCTGCGTGGCGTGATTGCATCCTGTCGGCCGGAAGACCCGGGCTTTGCTTCCTATCTTGAGACGCAGCAGGCCAATCCCTTCGTCAAGGGTTTTCGCCGCGTGCTGCATGTGGTGCCCGACGATGTCTCGGAGGGGGCGCTGTTCCGGGAGAACATCAAGCGGCTTTCCGGGACGAGCCTCACCTTCGACCTTTGCATGCTGCCGCACCAGATCGACAAGGCAAACGCGCTGATCGATCTTGCTCCTGATGTCACCTTCGTTCTCGACCACTGCGGCGTGCCCGACATCAAGGGCCATGGTTACGATGTCTGGAAGACGGGGATCACGGAGATTGCGAAACGGGACAATGTTCTGGTGAAGATTTCCGGTATCCCGGCCTATGGCGATCTCGACAACTGGACACTCGAAGACCTCAAGCCGTATTTCGAGCACACGATCAGCGCCTTTGGTTTCGGCCGGGCGATCTGGGGTTCGGACTGGCCGGTCTGCACGCTTGGCGGCGGGCTTTCAACCTGGGTCGCGACGACGCAAGCGCTGTTGCACGGCTGCACGGTGGAAGAGAAGAACAGGCTTTTCTCCGGCAATGCCAGGCAGCTCTGGCAGCTCGGCTAGCGCGCCTTGTCGCGTTCGACCAACAGACGGCGGAGGTAGCCGCGCATCGCCGTGATCAGGGCCTCGATGTCATCGTTCGAGGCAGAGAGGTCCTGCAATGCGTAACTTTGCAGAATGATGCCGTCGATGCCGATCAGCATCTGGCGGGCGACGGCTCTGCCGATCCGGCGCAGGTCCTCATCCCGGTCATCGACGAAGACGAGGTGCCCGTAGAAGTCGATATAGGCGTTGTACTGGCGGGCTGCGAGCCATTCCGAGCCCTTGGTGCGCAGCGCGTAGAGGGTCAGTTCCGTCTGGGAGATCTGCTTGTTGCGGGTGCGCTGGATATAGCGCCAGCTGGCGCGGATCAGAGCCTCAACGCGGTCCTCGGGCGCTTCGGGCAGTGCGACGTCCTGGCGATAGGTGACCTCCATGTCCGCGATCAGATCTTCGAGCACAGCGAGCAAGAGGCTTTCCTTGCTGTCGAAGTAGTAGTGGAGCGTTGCGAGCTTCACCCCGGCCGAGGCGGCGATGCGGCGTGTGGTGAGCGCTTCCATTCCACCCTGTTCCAGAGCCTCGCGCGCACCCTTGATGATCCTGTTGCGCGTTTCGACGCCCTTGCGCGTGGCGCCGGTTAAGGCAGTTTTTGTCCGTGTTTTCGGTTTTGTTTCGCCCATCATGCCGACTGTGTCTTGTGTGTGATCCTGCCATCGCAGATCGTCAGAGCCACCTTGAGGTTTGCAATCTCCTCGCTGGCCACGGTTGCGATATCACCGGTCAAGACGACGATATCCGCGTAATATCCCGGCTTCAGCATGCCCTTCCGGTCTTCCATGAACTCGACCCAGGCGCTCGTCTTCGTGTAGGCGGCGAGTGTTTGGTCAAGGCTCAGTCGGTGGTCCGGCATGTCGTCGTCCCAAAGTCTGCGTGTCATCGCATCGCGGATGCAATGAAGCGGTGGTAGCGGCGAGACGGGCCAATCCGTGGCGAAGACGATTTTCGCGCCAGCATCGACCAGTGTCTTCCAGGCGAAAGCATAAGGCCAACGTCCGCGACCGATAAAGGTGAGATAGGGTTCGAGCGGTAGGCCGGCGGATCCGGGAGGATGGGTCGGCTGCATCGAGGCGACGGTGCCGGTCGTCGCAAAGCGCGCGATATCGTCGGGATGAACGACCTCGATATGTTCGATACGGTTGCGGTTGTCGCGTGGGCCATTGGCGTCAATCGAGGCCTGATAGCCATCGAGGACCAAACGCACAGCTCCGTCCCCGATGGCGTGAACCGCAATGGGCAGGCCGAGGCGGTTCGCCTCAACGGCCACCTGGCCGAAATGTTCGGCGGAGAAGAGCGGTTCGCCTTTCCAGCCTGGCTTGTGCGCATAGTCGTCGACAAAGGCGGCAGTCTCGCCTTCCGTCACGCCGTCCATGAACAGCTTCACGAAGTTGCAGCGCAGCTTGTCGCTGTCGAAGCGCGCTCGCCAGGCAACCGCCTTGTCGGTGAGGTCGGAGAGCGGCATGAAATTCTTCATGTGAAAGGGCATGCGCACGCGCACCGGCAGGCCGTCGGTCTTGTCGATCTCCTCCAGCATTTCCAGCTGGTAGAGATTGCCGTCCATGTTCTGGAACGAGGTGATGCCGAGCGAGGCGCAGTAGGAAAGCCCATTCTTCAGGATTGCGATGTCGCGCGCGCGTTCTGCCGCCGTCACCGCTTCCGGCTCTCCGCCCGTGCCGACGCCCAACCCCTCGCGGCCACCCGTCACGCTCATCGACGCGACGGGTCGCATGGCATTGGTTTCACGCAGTTCGCCGTTTGCCAGTCCGTCTTCGCCCATGACGATCTCGTTGCCGACGCCGACATCGCGTCCTTCAAGGATACCGGCCATGTGCAAGGCAATGGTGTTTGCCCAACCAGTGTGGCGGTCCGGCGCGACCAGCAGCAGCGGACGGTCGGAGATGATGCGGTCGAGATGATGGCGGGTGACGCGCTCTTCTTCGGAGAGGATGGTGTAGTCGGTCGATTGGCCGACAAGCAAAGGCAGATGCGGATTGGCGGCGGCATAGGCGGTCACAGCTTGAGACAGCGCATCGAACCCTTTGACGCCGAAGAGCGAGAGCTCACCCAACGCCACCGAGCCGCCGAAAATGTGCATATGCGCTTCGTTGAAGCCGGGCATGACCGTGCCGCCTCGGGCGTCGATATGGCGCGTCGAAGGACCGGCCAGCGAAGAGATCTCGGCATTGCTGCCAACAGCCAGGATGCGGTTGCCGGAGACTGCCACGGCTTCGGCGACCTCCTGGCTGTCGTCCATGGTGCGGACCCGGCCGTTGAGGATGACCATGTCGGCAATCGCGGTCATCGGTGTCCTTTCGGTCATGTTGCGCTCAGGCCTGCTGTTGCGCCTGATAGGTGATCTTGCCGTCGCAGATGGTGACGGCGGCGCGCACCGTATCCATGATCGCATCCGGTGCCACGGCTTCGATATCGGTGTTGAGAATGACGATATCGGCGAGGAAACCTGGTTTCAGGCGACCCTTGCGATCTTCCATGAACTCGACCCAGGCCCCGATCGCCGTATAGGCCTCCAGCGATTCCTGCAGGGTGAAGCGTTCGTCGGGGAGGCCGTCCTTCCATGGCTTGCGGGTCATGGCGTCCTGAATGCACTGGAAGGGTGAGACCGGGGAGACGGGCCAGTCCGAGGCGAAGACGACCGTTGCACCGGCATTCTTCATCGTGCGCCAGGCATAGGCATATTCCCAGCGATCCTCGCCGATCTTGTCGATCGTCGGCTCGGCCGGGAAACAGGTGCCGCCGGGATAATGCACGGGTTGCATGGACGCGACGACCCCGAGGCTGGCGAAGCGGGAGATATCGTCGGGGTGGATTACCTCGATATGCTCGATGCGGTGGCGATTGTCCTTCGGGCCGTTCGCCTTCACGGCGGCTTCGTAGCCGTCGAGCGTCTGGCGGATCGCGGCGCTGCCGATGGCATGGACGGCCACCTGCAGGCCGAGCGCGTCGGCTTTGGTCGCAATCGCGTTGAAGGCTTCCGGCGTAAACAGCGGCTCATAGGTGTAGCCGGGACGGTCGCCATAGCCGTCGAGCATGTAGGCGGTCTGGCTGTCGATGACGCCGTCCATGAAGACCTTGACGAAATCGCCGCGGAGCATGTCGGTTGAAAATTCCGCCTTCCAGCTTGCGGCCTTGTCGAGGTCCTCAAGTGCCATGAAATTCTTCATGTGATAGGGGATACGGATGCGGCAGGAAAGTTCGCCGGCCAGTTCCAGATCGCGCATCAGGCGCAGCTGATAGTGATTGCCGTCGAAATTCTGGATCGAAGTGACGCCCCAGGAGGCGCAGTAGTCGAGGCCGGCTTTCAGGATCGCGCGGTCGAGCGCGAACTGCTCCGGCGTGACATTCTCGGGGTCCATGCCGGTTACCATGCCGAGTTCTTCGCGGCCGCCGGTGGAAGCGAGCGCCGAGACCGGGCCGAAGGCATTGCCCTCCCGCAATTCGCCGTTTGCCAGGCCATCCGCGCCCATGACGATCTCGTTGCCGACACCGACATCCTTGCCCTCCAGTATGCCGGCCTTCTTCAGTGCGGCCGTGTTGGCCCAGGCGGTGTGATGGTCGGGCGCGAACATCATGAAGGGGCGGTCGGGGAGGATGGCGTCGAGGTGGTGGCGGGTGCAGGGCTCGGTCAACGAGATGATCGAGTAATCTGCGGAAAATCCCATCAGAAGCGGCTCCTGCGGGTTCTTCTCCGCATAGGCGAGGATCGCGGATTTCAGCGCCTCGAAGCCCTGGATGCCATGCAGGTTCAATTGTCTGAGCGAGACGGAGCCTGGGAAAATATGCATATGGGCTTCGTTGAAGCCCGGCATGACAGTGGCGCCTTGCGCGTCAAGCCTGTGGGTGGCGGAGCTAGCCAGGGCTTCGACTTCCGACGCTGTCCCGACCGCAAGAATGCGGTTGCCGGCCACAGCCACGGCTTCGGCCGTCGGGCGATCCGGGTCCATGGTGAGGACGCGGGCATTGGTGATGATCAGTTCAGCGGTCTGGGCCATGGGCATTTCCATTAGGGCCTTCGTCAGAGATCCAGCGCAGAAAGCGCGCGGAAGAAGGCGAAATTGTCGTGTTTCAGTTCGTCGTCGAGCGGATTGGGTTGCGAGGAGAGCTTGACGATCACGGTCTCATGGGAGGGGTCGACATAGAGCCATTGGCCATGGATGCCGATCGCGCAGAAGGCTCCGTCGGTCTCGCCGGACTGGTACCACTGGCTGCGGTAGCGACCATTCGGGAAGAAGTTCGGTTCACCATCCACCCAGGCCTCGTGGTCCCCGGCGGTGAGCATGTCGGTGAGCCAGGTTTCGGGGATGATGCGCCGGCCGTCGACCATGCCGCCATTCCGCAGCATCTCGCCGACGCGGGCGAGGTCGCGAGCGGTGACCGAAATGCCACCGGCGGCCCGTGCGGTGCCTTCGGCATCGACGGTTACGCTGCCGTGGTTCTTCGCGCCGAGCGGCTTCCACAGGCGCTTCGACAGGACGTCGACGTAACGCTCGCCGGTTGCGCGCTCGATCAGGATCCCGAGCAGGTCGGAATTGGGCGAGGCATAGAAATGCGCGCCGCCATGGGCATGAGCGTCCTTTTTCAGCGTCAGCAGGAAGGCCAGCAAGGTTTCATCCGGCCGGGATGGATCGGCCGGGTTCCAGAGCGTTGCGCGGCGATAGCGGGCATAGGCGCCATCGGTGTTGAGATAGGCTTCGTCGAAGGCCAGGCTGACGCGCATGTCGAGCACGTCGCGGATCTTGCAGTCACCATAGGCGGAGCCGGCGGCCTCGGGCAGCAGGCTTGTGACCTCGGCCTGCGGGTCCATCAGCCCGTCGGCTTCGAGTGTCGCAATGACAAGGGCCGTCAGTGACTTGCTGATCGAAAAGACGAGATGGCGCTGGTCGATGCCGGCATGCGGCGCATAGTGTTCTGCGACGATGCGACCCGCCTTCATCAGGACGAAAGCGTCGGTATGGGCATAACCGAGATAGGCACCGACATCCTGCTGTCCGGCCAGACCTTCGCCAAGCTTTTTATGCAGCAAGCCGGACGTGACCGGCGCGCCTTCGGTGGTCTCGGCGGTTGCCTCGATCATGGCGCTCGGAACGACTTCTCCGGCATGGCCGAAGCTGAAGCGGCTGAAAGGGGCCGTGCGCCATGTGGCGAGCGTCACGGCACTTCTCTCAAAACCATAGGTTTCGGCAAACTGGGTCGTCATCCGGGTATGCTCCAGCTGCGGGAGGGCCATCGGCCCTCCCGTTCGTGTCAATTCGATTGTCGGATCGAGGTTACTTCTGAACTTCGGTCCAGATCCTGGTGTAGAGCTGCAGTACTTCGGGTTCGCAGCTCTGCAAGAATTCTCCGGCACTTTCGAATTCCGCCGGTATGACCAGCTCCGGTGCATCCTTCATTTCCGGCAGCATGAACGCTTCCGAACCGGTGATGCCGTTTGCGTATTTTGCAAAATTCGAGATCATCGCCGCGTTTTCCGGGTCCATGATGAAGTTCATGAAGGCCTTGGCGTTGTCGACGTTCTTGGCGTCCTTGAGGATGGCGACGCTGTCCATGAAGACCGGATAGCCTTCCTTCGGATAGCCGAACTTGACGTCCGCATTCTGCAGGCGTGACCGCATGATTGCGCCGTTCCAGTAGTAGACGCCGGCATAGTCGCCCGTGGGCAGCTTGTCGGTGACGCTGTAGTCCATGGCCAGCCACTTGCCCTTGGCTTCAACCAGCTTGTCACGCACCTTGAGCAGCACGTCCTTGTCCGTCGTGCACCAGTCGCCGCCGAAATACTTGATCGTGGCGAAGAGAACGTCGTTCATTTCAGGTGCGACGTTCAGCTTGCCGACCAGCTCTTCCGGCGGATCGAGGAAGATGGCCGAGGTGTTGATGTCGCCACTATAGAACTTGGTGTTGACGCCGATGCCGGTCACGCCCCACTGCCACGGAACGGAATAGTGGCGGCCCGGATCCCAGTGTACGTCGACCCAGCGCGGATCGACATTCTTGAAGTTTTCCATCTGGTCCGGCCGGGCTTCGAGCAGAAGCCCTTCCTTCACCCAGATGGGAATGTAATTGGCCGAGGGCACGACGATGTCGAAGCCGTGGCCGCCGGCGCGAACCTTGGACAGGGCCGTGTCGTTCGAGTCATAGTCGGTGATCGTCACCTTGACGTCGAACTTTTCCTCGAACTTCTTGATCAGTTCCGGGCTGGTATAGTCGCCCCAGTTGTAGATGTTCAGCTCGCCGGCGGCAGAAGCCGCACCTGCGAAACTCAGCACCGAGATGGCGGCTATGGCCGTGGTCGTCGTCCATTTCATAGTCATTCTCCGTTCCTCTCTTTTTGGTTGTCGTTATGCTTGTGGCTTGCGGCGGTTGATAAAGAAGAAGATCACGATCAGGACGGTGGAGGCCGCAAGGAAGATCGTGGCGATGGCATTGATCTCCGGGGTCGTTTCGCGCCTGATCTGGCCGAGCATGTAGGTCGGCAGCGTGTCCTGCCCGCCGGATTTGACGAATTCGGTGATGACGACGTCATCCAGCGAAATGACGAAGGCGAGCATGAAGCCCGCAATGATGGCAGGCCGCAGAAGCGGAAGTGTCACGAAGCGGAAGGCCTGCCACGGCGTGGCGTAAAGGTCGGCGGCCGCGCGCTCCAGCGTCAGGTCCATGCTTTCCAGTCGCGCCCGGATGGGCAGATAGGCGAAGGGGATGCAGAAGGCCGTATGCGCCAGAATCAGATAGCCAAGACCGGAGTAACCGGTCCAGACCTTGATGCGCGAAAACACGATCAGAAGCGCGACCGCGGTAACGATTTCCGGGATCATCAGGGGCTGGTTGATGACGGCATATTTGGCGGTCAGTCCCCGATAGGGCTCGGTGCGCGTGGTTGCAAGGGCCGCCATGGTGGCAGCGACAGTTGCAAGCGCTGCCGCCCAGAGCGCGATGATGATCGAACGCATGGCGGCAGCCTGCACGGCGTCGTTGTCCAGGGCCGATGCGAACCAGCGCAGAGAGAAGCCTCCCCATGTCGACAGCGAGTCATTCGCGTTGAACGCATAGGCGACGAGCGTGGCGATCGGCAGGTAGAGCGCGAAGAAGGTGAAGAGCGCAATCATGCCGAAGCCGGGCTGGGAGCGGATGTCGAAACGACGTTCAGCCATGACGCACCCCCGACCTTGCCGCGTTGCGGACATAGAAGAGCAGGGCAATCATGACGAGCGCCATCAGCGTGATCGACATGGCAGCCCCCAGGGGCCAATTGCGACCGGCACCGAACTGCAGTTCGATCAGGTTGCCGAGCATCAGATTCTTGCCGCCGCCGAGAACGCGCGGGATAACGTAAGCGCCAAGCGACGGAATGAACACCAGGATGGAGCCGGCGATCAGGCCAGGCTTTACCAGAGGAATGACGATCCGCCTGAGCACCTGCAGGCGGTTGGCATAGAGGTCGTATCCGGCCTCGACCAGCCGGAAATCGAGCTTTTCGATCGAGGCATAGAGCGGCAGCACCATCAGCGGCAGATAGACATAGGTCATCCCGAGAAGGGTGGCGGTATCGGTATAGATGATCTGCAGCGGCGTATCGATGATGCCGAGCCAGATCAGCAGATTGTTGAGAATGCCTTCGTTGCGGATCACCTGCTGCATGGCAAAGGTGCGGATCAGGAGGTTTGTCCAGAAGGGAATGGTGATCAGGAAGACCCAGACCTCGCGCGTGCGGGCCGGCCGTGTCGCAATGAAATAGGCGGTGGGGAAGCCGAGGATCAGGGTGAGGATCGTCGTGTAGAGCGACAGCTTGATCGAGCGCCAGAAGATCGCCAGATGCGCGTCGGCAATGCCCCACGTGTCGTCGAAAATGTCGCGTTGCATGAAGACCGAGGTCCAGCCTTCGAGCGAAAAAATGCCGAATTTGACATCCCCATAATCACCCTTCTCCAGGAAGGAGTAGAGGACCATCACGAGGAGCGGACCAAGGGCTGCGACGAAGATGATCGCAAGCGCGGGAAGGCTCAGCAACCAGCGGTTCTTGACGTCGCGTGATCTGGCGCTTTCGGGGGCCGTTTTCATCGCGCTCATGCTCAATCCTTCAGGATCTGCGCGACATCGTCGCTGACCAGGATACCGACGGATTGGCCTTCGGTCCGGCCGCAACTGCCACTTCGACTGTTCTGCTGGCGGACGGTGAAGAGCGATCCGCCTTCGAGCTGCACAGTGATGTTCGTGTCCGTTCCCAGATAGACGACGTTTTCGATGACGCCTTTCAATGTGGCCTCATCCGTCGGATCAACGATTTCAGCGTGCTCCGGCCGGATGACGATGGTCACCTTGTCTTTCGGCGTGGTGCCTTCGGGAAAAGTCGCGGGGATTTCTCGTCCGGAGCGCAGACGAACGCTTGCCCGGTCGCCTGTGACCGAGGCAACCTCGACCTCTAGGAAATTCGACTCGCCGATAAAGTCGGCGACGAAGCGTTCGGCCGGACGATCATAGATGTCCCAGGGGGAACCCACCTGGCGCAGACTGCCCGCCGACATGACCGCGATGCGGTCCGACATGGTCAGCGCCTCTTCCTGGTCATGGGTGACAAAAATGAAGGTGATCCCGGTCTCGGCCTGGACCCGCTTCAATTCGATCTGCATTTCCTTCCGAAGTTTGTAATCCAGCGCCGACAGGGGTTCGTCCAGCAACAGGACCTTCGGCTTCGGGGCCAATGCGCGGGCGAGCGCCACACGCTGCTGCTGGCCACCGGAGATCTGGCTCACCTGCCGGTCGCGCATCTCGGTCATGTGTACGAGGTCGAGCATCTCGGCGACCCGCGCCTCGACCTCGGCCTTGGGATTGCCGAGCATCTTCAGGCCGAAGCCGATATTGTCGGCAACCGTCATGTGCGGGAAAAGCGCGTAGGACTGGAAGACGGTGTTGACCGGCCGCTTGAAGGGGGGAAGGGGCGCGATATCCTCGCCGTGGAGGAGGATTCCGCCCGTCGTGGGGAAATCGAAGCCGGCGATCAAGCGCAGAAGAGTCGTCTTTCCGCAACCGGACGGGCCGAGCAGCGTGAAGAACTCGTTTTCCCTGATGTCGAGGAAGATCCCGTCGAGTGCAGTGACCTTGTCGTGTCCGGTTCCGTAGATGCGGCTGACGCCGCGGATTTCGATGGCTGCCTTGTCAGATGCGGAACTCAAGCTGTGCCCCCTGGCGTTCGGATTGTGCGCGATAGGCTTCGTTCGCCCCAGGGCCCGGCAAAAGGCTGCCGTTCCAGGGGTGGCGCAGGTGGTATCACGCAAGTGGCGTGCCAGCTTTCGGGCATGCTGATCTCTCCCTTTTGACGGAGCCCACAATGCTGTCTCCTGAGGGACAACTGCCGGCTTTCGCCTGATTTCGTCGATGTTCCCGTATTTCGGTCATGCGGTTCGACGAGACCCGCATCACCTTCTTTTGGGGCATGTTGCCTCTAATTTGGTCGTTTGACCATTTTTATTTTGGCCGGTCTGGAAGATTTTCCGATCTGCATGGCAGGGGTGCATGGAGCGCTCGGCCCGAAGCTTGACACGGCCGCATTGGCAAGCCCATCGTCTCGAACTGCCCGATCTGCTCGTCCCTTTTAACGGAGCCATGCGTGTCCGATCCGATCTCCCTGTGCCTGACCGACCTCCTCAAGACCCTCGACGAGGGACGGCTGACGGTCGAAGAGGTCATGCTCTCCTGTCTCGACAGAATCGACCGGCTCAATCCCAGGATCAATGCTCTCGTGAGCTTGCGAACGCGTGATGTGCTGCTCGCCGAAGCCCGGGCCAAGGATGTGGAGCGAAGGCAGGGCGCTGCTCGTGGCGCGCTGCATGGCGTACCCATTGCGATCAAGGATTTGAGCGAGGCCAAAGGCATTCTCTGTACCTATGGCTCACCGCTCTTCCACGACTACGTGCCCGATTTTGACGACATCCAGGTTGCGCGCATCCGTGCAGCCGGCGCCATCATCATTGGCAAGACCAACACGCCGGAATGGGGTTTCGGCTCCCATTCCTACAACCCGGTTTTCGGTGTTACGCGCAATCCCTGGGATACGAGGCGATCGGCCGGCGGTTCCAGCGGCGGGGCAGCGGCAGCGCTGGCGGCGCGTCTCGTGCCCATCGCGGACGGTAGCGACATGATGGGATCGCTGCGCAATCCGGCGGCCTTCAACAATGTCATAGGCTTCCGGCCGAGTTTCGGGCGCATTCCGGCGCTGCCCGGGCGTGACGCCTTTCTCAACCAACTTGCGACGCTCGGGCCGATGGCGCGCTCTGTCGAGGATGTGGTTACACTCCTCAACGTCCAGTCCGGGTTCGATCCGCGTGATCCGGCGTCATTCGAGAGCGGACCGCTCCGCCTCGACCGGGACAGTGCGGCAAAGGGCGGACGGATCGGCTGGCTCGGCGATTTCGGCGGACATCTTTCCTTCGAGCCTGGTGTGCTGGCGCTGAACGAAAAGGCGCTTACCGTGTTCGAAAGCCTCGGCTACGCCGTCGAGCCCGTCAAAATCGATTTCGATATGGAAAGGCTCTGGTGGGCCTGGACGACCTTGCGCAGCTTTTTCACCGCCGGAAGCATGCGGGACTATTACGAAGACCCTGGCAGGCGAGGCTCGCTCAAGCCGGAGATTCTCCATGAGGTTCGAGCCGGTCTGCGCATCAGGGCAGCTGATGTCTACGAGGCCTCGGCCGTCCGGACGGCCTGGTATCAGGCTGTCATGAAGGTCTATGAGCGCTTCGACTATCTCGTCGCGCCGGCCGCGCAGGTATTCCCCTTCGACGCCGAAATTCCCTGGCCACGCGAGATCGCCGGCAGGCACATGGATACCTATCATCGCTGGATGGAGGTGGTGATCGGCCCCAGCATGGCCGGGCTTCCGGTGGCCGCATTGCCGGCCGGCTTCTCAGCCGAGGACCTGCCCAACGGGTTCCAGCTGATCGGGCCGCCAAGGAGCGATGCTGCCGTACTCTCTGTCGCTGCGGCCTATGAGGCTGCCACCGACTGGCTTACGCGCGTTCCAGCCCTGTCTTGACGTCTTGCACGAGAAGTTGCCGTGCGACCTGAAGCGCGACATGATTTCGTCAAACGATTCCGAAAGTTTTGCTCTGACGTCCCTCCATTCCTCCCCGTCCGGTTCCACTGCCCGGATGTCATTTCTGGATCAGCCTTCATGAATCTCGTATTCGACGGTCACAACGATGTTCTCCTTCGCCTCTGGCGCAGTCGAAACGAGGGCCGCAATCCCGTTGCCGAGTTCCGCAACGGGACCAGCGCCGGCCACATCGATGCCCCCCGCGCCAAACGTGGCGGGCTCGCCGGTGGCCTTTGCGCAATCTATATCCCATCGCCGCATGACTTCAGCCTGCGTGAGCCGGATGCGAACGGGCACTATGTGACACCGCTCGATCCGCCGCTCGAACGGACGTCATCGCTCGACATTGCGCTGCAGATGGCGGCGATTGCCCACCGTCTGGATCAAGACGGCAGCTGGCGGCTCTGCCGGAGCACGGCCGAGATCCGGCAAGCCATGGCGGACGGCGTGTTCGCGGCTGTACTTCATATGGAAGGCTGCGAGGCGATCGATGCGGATCTGGAGACGCTCGAGGTTTTCTACGCTGCCGGACTTCGGTCGCTCGGGCCGGTGTGGAGCCGCAACAATATTTTCAGCCACGGCGTCCCCTTTGCCTATCCGAGTTCGCCCGATACAGGCGCGGGTCTGACACGGGCCGGCGAAGATCTGATACGTGCCTGCAACCGGCTGGGTATCCTGATTGATCTTGCCCATATCACAGAGAAAGGTTTCTGGGACGTCGAGCGTCTCAGCGACCAGCCATTGATCGCCAGCCATTCCAACGTGCATGCGCTGACACCCGTCGCCCGCAATCTGACCGACCGGCAGATGGACGCGATCAAGGCAAGCCATGGCCTTGTCGGTTTGAACTATGCCGTCACCATGCTCAGGCCCGATGGCCGTGACGATGCCGACACATCGCTTGCAACGATGATCAGCCATGTCGACTATCTCGTCGACCGCATGGGGATAGATTGTGTTGCGCTCGGCTCGGATTTCGACGGTGCAACGATCCCTAACGTCATCGGCGACGCAGCCGGCAACCAGCGACTGGTTACGGCCCTGACGGAGCGCGGCTACGGTCCGGCCGAGCTCGACAAGATCTGTCGGGAAAACTGGCTGAGGGTGCTGGGCTCCGCCTGGCACGAGTGAGCGTCGGGGCGCGCCTTCCGTCAGGCGACGCGGTGGCCCGAACGCCAGGCCGATTTGACGAAGGGGTGACCATCCTGCAGGCCGACGCGGATCAGGTCGGCTTTCAGGCCTGCCTCGATAGCGCCGCGATCCGGCAGGTTCCCGGCAAGGGCCGGACTGCGCGTGACCATGGCGACAGCGCTTGGCAGATCGTAGTCGAGGCCCGGATCGGCGGAGATCATGAAGGCCGCATCGAGCATGGAGCGGGGGACGTAGTCGGAGGCGAGGATATCGACGAGCCTTGCTGCCAAGAGGTCGCGCACGGCGATGTTTCCGGATTGGGAGCCGCCGCGCACGAGGTTCGGAGCACCGGCAACGATTGACATCCCCGCTGCCCTTGCCGCTTGCGCTGCTTCCATCGAGCAGGGGAATTCCGAAATGGACACACCCTCGGTGATGCCTTCCTCGATATGCGCGACGTCGGTGTCGTCGTGGCTCATCAGTGGCATGGAATGCGCGCGGGCAAGGGCGACGATATCCGGCCGGGTGGTCGCGGCGATATGGCTCTTTTCCGCGACCAGGACCTTGATCTTTCCACGAACCAGTTCCGGGCTTTCACCCGTCGACTTGCAGGCTCTTGCGACATAAGCCTCGATATCACGGCTCTGGCGGATGCCGGGCAGGTGCTCCATGACCGAGATGACGCGGACGATGTCCCGGTCGATATTGTCGGCCGTCAATTGCGGGGTCACCGGATCCGTCAGCTCGCAGCGCAGGTGCACAAGATGTTCGGCGCGCAGCATGCCTGCGGCTTGTGCCTGTTCCAGCGCCTCGATCATCGGTGTCAGGATCTCGGCGCGTTCGGGATTGTCGGTGGTCGCGCCGACGCAAAGGCTGTCGAAGACGGTCGTGACGCCACCGCCGATGATCTGGGCGTCATGGGCGAGGGCCGCGCGCATGAAATCCCAGCGCACATGGGCACGCGGATAGAGATGCTTCTCGAAGTGATCGGTGTGGATGTCGACGAGGCCGGGCAGGAGGTAGTCGCCGCCGAAATCGAGTGCGGCGGTGTGGTATGACGCGCCTTCGTGTATCTCCAGGATCCTGCCGTCCTTGACCACCACCGAGCCGTGCAGCACATGATCTGGTGTCACGACCCGAGCATTCGAGAGGATCAGTACCTCGTCGCGTGCCGCTTCAATGGCTTCACCTGTCGCATCCGTCTGCCTCAGCATGACCGCATCTCCATCCGCTCTCGTGGAAGCGTCTCTAGGCGCGTTTCATGACGCTTTGGTGTCAGATGCGGCGGATCTTTTCAGCCAAGCAGTCTCAGGCAGTCGTCGGCGATCACCTGTTCCTCGTCGGTTGCGATCACGCGGATCTTCACCCGGCTTTCCTCGCGCGAGATGACGGCTTCGTTGCGGTCATTCGCTTCGCCGTCGAGCTGAAGTCCGAGGAAGCGCAGGCGCTCTACGACCGAGCGGCGGATTGCCGGCTGGTTCTCGCCGATGCCGGCCGTGAAGACCAGTGTGTCCAGACCGCCCAACGAGGCTGCGAGCCGCGCCACTTCGCCCGCTATGCGAAACGTGAAGACATCGATCGCCTCGCAGGCCGCTTTCGAAGGTGTCTCGAGCAGCGCCCGGCTGTCGGCGCTGATGCCGGAGAGACCGAGCAAGCCGGACTGCTTGTAGATCATTTCCTCCACCTGTTTCACGCTCAGCCCATGGGCGTCGATCAGATGGAAGAGCACGCCGGGATCAATTGCGCCCGAGCGGGTGGCCATTGGCACGCCATCAATGGTGGAAAAGCCCATGGAGGTGTCGCGGCTCGAGCCGTGTTCCAGCGCGCAGAGGCTGGCACCCGAACCGAGATGGGCAACGACCGCCCGGCCGCCGGCCGTCTGCGGTTCCAGCCGGTTCAAGGCGCCGGCGATATAGGCATAGGACAGGCCGTGGAAGCCGTAGCGCTTGACGCCCTTGTCAAACCAGGCGCGTGGGATGGCGAAGCGGCGGACGGTATCGGATTGTGTGCGATGGAAGGCGGTGTCGAAGGACGCCGTTTGCAGCATGCCGGGTTTCAGTTCGGTGATGGCGCGGATCAGCCGCAGGTTCTGCGGCTGATGCAGCGGCGCCAGCGTTACCAGGCTCTCAATGCCGGCAAGGCTTGTGTCATCGACCTTGACGGCATCCGCGAAGAGATCTCCGCCATGCACGACGCGGTGGCCGACTGCGAAGACTGCGTCGAGATCGTAGTGTTCGCTGAGCCAATCGAAGACCTCTTCCAGCACGTCGTGCAGGAGATCATCGGTCCTTGCGACCAGCGGTACGTCGAAGACGGCGGGTCCCTCGACCAGATGAAAGGTCAGCGGCTCGGCGCGGAAGTCGATGACACCCTTGCCGATACGTCTTGCTCCCCCAGTTTCCAGGGCGAATATGCCCATCTTCACCGTCGACGAGCCGGCATTGAAGGTCAGCAGCAGTTTCTGGTTCATGCCATCGGTCCGAGTGCTGCCGCACGTCTGGCTGCGACGAGTTTGGCCAGTGCTGCTGACGCAATGCGGACACGCAGGCTGTCCGAGCGGCTGGTCAGGATGATCGGCACGCGGGCGCCGAGCACGAGGCCTGCGGCATCGGCATTGGCAAAATAGAGGAGCTGCTTGGCCAGCATGTTGCCGGCTTCGAGATCCGGGACCAGCAGGATGTCGGCGTCGCCGGCGACGGGGGAGATGATGCCCTTGGTGCGGGCGGCCTCCATGCTGATCGCATTGTCGAAGGCGAGCGGGCCGTCGACCTTGGCGCCCCTGATCTGGCCGCGCGCTGCCATGACAGTCAGCGCCGCTGCCTCCAGGGTTGCCGGCATCTTGTCGTTGACCGTCTCGACGGCCGCAAGCACGGCAACCTTCGGATCAGGGACCCCCAGCATATGCATGAGATCGATGGCGTTCTGGCAGATGTCGCGCTTGTGTTCGAGCGTCGGGGCGATGTTGATCGCGGCATCCGTCACGATCAGGAGCTTGGAATAGGCAGGCACATCCATGACATAGACATGGCTGACGCGGCGCTCGGTCTTCAGTCCCGAGCCGCTGCCGACGACCGCTCCCAAAAGCTCGTCCGAATGCAGGCTGCCTTTCATGACAGAACTGACCTTGCCGGCGACGGCAAGTTCGACGGCGAGTGCTGCAGCGGCATGGCTGTGTTCGGCGTGGAGGATCTCGAAGCCGTCGATGGATATGCCGGCCTGTTCGGCCGCCTTGCGGATCTTGGGCTCGGGACCGATCAGGATCGGGTCGAGCAGGTTTTCGTCGCGGATCTCCACGGCTGCCTCGATTGCTTCCGGCGAGCAGGGATGGACGAGCGCAGTCTTGACCATCGGCAGGCTGCGGGCTTCCGCAACGATGGCGTCGAAGCGGTCATGGCGCTGAAGCGAAACACCGGGCACTGTATTTTCCGACCAGCTGATGCGGGTCTCCGGCGCGCGGACACGTGCCTTGCCGGCCAGTACCGGTTCGCCATGCTGGTTGACGCAGCGCGTGTCGAAGAGAAGCGTGCGGCCGTCGCTTTCCTTGGTCATCAGCGTGACGGTCGCAGTGATCCGGTCGCCGGTCGCGATATCCTTCCAGAATTCGAGATCCTGGCCGAGATAGACGGTGCCCGGACCGGGCAGGCGGGTGTCGAGGACTGCCGAGATCATGCCGGCCGGGATCAGCGACTGGCCGAGCGGCGCCGGATTGTTGTCGCCGGACAGGGCTGCAAACAGCTCGATGTCATCTGGGCCGATGATGCGTGTCATGCTCGCAGCATCGCCAAGCTTCAACTCGTCGAAGGTGCGGTTGGTGAGAACAGGTCTTTCCATGTCGCCTTCATCTTCCATTGTCCGACCGGCCTCCCTTCCGATCCGTTGTTCCTGCGGCTGCTCTGCGTCAAAGACATGACCAACCTTGGCGGGCAATCTCCGTGGTGGAGGGTGGGTTGTCCTTGACTTGGGTCAAGGGTGGGGCGGACGAAAGTCTTGGGGGCAGCGTCTTCGCCCCTTGTGGGGAAACGGCCAAGCACTGTCGGGTCCCTCAGGGTGATGGGTAGAAGAGATCATCCCCACCTGTCGCGCCAGGCTGGTTGCGCGCCGGCATAGGGCAGCGCTGCGGCCTCATACACCCCGCGCGCAATCGCCCGCGCTGTCACCAGTGTCGCGAGATGGCAGAGTTCCATCAGGTCGGCGGCACCATTGCTTTCGCGCTTGCCCGTCGAGGCGGCAAACATCGTGTCGCCGTCGAGCGGCAGGTGGGCGGGGAGAACGGCGCGGGCCAGGCCGTCATGGGCGGAGATCGATAGCCGGTGCAGTTCAGCCTTCGACAAGGCGCAATCGGTGACCACGGCGCCGATCGTCGTTGCCGTCAACCGCAGGCCCTTGATGTTCAGGGCTCGGTCTTCCGCGCTGACACGCGCAGGCTGGCCGAGGCCTCCGTATTCCTGTCCCTCCTCGAAGGGGGCTGCCCAGAACTGCGGGCCATCGCCCACGACCACCGATCCCATGGCATTGACGGCAACGATTGTTGCGATGGTGTGGCCTGACGACGAGACGGCACTGGCCGAGCCGAGGCCGCCCTTGAAGTTCGCGGTCGTCGCTCCCGTGCCCGCACCGACCGTGCCGAGCGGGAAGGCGCCGTTTTCCGCATTGAGGAAGGCCTGGTAACCGAGGTCGCGATAGGGGGCATGCAGACCCCAGTCCTTATTGCCGCCGTTCAGAAGGTCCATCAGGATCGCCTGTGGCACGATCGGCACCCGCATCGTCCCGACGGCAAAGCCGCGGCCTGCTGCTCTCAGCCCCGATTGCACCCCGCCTGCCGCATCCAGCCCAAAGGCCGAGCCGCCCGAAAGCACGAAGGCATCGACCTGCTGCACGGTCATCGAGGGATCGAGCAGGCTCATATCCCGCCCGCCCGGTGCGCCACCGAGCACCGTGCCGGAGGCAGTCGCCGGTTCGTCGAAGAGGATGACCGACACGCCGGAGCCGAGGGCAAGGTCGGTCGCATGGCCGACGGAGAGGCCGTCGATGTCGGTGAGGAGGTTCAGGGGGCCTGGGGGCATGGAAAGTCTCCGGTGGGTGGGCGGAGAGTGGCGGGGGTGGGAGAGAAGATCAAGCATGTGGTTCGATGTTGGCATGCAGTCAGCGCGGGCGCTCCCGGCGTTTGCCCCATATCCCGCCTGCCGGCACCATCTCCCCCTCAAACGGGAGGAAGGCCGAACGGGTACTGCATGTGCCACTTTCTGCCCTTGCGGGGAGGCGGAGGATCATGGGCGAAGACCGTGCTCAGCCTATGGGGCGTGCCACCTTTTCCAGACGGAACCACGAAGGAGGCTCAACGAGTTGATGGAACAACCGGGACCCGCCCACATTTGCTTCCCGCGTCTCGGTTGA
Source organism: Peteryoungia algae (assembly GCF_030369675.1). NCBI lineage: Bacteria > Pseudomonadati > Pseudomonadota > Alphaproteobacteria > Hyphomicrobiales > Rhizobiaceae > Peteryoungia > Peteryoungia algae. The sequence goes on along the minus strand of NZ_CP128477.1, from coordinate 2,064,853 downwards.
CGCACGCGCCTTGCGACGCGATGTAGAGCCCAAGTTATCGATCAGGACCTATTCGCCGATGATCCATCTTAAGCACCATCTCACCCGCATCGCCTCGGTTGCGGAAAAGCGTGTCTGGCTGACGGCGCTGGTCGCAGCCCTTGTCGCTTATTTCCTGTTTGAACTCACGGGCGAGGTTCTCGAGGGCGAGACGCGGGCGTTCGACGAGGGCGTGCTCTTGATGCTGCGGGATGCCACCGATCCGGCCATGCCGGCCGGACCCGCCTGGCTCACCAAGATGATGGTGGACATTACAGCTCTCGGCGGGGTCACCGTGCTGGCGCTGCTGGTCACGTTGGTCGTGATCTACCTCGCGCTCCGCCGCAAATTCCGCACCGCTGCCTTCGTTACCGTCTCGATTCTCGGGGGCTGGGCTCTGAGCAGTGCGTTGAAGCTCGGAATCGCCCGGCCGAGACCGGAAGTGGTTCAGCATCTGGTCGAGGTGACCGATATGAGTTTCCCGAGCGGCCATGCCATGCTGTCCGCCATCACCTATCTGACGCTCGGCGCCATGCTGTCACGCCTCGAAGACAGGCCTTCGCTGCGCTACTTCTTTCCGCTGGTCGCCGTCTTTCTGACGTTCATCATCGGCTTGTCCCGCATCTATCTCGGCGTGCATTACCCGACTGACGTTCTCGGTGGCTGGGCGGCGGGAACTGTATGGGCGTGTGGGAGCTGGTTCGTGGCAAGGTGGATGCTGGGAAGTCCGAGCGGGCGCTAGAGCGCCCGCTGTTTCTCAATGTTTCAACGCCTTCGGGTCCAGCGCATCGCGGATCGCATCGCCGATATAATTCACGCTCAACACCGTCAGCGAGATCGCCAGGCCCGGCCAGATGACGCGGGAGGGGTTGATCTGCAGGAAGTTGGCACCGTCGAAAAGGAGACGGCCCCAGGTGGGGAAGTCGGGCGGGAAGCCGAGGCCGAGGAATGACAACGCGGATTCGGTGATGATGGCGGTGGCGATGCCGAGCGTCGCCGAGACCATGATCGAGGACATCACGTTGGGCAGGATGTGCTTGATGATGATGCGGTGTTCGCGCATGCCGCTCGATTTGGCCGCCAGGATGAATTCCTGGCTCTTGATCGCCAAAACGTCGCCGCGGACGATTCGGGCGGTGTGCATCCAGCTGGTGATGCCGATGACGAAGACGATCAGGATGAAGATGCCGGTTTCCGGGCCGAAGGCCGCGCGCAGCGTGTCGCGGAAGAGCATGATGATGACAAGCAGCAGCGGCAGGAGCGGCAGTGCCAGGAAGAGGTCGGTCAGGCGCATCAGCGGGCCGTCGAGCTTTCGGGAATAGCCCGAGAACACGCCGACCAGCGTTCCCACCAGGAGCGCCAGAGCCATGGCCGCCATGCCAACGGCCAGCGAGATCTGTCCGCCGGCCAGAACCTGGGCCAGCATGTCCTTTCCGAGATTGTCCGTGCCGAAGGGATGGAGCAGGGATGGGCCCTGGTTCTTGGCTCGGATATCGATCTTGTTCGGGTCGATCGTGTGGATGTAAGGGCCGATGAAGACGGCGGCGACGATGAAGACGAAAACGATCAGGCCGGCGACGCCGCCCGGATGGGCGCGAAACTGGCGCCAGAGCATGGGCCAGAAGGCGCCGCTCTGAGGTCTCGTCTGTGGCGACGGCGTGGTTGCGATTGCAGCATCACTCATAGCGGATCCTCGGATCGAGTATGCCGTAGAGTACGTCGGCAATTAGGTTGAAGAGCACGATCAGGATCGCGAAGATGAAGGTCAGCGTCTGGACAAGCGGGATGTCGGCGCCCTGGATCGCGGTGATCAGAAGCTGGCCGAGACCGTTCACGCGAAAGACCTGTTCGGTGATGATGGCGCCGGAGAAGATCGTGGGCACACCGAGTGCGATGACGGTGACAACAGGGATCAGGCTGTTGCGCAGCACATGCACGAGGAGCACGACCTTTTCCTTCACGCCCTTGGCGCGCGCCGTGCGGACATAGTCCATGTGCAGATTGTCGAGCATGGAGGCGCGCACGAAGCGGCTGATCTGCGAGACATTGAAGAGCGTCAGCACCAGCACGGGCAGGAACATCTGCTTCACCTGCAGCACGAAACTCGACCAGCTGTCGACCACCAGCGTGGTGTCGTAGATCGACGGAAACCACTGCAGCCAGGAGGAGAAAATGACGATCAGCAGGACGCCGGTGAAGAAGGTCGGCACGGAATAGCCGACCATCGAGACGAAAGTGCCGATCTGGTCGAACCAGGAATACTGGCGATAGGCGGAGATGACGCCGATCGGGATCGCGATCAGGACACCGAAAAGATAGGAGAGGCCGACGACCCAGAGCGTCTGCGGCAGGCGCTGGACGATCAGGTCGACCACAGGGCTGCGTGTCGCCCAGGACAGAACGCGCATGCGCTCGCCGGAGCCGACGGTGAGACCGGTGATCTGTTCGAAGATGTTGAGCGGTTCATTGATGAAGAACTGCTGCAGCCATTTCATGTAGCGAATAATGAAAGGCTGATCGAGACCCATGGCGTCGCGGATCTGCTGGCGCACTTCCGGTGGGATGGTCAGCGGCAGATCACTCAGCGGGTCGCCCGGGGAGAGATCGAGCAGGGCAAAAATAATGAAACTGATGGCCAGTAGCGTCGGGACTGCGAACAGCAGTCGCCGGACGGTGAAGGTAAACATCGGCTGGTCTCCAGACTGTCACTGAAAAATGCTGGCGCCGCGTCTGCCGGTGAAGGCAGGCGCGGCGCCAGTGGCATTACTTCGCGCGAGACCAGTCTGCGACGTTCCAGAGTTCGCTGTCCCAGGCATTCATCTTGACGCCGAGCAGCGTGTTGTTGACAGCCGAGGGCTGGCCACGATGGATGAGCGGGATCTGTGCGACGTCGTTCGAGAGCATATCGTTGAGCTGTTTGGCGATGGCAGCACGATCTTCGAGCTTGCCGGTGGTGCCGAGCTGCTTGACGAGAGCGTCATATTCCGGGTTGCAGTAGCGGACGATGTTTTCACCCTGCCAGCCGGTGGCCGGGCTTGGGATCTTGTCGCACATCCAGCCGGCCATGTACTTCTCCGGGTCGGTGCCGTCGAAGTTGTTGGTGTACATCTGAACGTCGGCCATGAACTTCTGGAACGTGTCCGGAGATGCCGGATCGCCGCCGAAGAAGACGTTGGCCGAGATGTTGCGCAGTTCGACGGAAACACCGATCTGGCTCCACATGTCCTTCACGAGGGCCTGGGTGCCCTGGCGAACCGAGTTGGTCGAGGTCTGGTAGAGGAAGGATAGCTTGACGCCATCCTTTTCACGCACACCATCCGAGCCCATGGCCCAGCCGGCATCATCAAGCAGCTTGTTGGCGCCTTCGATGTCCTGCTTCAGGCACCAGTCGACGGCGGTCGAGACATAGATATCCGGAGCGGGCAGGATGTTGCAGGTCGGCTGGCCGTTCGGGCCATAGCCGGCTTCGTCGATGATCTCGCGGTCGATGGCGATCGACAGCGCGCGGCGAACGGCCGGGTCGGAGAGGGCCGGATGCGGGCCGGCTTCCTTGGTCGAGCGCTTGTCGCCGAGGGAGGCATCGACACCGTAGGGGTTGATGTCGATACGCTCGACCTGGGTGCCGAAGGCGACTTCGATCTTGCCCTTGCCGGCGGCCATCATCTGTTCAAGGATCTCAGGCTCGACCTGCATGTTCCAGGCATAGTCGAATTCGCCGGTTTCCAGAACCGAGCGAGCAGCCGATGCGGCATCACCGCCACCCTTCAGGGTGACCGAGGCGAAGGCGGGCTTGGCTGCATCGCGGTAATTGCCGTTGGCCTCGAAGGTCACGACGTCGTTCGGCTTGAATTCCTTGACGGTGAAGGGGCCGGTGCCGATCGGACCAAAATTGGCAGAGGTGCATTCCGGTGCCTTTGCACCGAGGCAGTCCTTGAACTGCGCTGCCTGGATGATCGGAGACTGAGCACCGACAAAGGCGCTGTAGGGATAAGGCTTGGCTTCGGCGAAGGAGACCTTGATGGTGGACGCGTCGACAGCCTCGACATTGGAGACGCCCTCGAAATAGGCGCCCTGTGCGCAGCCGCCATCCGGGGCCGTGCAGTATTTCCAGGTGAAGATCGCATCTTCGGCGGTCACGGCCGAGCCATCGGACCACTTGAGGTCGGGCTTCAGCTTCCAGGTGATGCTCTTCAGGTCTTCGGAGACGCCGCCGTTCTCAACGGTCGGGATCTCGGTGGCCAGCATCGGGACCAGGTTGCCGGTCTCGTCGTAGCGGGCCAGCGGCTCGATGACCATCGAGGCGGCATAGACTTCCTTGGTGCCGCCGGACAGATACGGGTTCATCGTCGAGACGGCCTGCCAGAAGATGATCTTCAGGTCGCCATCGGTGCCCCGTTCGGCCATGGCCGGCGCGCCTGTCAGCGCGAAGGCGGCAGCGGACGCCGCCAGCATCAGTTTACGTGCAATCATGTGCTCATTCCCCATTATTTTTGTTTGCAGGCATGATGGTGATCCGATCTGCCGGCCCGCGATGTGGCCAGCCTGTTCGCCAAATGTCAACCACCTATCGTCTTGGTATTCTTGGAAAAATTTTCAGGTAATGGCGCAATTTCGGAGTCGCGGCGGACGTTCCCGGACAGCTGCGCTTCTGTCGGGTTGGCTAAAATTTAGGCCATGTAAACACAAGCCTATTTTCCATGCAAGACGGAATTTTGCGGCTTGCCAAAGCTACGCATCGCTGCACAGTATGCGCGAAATCCTGCGGGGAACAACGAGAAAATAAGAGGTCATTTCATGCCAGTGCTCAACCGCGCCAGCGAACTCCAGCCAGAGGTCGCTGAGTGGCGCCGCCATCTGCACCAGAACCCGGAACTCCTGTTCGATGTGCATGGCACGGCCGCCTTCGTAGCGGAGAAGCTGCAGGAGTTCGGATGCGACGTGGTGAAGACCGGAATCGGCCGCACTGGGGTGGTCGGCCTCATCAAGGGCAGTCGTGGCGATGGCCCGGTCTTCGGCTTTCGTGCCGACATGGATGCGCTGCCGATCCACGAGATGTCGGGCAAGTCCTGGGCATCCAAGACGCCCGGCAAGATGCATGCCTGCGGTCATGACGGTCACACCGCCATGCTGCTTGGCGCGGCCAAATATCTGGCCGAGACGCGCAATTTCCGGGGTTCGATTGCCGTCATCTTCCAGCCGGCCGAAGAAGGTGGCGGTGGTGCCCGCGAAATGGTCGCCGACGGCATGATGGAGACCTTCGACATCAGGCAGGTCTACGGCATGCACAACCATCCCGGCATGGCGGTTGGTACATTTGCCACCCGCAAGGGTTCGGTGATGGCTGCGGCCGACCAGTTCGACATTGTCATCGAGGGCCGCAGCGGCCATGCCGCCCAGCCGCACAAGAGCGTCGATCCAGTGTTGGCGGCCGCGCAGGTGGTCGTGGCGCTGCAGTCGATCGCGTCCCGCGAGACCGACCCTCTGGGTTCGGTCGTGGTTACAGTGACCAAAATCCACGGCGGCGATGCCTATAATGTCATTCCCGACGCTGTGACGCTGTCCGGCACCGTGCGCACGCTCCTGCCGGAGACCCGCGATATGGCGGAGACCCGCATCGGCGAGATCGCCTCAGGCGTGGCCATGGCCATGGGTTCCAAGGCGACGTTTCGCTATCATCGCGGTTACCCCGTGACGATGAATCACGAGGCCGAAACCGAATTTGCACTCGACATCATGCGCAAGGTGGCGGGCAATCATGCCGTCAGCGACGCCTTTCCGCCTGCCATGGGCGCGGAGGATTTTTCCTACATGCTGGAAGCGCGGCCGGGCTCCTTCGTCTTCATCGGCAACGGCAATACGGCGAACCTCCACAACTCGGCCTATGACTTCAACGACGAGATCATTCCCTATGGCATCAGCTACTGGGTGACACTCGCCGAAACGGCGCTCGCTGCCTGAACCAACGACCAAATCTCGACAGACAAGAAAAACGGGGAAACGGGATATGGCTGCTGTGGAACAGGATACGATGACGAGTGAATTGCCGGTCCTGTCCGTTCGAGGGCTGACAACCTCGTTCCGGATCGGGACCGAATGGCGCTCGGTGGTGCGCAACATGAACCTCGACATCGCGGCCGGCGAGACGGTTGCGATCGTCGGCGAATCGGGGTCTGGCAAGAGTGTCACGTCTCTGTCCATCATGCGGCTTCTGCCGCAGTTGACGAGCCGCCTCGAGGGCAGCGTCAAGCTTGAGGGCCGCGAGTTGCTGACGCTCGATGGCGAGCAGATGCGTCAGGTGCGCGGCAATCAGATCGCGATGATCTTCCAGGAGCCGATGACCTCGCTCAACCCGATCTTCCCGATCGGAAAGCAGATCGCCGAAGCGATTACCTGTCATCGCGACATTTCCAATGCCGAGGCCAAGACGGAGGTGCTGCGGTTGCTTGATCGCGTGCGCATCCCGAACGCCGCGAGCCGCTTCGACGAATATCCGCATCAGTTTTCCGGCGGCATGCGCCAGCGTGTGATGATCGCGATGGCACTCGCCTCCCGGCCCAAGCTTCTCATTGCCGATGAGCCGACGACGGCGCTCGACGTCACCATCCAGGGTCAGATCCTCGATCTCATCAAGACGCTGCAGGATGAGGAGGGCATGGCCGTTCTCTTCATTACCCATGACATGGGTGTCGTCGCCGAGGTCTCCGACCGGACGATCGTGATGTTCCGCGGCGAAGCGGTGGAGACCGGAACAACCGACGACATCTTCAATCGTGGCCATCATCCCTATACGCGCGCCCTGCTTTCGGCGGTGCCGAAGCTCGGATCAATGGGCGGGCGCGAGCGGCCGATGCGCTTTCCGGTGATCGACATCAATACCGGGGCCACACTGATCCCGGAAGCAGAGGCGGGCGTGCCCGTACACGGTAGCCGCCCGCTCCTGGAGGTGAAGAACCTGACGACCCGTTTCGACATCCGTTCGGGTATTCTCGGTCGCAAGAGCGGGGCCGTGCATGCTGTCGAAAACGTTTCCTTCGATCTGCGGCCGGGAGAAACCCTGTCGCTGGTCGGCGAATCGGGTTGTGGCAAGTCCACGACGGGTCGATCGATCACCCGTCTGGTCGAGCCGACTTCCGGCCAGGTCGCCGTCGATGGACAGGATGTCGGAAGTCTCGACCAGGCGGCGCTCAGAACGATGCGTCGCAGCATCCAGATGGTCTTTCAGGATCCCTTTGCGAGCCTCGATCCGCGCATGAGTGTCGGGCACGCCGTCATGGAGCCGTTTGTCGAGCACAAGCTGGGCTCGAGGGCGCTGGCGCGGGACAAGGCTGCGGATCTTTTGGAGCGCGTCGGGCTTTCAGCCGACATGATGCCGCGTTATCCGCACGAGTTTTCGGGCGGCCAGCGTCAGCGCATCGCGATTGCCCGCTCGCTGATGCTCGATCCGAAAATCATCGTGGCGGACGAGGCCGTGTCGGCGCTCGACGTCTCGATCAAGGCTCAGGTCTGCAATCTGCTGCTTGATCTGCAGCAAAGCTTCAACCTCGCCTATCTGTTCATCAGCCACGACATGGCCGTCGTCGAGCGGGTGAGCCACCGGGTGGCGGTGATGTATCTTGGTGAGATTGTCGAGATCGGCCCCCGTCAGGCCGTCTTCGAAAATCCGCAGCATCCTTATACGAAGAAGCTCATGGCTGCCGTGCCGGTGCCGGATCCTGCGCGGCGCAAGCTGAAGCGGAACCTATCCATTGACGAGATCAAGAGCCCGATCAGGCCCGTCGGCTACCAGCCGCCGGTGCGCGAGTACCGACAGGTGGCCGAGGGGCATCTCGTTCGGCTATAGCGTCGGTGTCGATCACTCGACCGGTGCCTCGCCGAAGCCGACCAGAGAGACATGCGCCGTCCATTCGTATTTCGTCGCATCCACGATCTGGGGACGTGGATGGGCGAACCCGTGAAAGAGCAGAGCGTAACACCGCGTCATGGCTTCGTCAGGCGCGAGCGGCCCGTTGTGGCGAAGGGTTCCGCGATAGGCGACGCGCGTTTCTTCCGGCTCTCGTCCGATCAGATCGAAGGACAGGCGGTTGACTGCTTGGCCCGACGCATTGGTGATGGTTGCAGCGATCGGCAATTGCGGATCCACACAGACCGTCGGGTCAGCGGCTACCGTTACTGTCACGGCGGAGACTGCATTCTGCTGCTGGCGAGATTGATCGGCACTGAAGAGCCAGACGGCCGTACCAACGACGGCGACGAATGCGGTAAGCGCAATCGCCCAAGGGCGGCGCCTGAGGAAGAGCTCGATCAGCAGCAAGGCGATGGCGCCCGTGACGATAAAGGCCATCAGAAGAGGTCGGCTTTGATTACGTGTTCCATTGCCTGAAGATAAGGTTGAAGACGAGAAAGGCAACTGCTCTTCGTCTGCCTTGGAGTTGCCGCTTGCCTCCGCTAGGCAAGCGGCTCTAACCTTTGGTTTCAACCTCCGTGGCATACAGGTGCATGATGCTGATTTCGCTCTATCAAATGCAACCGCTCTCGGGCGACGTCCCGGGCAATATCGGCAAGATTGCACAGGCGGCCATTGCGGCAGCGGAAATGGGAGCTGAGCTCCTCGTGACGCCCGAGCTCGGCACCAGCGGTTATGCGCTGGGTGCTGCGTTCGAGAAGGTCGCGGAAGGGCGTGACGGGTCGATCATCGAAGCGCTCACCGAGATTGCCGCTGATTGCGGGCTTGCGATCTGCGCCGGCTTTCCGGAGCGTGACGGCAGTCAGGTGTTCAATTCCTCGGTGCTCGTCCGACCCGACGGCAGCACGGAGTTCTATCGAAAGAGCCATCTCTATGGCGAGGCGGAAAGGGAGGCCTTCGTACCGGGTTCGGAGGCCGCGCATGTCTTTGATCTGAATGGCATCAAGACAGGCATGCTGATCTGCTACGATGTCGAGTTTCCCGAAAATGTACGGACGCTGGCGCTTGCCGGCGCCGAACTGATCCTGGTGCCGACGGCGCTGCCTGAGGGCATCATCAGCCGGCGGGTCGCCGATACGGTTGTGCCGACACGCGCCTTCGAGAACGGCGTCTTCCTCGTATATGCCGATCTCTGTGGCACGGAAAATGGCTTGTCCTATGGCGGACGTTCGGTGATCCTCGCTCCTGACGGTGACGAACTGGCCCGGGCCGGCATGCGCGAAACGCTGTTGGTCGCGGAGATCGATCCCACAGCCTATGACGATGCGAAGGCGCAGAATCCCTATCTGATTGACCGGCGGCCGGGCCTCTATCGTCTCGGCTGACGCCCCGCATTGCAGCGGGGGCTTCGGTCTCCTACATCACAGCGACAGATGAAGGAGACCCGGATGATTTTCGACGCTGCCGCCTTGTCCTTGCGCAACCTGTTCGCACCCGAGACGCGGAGCGTCTTCTGGAAGACGCTGGGCTTGACGATTCTCGTGCTCATCGGCCTCTGGTTCGGGCTGCGAGAGAGCTTCATCGCCTTCATCATGCCACTGCTTCAGGGTTTCATTCCCGAGCTTCCGGATTGGGCCGGCTGGCTGACCCTCATTTTCGGGATCCTCGCCAGCATCGGTTTGGCACTTGGACTGGCCCTGCTGCTCTCGCCCGTGACCGCGATCATCGCGGGCCTCTTCCTCGACGATGTGGCCGAAGTGGTCGAGAAGCGGGACTACCCGAATGATCCGCCGGGCACGGCAATGCCGATGGGCCAAGCGATCATCGCCTCGATCAAGTTCTTCGGGGTGGTCATCGTCGGCAATCTTTTCGCGCTGATGCTGCTCTTCATCCCCGGGATCAACATTCTCGCCTTCTTCCTGGTGAACGGTTATCTGCTCGGCCGGGAATTCTTCGAGTTTGCCGCCATGCGCTTCCGTAGCGTTGAAGAGGCCAAGCTGCTCCGGTCACGGCATTCCGGCACGGTGTTCATGGCCGGCCTGTTGATTGCCGGCTTCCTCGCCGTACCGATCCTCAACCTGCTCACGCCGCTTTTCGCAGCCGGCCTCATGGTCCACCTGCACAAGGCGCTGACCGCACGGCACGGGTCGCTCGTCCGTTGACCGTCACTCGACTGCGTTGATCGCCTGCGGCGGCAGTTCGACAAGCGGGGCCGGCACGTCCACCGTCTTTTCCGGTGACTTGCAGATATCGGCAATCACGCAGCGCTCGCATTCGGGGCGCCGCGCCTTGCAACAGTAGCGCCCATGCAGGATCAGCCAGTGATGGGCGTGGAAGAGATATTGCTCGGGGATGATCCGCATCAGAATGTCTTCGATCTCGTCAGGCGTCTTGCCGGGCGCGAGCTTGATGCGGTTGCCGATCCTCAGGATATGCGTGTCGACCGCCATGGTCGGGATGCCGAAGGCCATGGACAGCACGACATTGGCGGTCTTGCGGCCAACGCCGGGCAGGGTCACAAGCTCTTCGCGGGTGCGCGGCACTTCGCTGCCGAAGTCATCCACCAGCTTCTGGGAAAGCGCGATGACGTTCTTCGCCTTGTTGCGGTAGAGCCCGATCGTCTTGATGTAGTCACGGACCCTTTCCTCGCCAAGCGCGAGCATCTTCTCCGGGGTGTCTGCCACCTTGAAGAGGGCGCGTGTCGCCCTATTTACGCCCGCGTCCGTCGCTTGGGCCGAGAGGGCCACGGCAACGACGAGCGTGAATGGATTGACGTGTTCCAGCTCGCCCTTGGGCTCTGGCCGCTGGATCGAAAAGCGGCGGAAGATTTCTTCCAGTTCCGCCTTTGAGTAAGCGGTGCGACGGCGTGCCGCTGGCTTGCGGCGGGTCGCGGTATTTGACTTTTTCAAGGTTTGGGTGCTGGATTTCGTCTTCGATAGAGTCATGGAAAACCTATAGTCGGGCGCAGTGATGGAAGGCAATCTCGAGCAGGCGGCGGACCAGCCGATTTTCGCAGCGGAACTGACACCCTATCGGTCGCTCGGCCGCAGGGGCTATCGCATCCTGTTTGCGATCACGGGGACTGTGTGCCTTGTGCATGCGATCTTTTTCATGGTGACCGGGGCCTGGCCGATCGGCCTGTTCTTCGGGATCGATTTCCTGCTGCTCTACGGCGCCTTCTGGCTGAACTACCGCGACGCCCGCGCCCGGGAGGAAGTCACGGTGTCGCGCACGAGCCTTTCGATCCGCAAGTTCACGCCTACGGGCCGCATGACCCAGCATAATTACAAAACGCTCTGGGCGCGCTTCTTCGTGCGACGGCATGAGGAATTCGGCATCACCTCCATGGCGGTTGCGGGAGAAGGGCGGCAGACGGATGTCGGCTCCTTCCTCAATCCCGATGATCGCGAAAGCTTCGCCAAGGCTTTCAAGGGTGCATTGGCGACAGCCAGGCAGCGGATCTGAACGGTCAGACACCACGCAAGAAACGGGTGGCATCCGATGCCGTCCCGTGGTGAAGTCCTGATGAGATTGAGGATTTCGCCATGACGCTTGCCCAGCAGATCGACCTTTCGCGCAGCACCGACGTTACGCCGGACGGCTCTGACTACGAGACCGTGCGGCAGGTCATCGAGATGCTGACGCTCGACTATCAGAGCCAGCCGGCACTCGAGGTTATCGCCGAACGGCTGGGGCAATCACCGACCCAGTTGCAAAAGACATTCACGCGTTGGGCGGGCCTTTCCCCGAAGGCCTTCCTGCAGGCGGTGACGCTCGACCATGCCAAGCGGCTGCTCGGTCGGGAAGAACTGCCGCTGCTCGAGACATCGCTGGAGTTGGGCCTTTCGGGGCCGGGTCGGCTGCATGATCTCTTCGTCACGCATGAGGCGATGAGCCCGGGCGAATGGAAGGCGCGCGGCGCCGGTCTCACCATCCGCTATGGCTATCACCCGTCGCCTTTCGGGCTGGCGCTCGTGATGATCACGGAGCGCGGTCTCGCCGGCCTTGCCTTTGCTGATGCGGGCGGCGAGGTTGCCTGTTTCGACGACATGGCGCAACGCTGGCCGAATGCACACTATGTCGAGGATGTGCGTACGACGGAACCGTATGCAGCGCGCGTCTTCCACCCGGAACGCTGGTCGGCTGAGGAACCCTTGCGCGTCGTGCTGATCGGCTCCGACTTCCAGATCCGCGTCTGGGAAAGCCTTCTCCAGATCCCGCTTGGCAAGGCCGTCACCTATTCCGACATCGCGCAGAAGATCGGTCAGCCGACCGCGAGCCGTGCCGTGGGTGCCGCCGTCGGCCGCAATCCGATCTCGTTTGTCGTGCCGTGCCACCGGGCGCTCGGCAAGAGTGGCGCGTTGACTGGCTATCACTGGGGGCTGACGCGCAAGCGGGCGATGCTCGGCTGGGAGGCTGGGAAGGGGTGAGGCGCTGCGCCTTTCTGATGGCTGCTTCTGTGAGAGGATGAGCCATGCGCAACACGGTTGAACTCCCCGACAACGTCAGCCACCGGATCGACAGTCTGGCCGAGTCCGCTCGCTTCGATCATGCTGACTTCGGCGGACGCGCTAGTCCGCTACGAGTTTCTGCGTCACCGTTCTCTCGGATCTCGCCGTCTCGAACTGGCGTGCCACGGCCTGAGCTTGGGCCTGGGATGCAAATCTACCATCGACGCCACAGCCGCGATCATGCGCGCCATCCAACCGGAATTGTTCGCCGGCCGCGGCACTTCGTACTCTATCGACAGGTCATGCCGGAACTGATCGGGGTGTGGCGCATGATGCGATGGAGGTGGAGCGACATCTGCCGCGCAGCTTCGGTGACGAGTGGGCGACTTACTCCGCCGCCAACCCCAGCAACTCCCGCGCCGCCGCCTCATCGGTGATCAGCGTATTACAGCCGATCCGCCGGATCGTCGCCCTGATGGCCTTGGCGCGATGGGCGCCGCCTGAGGACAATACAATGTGCTTGGCCTTTTTCAGCGTGTCCAAATCGACCGACATGACCCGCTCGTTGATCGGATGGGCGACCGAGTTCCCGTCCGCGTCGAGGAAGTTGAACATCGTGTCGCAGACGCAGCCGGCGTCGACCAGTTCCAACAGCGTCTGGTGGCTGATGAAGCCTTCGGAGAGGGAGGTGGAATGTGGGCCGATATCCCCGCACGACACGATGGCGAGGTCGAGATTTTCGGCGAGGTCGTAAATCGCCTTCAATCCGCAATCTTCGATCAACGCGCGTTTCGTGGCGACGGAATCGACGAGAAGTGGTGCCAGGAACATGTAGCATTCGGCGCCGAGCTGGCTCGCCAGCCGCCAGGTATAGTCGATCGGGTTTGTCTGGCGCACCGCGACGATGCCGCCGAGCAGCGAGACCACCTTGCAGTTCTCCCGGGCCGGCGACCGGAAGGCGGCGAGCGAGGCGGTCATGGTGCGGCCCCAGCCGACGCCGATCGTCATGTCATTGGTGATGACCTCCGCAAGAAATTGCCCCAGTGCCAGTCCGACGGCCTTGGCGATCGAGGCGGCGTCTTCCGTGGCGGGCGACGGCACGACAACCGCCTCGTCGAGGCCATAGGCCTTTTCCAGCCGGACGGCGAGGTCCACACAATCGGCGACCCCATCGCTGATCCAGATCTGCACCTCGGCGCGCTTTCGCGCCTCGTCCAGCATGCGGATGACCGTCGAGCGGCTCACACCGAGCCGATCGGCCACGTCTTTTTGTGTCAGGCCCTCGTTGTAGTAGAGCCAGGCGGCGCGGATGCGCAGCGCGGCTGCATCCGTGGTACTCGAATGGGTGTCGCGTCGGAGCTTGGCCAAGATCTCTCTCGTATCGGGAAGTTCCAGACCCCACTATCCGTTTCAATGATACTTATGTCAAATTCAAAGGACATATGTCTTGACTTTGCCATCTTCTGACGGTGATAGTCCGGGCAACGAGACCGACATCCGGATGCCGGTCTCCAACCCTTTCCGCGCAGCCGAAGGATGACCCGATGACCTCGAAACTCGAACAGCTTCGTTCCATGACAACCGTGGTCGCCGATACCGGCGATATCGAGGCCGTCCGCCGCCTGAAGCCGGTCGATTGCACCACCAACCCCTCGATCGTTCTGAAGGCGCTCGGCACCGACGCCTTCAAGGATGCATTCGAGGAAGCGATCACCTGGGGCAAGGCCAAGGGTGGCCAGGACGAGGCCGTGATCGGCGCGATTGCCGACCGCATGGCCATCTCCGTCGGTGCGGCCCTGGCCGAGCTCGTTCCGGGCCGCGTGTCGACCGAAGTCGATGCCGACCTTTCCTTCGACACGCAGGCGTCGATCGACAAGGCGCACCAGATCGTCGCCGGCTACAAGGAGCGTGGCATCGAGAAGGATCGCATCCTGATCAAGCTCGCCTCCACCTGGGAAGGCATTCGCGCCGCCGAAGTGCTGCAGAAGGAAGGCATCGATTGCAATCTGACGCTGCTCTTCTCCAAGGCCCAGGCGATTGCCTGCGCCGAGGCCAAGGTGTTTCTCATCTCGCCCTTCGTCGGCCGCATCCTCGACTGGTACAAGAAGTCGACGGGCGAAAACTACACGTCGGAAACCGATCCGGGCGTGGTGTCGGTGCGCGCCATCTATGATTATTACAAGGCGAATGGCATCAACACGATCGTCATGGGCGCCTCCTTCCGCAATGCCGGCGAAATCGAGGCGCTGGCCGGTTGCGACCGGTTGACGATCAGCCCGCAGCTGCTCGACGAGCTGAACGCGACCGATGGTAACCTGCCGCGTGTGCTTTCGCCGGAAAAGGCAAAGGCAGAGCCGCTGGTCTCGCTCGACGAGAAGGCCTTCCGCTGGGCGATGAACGAAGATGCCATGGCGACCGAAAAGCTCTCCGAAGGCATTCGCGGCTTCGCCAAGGATCTCGGAACCCTGCGCGGCCAGATCGCAAAGGCGCTGGCTGCCTGATCAGGCAACCGATCCGACAATTTCGAGTTTGATGATGGCCGTGGCGAAAGCTGCGGCCATTTCTTGTGCGGCGAGCAGAGACGGAGGGAGGAGATGGCGAACATCACAGGCGGTTGCGTTTGCGGCAAGGTGCGGTTCGAGGCAGAGGGCGAGCCGGATCGTGTCGGCATCTGCCATTGCCTCGATTGCCGGAAGTATCACGGCGCCCTTTTCTACGCTGCGGCGATCTATCCGGACACGCATGTGAGGATCACGGGTGCGGTGCGGATGTATGAGGGCCGCTACTTCTGCCCGACCTGCGGATCGCGGGTTTTCAATCGCAACGGTGCGGAAGTGGAGCTTCATCTCGGGGCTCTCGACGCCGTCAATCAATTCCGGCCGAGCTACGAGCTCTGGACGATCCGACGGGAGAGCTGGTTGCCGGAGTTCCCGGTGGAACGGCGGCATGAGCGAGACCGGCCCGGCGAGGGGCGGGAGGAGGATTGAAGCGGAGCCGGAGGGCTCAGGGCCTTCTCGGCCTCGGGAAGGGATCGATGATGATTTCCGGCTCGAACGAGGGGTTGCGCATGTCGTCCGGCGGTGCAAAGCCTGCCTCCTCGAGCAGGAAGCGGCCATCGACCCAGCCCGAGATGCGGGGAAGGTCGACGGTCGCGACACGGCACCAATAGCCGCCACGGCTGTCTCTGCAGGACAGTCGCTCGATCGGCTCGCCCTCGTCGAGTGCATGGATGACGCGGAAGTTCGGACCGGCGCCGGAATGGACGGCGAGGCGCTGACCGGGGGGCAGGCCGCGGACATGCCAGAGATAGGTGTCCATCAAGGTCCCGCCGCCGTCGATGTCGGGAGCGGGGATGACTTGCGGTTGCTGGGCATGAGCAACGATGCTTGCGCTGGCGATCCCGATGACGGATGTCAGGATCTTCAAGGTTATCTGATGGCGCATACATGGCTCCTGATTTGGAGCGCCATTATATCGGCGGCGTTTTGTCCCCGCCACCGATTTGCCATGTCAGGGTAAACCGCGCCGTTGAAGGGCAGGATTTCGCAATCGGAAATCCCACCCTTCTCGCCCCGCAGGCCCCCACGGAACTTAGTGCGCGATCATCACATGGCGCACGGTCGTATAATCTTCCAGCGCATAGACCGACATGTCCTTGCCATAACCCGACTGCTTCATGCCGCCATGGGGCATTTCGTTGCAGAGCATGAAGTGGGTGTTGATCCAGGTGCAGCCATAGCGGAGTTTGGCGGCGGTCTGCATAGCGCGAGAGATGTCCTTGGTCCAGACGGAAGACGCAAGGCCATAATCGCTATCATTGGCCCAGGCGACGGCCTGTTCGGCTTCGGTGAAGCGGGTGACGGAAACCACGGGACCGAAGACTTCGCGGCGCACGATCTCGTCGTCCTGGCTGGCGCCGGCGATGACGGTGGGCGTGTAGAAGAAACCCTTGTCGGAGCCGAGCTTGCCGCCGGTGACGACCTCCATGTGCTTGTGTTCGGCAGCCCGTGTGACGAAGCTTTCGACGCGGTCGCGCTGACGCTTGGAGATCAGCGGCCCGATTTCGTTTTCGGCATCATCCGCCTGATTGAACTTGATCGTGGAGACGGCGCTCGCGAGATCGGCGACGAAACGGTCGTAGATCTTGTCGGCCGCATAGATACGGCAGGCAGCGGTGCAGTCCTGGCCGGCATTGTAAAAGCCGAAGGTGCGGATGGCCTGGACGACGGCATCGATATCGGCGTCGTCATGAACGATGACGGGCGCCTTGCCGCCGAGTTCGAGGTGGGTGCGCTTCACCGTCTTGGCGGCTGCCGTCATTACCTTCTTGCCGGTGGCGATATCGCCGGTGATCGACAGCATCTGGATTTTTGGGTTATTGATCAGTGCATTGCCGACGCTTTCGCCGCGGCCGAGTATGACATTGACCACGCCTTCCGGCAGGATGTCGGCCATGACCTTGGCGAGCTTCAGGGCCGTCAGCGGCGTCTGCTCGGAGGGCTTGAAGACGATGGTGTTGCCACCGGCAAGCGCGGGTGCCAGCTTCCAGGCCATCATCATCAACGGGTAGTTCCAGGGTGCGATCGAGCCGATGACGCCGACGGCATCTCGGCGGATCATCGAGGTGAAGCCAGGCAGGTATTCACCTGACACCGGCGCCTGCAAGGTGCGGATCGCGCCGGCGAAGAAGCGGTAGCAATCGACGATTGCCGGGATTTCATCGTTCAGGACGGCGTTGATCGGCTTGCCGCAGTTCAGGCTTTCGAGCGCGGCGAAACCGGCGGCATCCTTTTCGATCGCATCGGCAATGGCGAGCAGGTAACCGGCGCGCTGGGCGGGTGTCGTCTGCGACCAGGAGACGAATGCGCCTTCGGCGGCATCGACGGCCGCCTCGACCTGGGCAAGCGAGGCTTCCGGGAGATCGACGATTGTGTCGCCGGTCTTGGGGTTCAGGATCTTTTCGTCCGTCTCTGTGCCAGCTTCGAACTTGGCGCCGATCAGCATCTGGGTGTCCATGTCGTTCTCCCTTTTATCAGACTTCAATTGCGAGACCGGGCGTTGGAAGCGGCTCGGTGCCGGTGGTTTATCATTTGCCGCTGCCCGCGATCTGGTCAGTATCGCGAGTCAGATAGTAGGCGGCCAGGATCGGCAGGAAGGTGACAATCACGACGATCATCGCCACGACATTGGTGACGGGGCGCTGGCGCGGGCGGATCAGTTCTTCCAGCATCCAGATCGGCAGGGTCGATTGCTGGCCGGCGGTAAAGGTGGTGACGATGACCTCGTCGAAGGACAGGGCGAAAGCGAGCATGCCGCCGGCGAGGAGGGCTGTTGCAATGTTCGGCAGGATCACATGGCGGAAGGTCTGGAAGCCGTCGGCGCCGAGATCCATCGAGGCCTCGATCAGTGAACCGGAGGTGCGGCGAAAGCGGGCGACGGCGTTGTTGTAGACGACGACGACGCAGAAGGTCGCGTGGCCGAGGATGATCGTCCAGAAGGAGAAAGGGATATCCGCCAGCGAAAAGGCAGAGCGCAGCGCAATGCCTGTGATGATGCCGGGAAGCGCAATGGGCAGGATGACGAGCAGCGAGACCACTTCGCGGCCAAAGAACTTGGTGCGGGCGACGGCGGCGGCTGCGAGCGTGCCAAGTACCATGGCAATGACGGTGGCGATGCTCGCGACCTTCACCGAAAGCGTCAACGCTTCCCAGATATCCGGGCGGTTCCAGGCGACGGCGAACCACTTCGTGGTGAAGCCCGGCGGCGGCCACTGGAAGCTCTTCTCCTCGGTGGTGAAGGCATAGACGAAAATCAGGAGGATCGGCAGGTGCAGGAAGGCGAGGCCTGCGCCGGCCGCGAGTTTCAGCGACAGGCCTGCGGACTGGGAGCGGTCAGAGCGCATCGAAGGCCCCCATGCGTTTGGCGATGGTGAGGTAAATGCCCATGATGACGATCGGAACCACCGAGAAGGCGGCAGCAAGCGGAATGTTGCCGGCTGTCCCCTGCTGGGCATAGACGGCCTGACCGATGAAGAGGCGCGAGGTGCCAACGATCTGCGGGATGATGTAATCGCCCATGGTCAGCGAGAAGGTGAAGATCGAGCCCGCGACAATGCCTGGCAGCGCCAGCGGAAAGAGCACATGGCGGAAGGTCTGGCGGGAATCTGCACCAAGATCGCCTGATGCTTCGATCAGGTTGCCCGGCACACGTTCCAGCGCTGCCTGGGTGGGCAGGATCATGAAGGGCAGCCAGACATAGACGAAGACGATGAAGGTGCCGAGATAGCTGATCGACAGCGAATTGCCGCCGATAACGGGGATGGCGAGCAATCCGTCGAGCAGCCAGGTGAGGTGCAGCTTGGCGAAGATCCAGGTGAGGATGCCTTCCTTGGCGAGGATCAGCTTCCAGGCATAGACCTTGACGAGGTAGCTCGACCAGAGGGGCAGCATGATGCCGAGATAGAAGACAGCCTTCCAGCGGCCCTTCGCATACCGCGCGGCGTAATAGGCGATGGGGAAGGCGATGACGGCAGAGGCGAGCGTCACGGCGGCCGACATCAGAAGCGTACGCAGGATGATGTCGAAATTGGCGGGGCGAAGGAGCTCGCCATAGGTCGAAAACGTGAATTCGTAGTTGATCAGCCCTGAGAACTCATCGATCGAGAAGAAGCTCTGCAACAGGAGTGCGAGCAACGAGCCGACATAGATGATGCCGAGCCAGAGCAGGGGCGGCACCAGCATCAGGACCAGCAGCAGGTTGGGCCGCCGCCAGAGCTGATCCGAGAGCCGCCCCATCAGGCCCTGACGGCCATGGGTGATGGCGGTTGAGGAGATTGCCGTCATGTGCCGGCCTCCATGTAATGCAGGTCGGTGGTGAGCCAGGCAATGCGGATGCTTTCGCCAGCTTGCGGCGCGGACTGGCCGGCAGGCAGGGAGATCGTCAGGGCGGTCACCGCCGTTTCGACGAAGAGTTTGGTGGAGGCGCCAAGGAAGCTGGCCGAGCGGACGGTCGCCTCGACGCCGCCTTCAGAGACGATGCGGATGGCTTCGGGGCGCAAGCTTGTCCAGCGGGCCTCGCCACCCAGTGCCTTCATTGCGTCCGGTGCAATCACATTCGAGGAGCCGACGAAATCCGCAACAAAGCGGGTGCGGGGGCGGTTGTAGATTTCGTGTGGTGTGCCGGCCTGAATGATCCTGCCATCGTTGAAGACGGCGACGCGGTCGGCCATGGACAGGGCCTCGCCCTGGTCGTGGGTGACGAAGACGAAGGTGATGCCGAGCGAGCGCTGAAGGCTTTTCAGCTCCTCCTGCATCTGCTCGCGCAGCTTCAGGTCGAGCGCGCCGAGCGGCTCGTCGAGCAGGAGAACCTTCGGCTTGTTGACGAGGGCGCGTGCAAGGGCCACACGCTGGCGCTGGCCGCCCGAGAGCTGGCCGGGTTTTCGGGTGCCGTAGCCCGGGAGCTTGACCATGTCGAGCGCCTGTTCGGCCTCACGGTGGCGCTCGGCCCTGGCCACGCCCTTGACCATCAGGCCATAGGCAACATTGTCGAGGATGTTGAGATGCGGGAAGAGGGCATAGTCCTGGAAGACCGTGTTGACGTTGCGGCGATAGGGCGGCACGCCTTCGGCGGTTTCGCCGAAGATCTCGATATGGCCTGTCGTCGGTTGTTCGAAGCCGGCAATCAGGCGCAGGCAGGTCGTCTTGCCCGAACCGGAGGGGCCGAGCATGGCGAAGAACTCGCCGGGCTCGACGGTCAGGTCGACGGCATCGACGGCTTTCACGCTGCCGAAATGGCGCGAGACCTTCGAGAAGGAGACGGCTGCGGACATCAAGGGCTCCAGAATTTCCATGAGTGCCGGCAAAAGGCCAGCGTTGGTCTTCACCCTCCCCGTGAGGGGAGGGTCGGACCGAAGGTCCGGGCTGGGGTAACCACCAGCGTCACATCAGGCTGTTGATCACCCCGACCCGCGCGTTCCGCGCGACCTCCCCCCTTTCAAGGGGGAGGCGGGATGTTACCGTCCGCCGATCACGCCGATATAGTCGGAGACCCAGCGGTGGTAGGGGACGCATTCGTCCTGGCTTTCGCATTTGGAGACCGGGGTCTTCCAGAACCTGATCTGTTCGAAGTTCTCAAAGCCATTGGTCTTGCAGCCGTCGTCGGTCAGCAGGGCATTGCCCTTGCAGGCGGCGGGAACCGAGGGAACCGTGCCGAACCAGGCGGAGACGTCGCCCTGGACCTTGGGCGAGAGCGAATGCTCCATCCACATATAGGCGCAATTCGGGTGCTCGCTCTCGGCATGCAGCATGGTTGTGTCGGCCCAGCCGGTGACACCTTCCTTCGGGAAGACCGAGGCGATCGGCTGATCGGCCTTGAGGAGGTTGACCTGGAAGGGCCAGGAGCCGGAAGCGACCACGCCTTCGTTCTTGAAGTCGTCGATCTGGATGAAGGCATCGTGCCAGTAGCGGCTGACGAGCTGGCGCTGGCCACGCAGCAGGTCAAGGGCTGCCTTGTACTGGTCTTCGTTCAGCTCGAAGGGATCCTTGATACCGAGTTCCGGCTTGTGGAACATCAGGTAGTTGGCAGCGTCCGCCACATGGATCGGGCCGTCATAGGCCTGGACGCGGCCCTTGTTCGACTGGCCGTCAGCGAGCGTCATCTCTTCGAAGACGACGTTCCAGCTGTCGGGGGCTTTGTCGCCGAAAGCCTTGGTGTTGTACATGAGCACATTCGGGCCCCAGACATAGGGCGTGCCGTAGTGCACGCCGTCCTTGGTGTGCCAGGGGGCGTTCTGCAGGCGCTCGTCGATCGTGCTCCAGGAGGGGATGAGGGCGGTGTTGATCGGCTGGACGCGCTTGCCGGCGACGAGGCGCAGCGAGGCATCGCCCGAGGCGGTCACGAGGTCGAAGCCGCCTTCGTTCATCAGGGCGACCATTTCATCCGAGGTGGCGGCGGTCTTCACCGAAACCATGCAGCCGGTCTTCTTTTCGAAATCGGTGACCCAGTCGAAATTCTTGTCGGTTTCGCCGCGCTCGATATAGCCGGCCCATGCGACGATGGAGAGGGCGCCTTCGCCCGGAACCAGTTCCTTCAGCGGCTCCTGTGCGACGGTAACGGTGGTCAAACTCAATACGGAGGCAAGGACGGTGCAGGATTTCAATAACGACTTCATCGTGAGGTCTCCCGGTTTGCGAGGGTCGCGTTTTCGCGGCCATTTGTTCCCAGGAGAAAGTTGCCGCGAATTTACCGCATTCGCAAATTCATTCGGCAGAATGGCGGTATCGGTTTTTCCGATGGCTGGGGCACTTCAGCCGGGTTGGTCACAATGGGGTGATTACCTCACCTCACTCTTCCACTCCGGCTCGCCTCGGCAATGCCGACGAAATCGCGTGCCGATTGCGGCAGGCTGGAGCCCTTGCGCCAGACCATACCGACCTGCACCACGGGAAGCGAGCCTGAAACATCGCGGCTTTCGATGCGGTCGCCTTCCAGCGACCAGGGGCGGTAGACAAGATCGGGCAGGAGGGCCACGCCGGCGCCGGTGGCGACGAGGCTGCGGACCGCTTCCACCGAGCGGGTGCGAAAGGCGACATGCGGGCGGGCGCCGAGTGCCGAGAGCAGCTTTCCGGTATTCTCTTCGATTTCGTCCACTGTCAGCATAATCAGCGGCTCCTTGGTGATGTCGGCAATCGAGATGATGTCGGCGGACACGAGCGGATGGCCGATCGGGAGCCAGAGGCGATAGGGCGAGGTTTCCAGGATTTCGGCCTGCAGCGCCATGCGGTCGCGCAGGTTGGAGATCACCATGACGGCGACATCGAGTTCGCCGCCGATCAGCAGGTGTTCCAGATAGGAGCCGTTGTCTTCCAAGGCCGAGACTTCCACGCCCGGGCAGGCGCGGCGGTATCGTGCGAGCAGATCAGACAGCACGTAACCGGCGACGAGCGAGGTGACGCCGATGTTGAGCGTGCCGCCAGTGCTGTTCTGGGTCTCGGTGAAAACGTTTCGCGCATCGGAGACATCCGCCAGGATCTTCGTCGCGTGGCGGAGGAACTGGTGACCGTTATAGGTGATCGTCAGGCCGCGCGGATGGCGCTCGAAGAGTTCGACGCCGAGATCGCCCTCCAGTTCCTTGATCGCCTCGGTAACCGAGGACTGGGAAATCGACAGGTTCTGGGCGGCGCGGGTCACCGATCCCTGTTCGGCGACGGCGACGAAATACTGCAACTGACGGAGGGTGAAGGCCATGGCCTTTTGAAGCACGGCACCCGTCCCGAGGCAAGGCGGGCGGCACGCCGGTGGTGAAGCGGTTGTCAGGTTACTGGGCAGCTATGCAAAACTACACTGGTCAAAGTGTGTCGAGGGTGTAGGATCACCTTGCCCGCGCCGTTGGTTCGCCCACGGATCCCTCCTCGTGCAAAGCTTCCATTACCCATGAAATCGACGCCGCTCGGTTACCTCTTCACCTTCCTTGCCTTTTCCGTCTTCGCCACGCAGGACGGCCTGTCCAAACATTTGGGGGAAACGCATTCACCCGTGCAGGTGGCGATGGTGCGCTACTGGGCCTTTGTCGCCTTCGCAGTTGTTCTTGCGATGCGGTCGAACGGCGGATTGCAGGCAGCCGTCAACACAAAGCGGCCTTTTCTGCAGATCCTGCGCGGGCTCATGCTGTTTTCGCAGATCCTGATCTCGATCGTCGCCTTCACACAGGTGGGGCTTGCCCAGAGCCAGGCGATCTTTGCGGCCGGGCCGATTTTCGTGGCGCTTCTCTCCATGCCGATTCTCGGCGAAAAGGTCGGCTGGCGGCGATGGACGGCAATCCTGTTCGGCCTCGTGGGCGTGGTGATCATGCTGGCGCCCAGTGGCGACGGGTTCAATTCCTATATCTGGCTGCCGCTGGTCTGTGCCGTGCTGGGCGCGGTCTACGGGATTGCCACGCGGCTCGTCAGTCGTGACGACCAGCCGTCGACCAGCTTCTTCTACATTGCGATTGTCGGTTTCATCGGGTCGAGCCTGCTCGGACCCTTTTTCTGGACGCCGTTTTCGCCCACCGGCTGGGGCTTGATGATCGGCCTCTGCTGTACCGCTATCATCGGGCATATGGCGCTGATCAAGGCTTATGAAGAACTGGATGCCGTGATCGTCCAGCCGATCTCCTACTGGCAGCTCGTGCTCGGAGCTATGATAGCGGTAACGGTGTTCGGCGAGGTTCTGCGCTGGAACACAGTGGTTGGCGCCGTCATCGTTGTCGGCGCCGGGCTGTTCACCGTCTGGCGGGAATGGGTCGTGTCGCGCCGCGCGCGGCGGGCGGAGGAAGTGGGGCGGGTCTGACTTGGTGGAGACTGACGCCAGAGCGCCCCTCAGTCATCCGAGACCTTTCGCAATTCGTCCAGCCCCACTGGTGCAACAGCCCGGAAATCCAGCCCGTAGACCCGGCTCGCGCAATCACGTTTGACCCTTTCGATCTGGGCCTTCTCTCCCCGGATGCGGGCGCGCAGAAGCGGATCGCGGGTGCCGGTGATTGCCATCGACTTGTTGATCACCCAGCCATAGGGCGAAATACCGGCACGGCGCAGATCGTCCTGCAAGGCTGATGCTTCCGAGACTGGTGTCGTCTCTGGCAGTGTAACGAGCAGCACGCGTGTAAAGGCGGGATCCTGCAGGCGCATCAGCGGGGTCACCATGCGTCCGGGGGCGGTGTCATCGAGATGGCGTGTCATCTGACGGTGATAGGCGCCGGTTGCATCGAGCAGCAGCAGCGTGTGGCCGGTGGGCGCCGTGTCAATGACGACGAAGCTCGATCGGGCTTCACCAACGACGCGGGAAAAGGCGTGGAAGACGGCGACTTCCTCGGTGCAGGGCGAGGCAAGATCCTCACGGAGCAAGGCTTGGCCGGCGTCATCGAGATCGCGGCCCTTGGTCGACATGATCTTGTCGATGTAGCGGGCCGTCTCTGCCTCGGGATCGATGCGGTCAACGGTCAAGCCGGGCATGGCGCCTGGGCCGACGACGAAGGAGAGGTGGGCCGCCGGGTCTGTCGTGGTCAGGTGGACGGTGTGGCCACGGGCGGCGAGCCCGACGGCGACGGCTGCAGCGACAGTGGTCTTACCAACGCCGCCCTTGCCCATGACCATGACGAGACCCTTGCCGCTTGCCGCGATTTCATCGACCAGCGTTGCCAGACCGGGAAGGTCGGTGATTTCAAAGATGTCGTCGGCGGGGTCAGCGGCAAGGTTGATGGCGGTGTCCGACAGGAGCCCGCGCAGGGCATCGAGCCCCACCATATCGAAGGGCTTGAGGGCAACCTCGTCGCGGGGGAGCGATGCCAGGGCAGGAGGGGGGTCCGTCAGCGCCTTGGTCTGTTCTGCCGCGAAGGCTTCGGCCACATGATCATGCGGATCGGTCGGCGTGAAGCGACCGTTGACGGCGAGCATCTGGTTGGAGAGGCCGAGCTCGGAGAGTTCTCCGGCGGTTCTGGCGGCCTCGCGTATCGCGCCGCGATCGGCGCGGGTCACGAGCACGATGGTTGTTCGGGCGGGATCACCGAGACATTCGAGCGCCGTGCGGAAGCGCTCCTCCTGCATCTTCAGTCCGGAATGCGGCCCAAGACAGGAGGCGCCACGTTCGTTGGCCTCGAGAAAACCGGTCCAGGCCTTGGGCAGGCTGAGGAGCCGCAGGGTGTGGCCGGTCGGGGCCGTGTCGAAGATGATGTGGTCGAAGCGGGGATCGTCATCGGCCAGCAGGCCGACAAATTCGTCGAAAGCGGCGATCTCTGTGGTGCAGGCGCCGGAGAGCTGTTCGCGCACGGTGGCCCGATCCTTGTCGGTGGTGTCCGGCCCCATCTGGCCAAGAACGCGTTGGCGGTAGTCCTCTGCGGCCGCCTCGGGATCAATGTTCATGGCGAACAGACCCGGCACCGCTGGCACGGGGCCGGGAACGCTGCCCAGCGTCACGCCGAGCATTTCGTCGAGATTGGAGGCGGGATCGGTGCTGACGAGCAGGATCTTCAGGCCATGATCGGCGAGCGCAATTGCGGTTGCGCAGCTGAGCGAGGTTTTACCGACGCCACCCTTGCCGGTGAAAAACAAGTGGCGGGTGGGCTTCTGCAGCAGTTTCATCGTCGACATGGTCATCCATCCTCGCATTGACGGGGCGAGCCTAGCCCGTCATTGCGCATGCCGACTTGATCCATGCCAAACGCTGAAATATCAGGTCTCCACTTCGGCTGCCGCGATGCGGTTGACGCGCCGGGCTTGCCAGAGTGTGCGGAAGAAGGCGAGGATGAAGATGCCGCTCATGATGAGCACGATCGTCGGAGCGGGAGCGCTGTCGATGAAGAAGCTCACATAGATCCCAGCCACAGAGGACGCGACCGCGACCGTCACGGCGGTGATCAGCATGGCCCCATAACGCTTTGTCAGCAGGAAGGCGATTGCGCCGGGGGCGACGAGCATCGCGACGGAGAGGATGATGCCGACAGCCTTCAGGGCGCCGACGACGACGAGCGAGAGCACGGCAAGCTGGCCGTAATGCAGCAGGCGCACCGAGAGGCCGATGGCCTGCGCATGCTGGGGATCGAAGGCGTGGACAAGCAGATCCTTGCGCAGGACGATCAGGAACAGCGTGGCGAGCAACGCGATCAGGCCTGTTTCGATCACGTCCCAGGGCAGGAGGCCGAGCATGTCGCCGAAGAGGATATGGTCGAGATGGACGGAGCTTTCGACCTGAACGTAGAGCACGAGGCCGAGGCCGAACATGCCGGAGAAGACGATGCCGAGCACGGTATCTTCCTTGATACGGCTGTTCTCCTTGATGAAGCCGGTCAGAAGCGCGCAGACGAGACCGGCGATGAAGGCCCCGATGGCGAGCGGGATGCCGGCGATGTAGGCGATGACGATGCCCGGCAGCACGGCATGGGAGACGGCGTCACCCATCAGCGACCAGCCCTTCAGAACCAGCAGGCAGGAGAGGAGGGCCATCGGGATCGCAATTAAAAGCGTGACGACAAAGGCCGACTGCATGAAGGGCAGCTGGAACGGCAGTATGGCGAGTTCAAGGGTTTCGCTCATGCCGGGCGCTCCTCACCGATGCGATGGTTCTCTGCCGTTTGATGCATCGGCACGGGCTCCAGTGCTTCGCGGGCGCGGCTGCGGGCTGCGAGCATGCCGTGTTTGGGAGCAAAGAGGAAAGCTGCAAGAAAGATAACAGTCTGCAGGACGACGATGATGCCGCCTGTCGCGCCGTCGAGAAAGTAGCTTGCATAAGCGCCAATGAAGCTGGTGCCCGCTCCAATACCGAGCGCCATGAGGATGAGCCGCTGGAAGCGGTCGGTGAGCAGATAGGCAGTGGCGCCGGGTGTAACAACCATGGCTATGACGAGGAAGGCGCCGACCGTCTGCATGGCGGCGACGGTGGAGGCGGCGAGAAGGGTGAAGAAGATCACCTTCAGGCGCTCGGGCTTGAGGCCGATCGAGCGGGCATGGTTCTCGTCGAAGAAGGTGACCATCAGGTCCTTCCATTTCAGGGTCAGCACGAGCAGGCTGACGCCGCCGATCAGGATCAGCTGCAGCGTGTCGGCAGGCGTGATGGCAAGGATATTGCCGAGCACGATGGTCTTGATGTCGATCGAGACGGGCGAGATCGAGACCATGAAGAGGCCGAGACCAAAGAAGGAGGTGAAGATCAGGCCAATGATCGCGTCTTCCTTCAGCTTGGTGCGCTGGTTGAGGAAGAGGATGGCAAGCGCTGCCAGACCGCCGGAGAGGAAGGCGCCGAAGGCGAAGGGCAGACCGAACATGTAGGCGCCGGCAACGCCTGGCACGATGGCATGGGAGAGCGCATCGCCGATCAGCGACCAGCCTTTCAGCATCAGATAGGCCGAGAGGAAGCCACAGACCCCGCCGACCAGCGCGCTGACCAGGATGGCGTTGCGCATGTAGTCATAGGTGAAGGGTTCAATCAGGGTCGCGAACATCGGCGGCTCCCTGTTTCGGCGTGCCGTAGATGACGAAGGGGCGTTCGTCGTCGGTGATGACCTTCACCTCGCGGCCGTCTTCATCCTCGTGCAGGTCGGTGCCCGAGAGCACGAAGTGGCGCAGCGCGCCGCCGAATGCGGTCTGGAGGTTGTCTTCGGTGAAAATGTCCTCGGTCTTGCCCGAGGCGATGACCGTGCCCTTGACGAAGATGGTGCGGTCGCAGAAGTCGGGCACGCTGCCGAGGTTGTGGGTGGAGACCAGCATGACGCGCCCCTCGGCGCGCAGGTCCTTCATCAGGCCGATGATCTGATCCTCGGTGGTGACATCGACGCCGGTGAAGGGTTCGTCGAGCAGAATGACCTGTCCTTCCTGGGCGAGCGCGCGGGCCAGGAAGACGCGCTTGCGCTGGCCGCCGGAGAGTTCGCCGATCTGGCGTTTGCGGTAGTCGCTCATGCCGACGCGGGCAAGCGCCTCGTTGACCAGCTGGTGATCGCGTTTCGAGGGGATGCGCAGAAAATTCATGTGGCCGTAGCGGCCCATCATCACGACGTCTTCGACGAGGACGGGGAAGTTCCAGTCGACCTCTTCCGCTTGGGGTACATAGGCGACGAGGTTCTTGCGCAGGGCTTCGCGTACGCTCATGCCAAGCACACGGATTTCGCCCGCGGCGACGGGCACAAAGCCCATGATCGCCTTGAACAGGGTGGATTTGCCAGCGCCGTTGACGCCGACCAGCGCAGTGATGGTTCCTGGCGGAATGACAAAGCTTGCATGGCGCAGCGCCGTGTGGCCGTTGCGATAGGTGACCGTCACATCTTCTGCGGCGATCCCTTCGCGGTTGCGTCTTGCGCCCGAACCCATGATCATCCGGCAAATCCCTTCACGATGGTCGAAACCGTCACCTTCAGGAGATCCAGATAGGTCGGGACCAGACCGTCCGCCTCGCTCAGCGAGTCCACATAGAGGACGCCGCCATAGCGGGCGCCGGTTTCGGCTGCGACCTGTCTGGCCGGTTTGTCGGAGACAGTGCTTTCCGAGAATACGACGGGGATCTTGTTTTCGATCACCTGGTCGACCACTGCCTTGACCTGCTGGGGCGTGCCCTGGCTGTCGGCATTGATCGGCCATAGATAGAGTTCCTTCATGCCGAGGTCGCGGGCGAGATAGGAGAAAGCGCCTTCGCTGGTCACGAGGAAGCGCTCGTCCTCCGGGATCCTGGCGATTTCGGCCTTCATCGGTTCGATTTCGGCGCTGATCTGCTGCGAATAGGTGCGGGCATTGGCCTCGTAGATCGCCGCGTTGGCGGGGTCGAGATCGGTCAGCGCCTTGCGGATGTTCTCGACATAGACGAGTGCATTTGCCGGTGACATCCAGGCATGCGGATTGGGCTTGCCTTCATAGGCGCCGCCGGCAATGCCCATCGGCTCGACGCCGTCGCTTACGGTCACGGTCGGAACATCGCCGAGATTGACGAGGAACTTTTCGAACCAGGCTTCGAGGTTCAATCCATTGCGCAGGACGAGATCGGCGTCTCGGGCCTTCAATATGTCGCGCGGTGTCGGCTGATAGCCGTGAATTTCGGCGCCGGGTTTGGTGATGCTTTCAATGGTCGCGGCATCGCCTGCGACATTCCGGGCGATATCTGCAATCACGGTGAAGGTCGTGACGACCTTGGGTTTGTCGTCGGCGGAGGCCACCCCCGGCAGCAGGAGCGCCAGGGCGAATAGACGGCAGGCAAGCTTCAACACCATGTTCATTCCTGTTCTTGCAAGTCATTCGCATTAAAATCTATAGCGCTTCTTGCTGATGTCAATGCTCTTGCAAATCATTTGCAAAAACTGCTGCCAAATTGGCTGTGCCGGAACTGGAAATGCCCGGTTAAAGGTTCCGCAAGGAGAGGGACGTATGGTGCCGCTCAGTATTGCGTAAACAGTCGGGGCGGTGTCATGGCGGAGTTCCAAGCGTGAAGGTGCCGAAGATCCACCTTTCACGAAAGCTCATGCTGGTATTGGGCGGGGTTCTCGTGACCCTCGGTGGCACGGGTGCGGCCGCCGTCTATATCGGTGCGGACAAACTGCTCGGGCCATCCTATGCGGAGCTCAACGGGCTCGAATGCACCGAGGTCACTTCGGTCGAAATTCACAAGAAGGACCGGTTCTGGGTTCGAACATTCGTCACCACCGATGAACCCGGCGATGGTCTGGCGCGCGTCAAGACGGCGCTGCGCGTGGCAAAGGCGGTGCAGGAAGCGAAGAAAGCCGATCTGGTGCAGGTCGTCGTGCTGGACGCGAATGGTCCGAAGGATCGGTCCGGCATGCGCGGTCGCGCCGTCGGTGCAGATGTCGTCTATGTTCCAGACCCCGCCCACGTGCCTGAGGAAGTCTCTGCGCGGGTCTTCACCGCGCGCTATGTCGATGGTCTTGCCGCGCCGAACGGCCAGTTCTTCGGCGACCGGATCGACATGCTCGAAGCCGATATCGAAGGTCTCGTTGCCAATCTGAACGACCAGGCCGATTGCATGAAGGCGGATGTGGCGGTGCCCGATGGTGGCGGACATGGTGCGCCGGCGGCAGGGCATGGTGAGAAGGCGGCCGAAGGTGACGGTCACGGCGCCCCGGCCGACAGCCACGGCGAAGCGCCGGCCGAAGGACACGGCGATGCACCTGCCGGCGAGCATGGCGAGGAAACGCCCGTTGCCGAACATGGCGCGGAGGAAAGCAAGGGCTGGATGGCGTCGGTGATGGGCATGGTCGGCCTTGGCGGCAGTGACGCGCCGGCGGATGGTCACGGCGCTGTCGCCGATGGCCACGATGCGCCGGCCGAAGAACATGTCGAGCCTGCGGCCGTGGCGCATGGCGATGGCCGGACCGAGCCCGCGATGGATCACGCAGCTCCGGAAAAGGCTCATGGCAAGGAAGCGGTGGCCGTGGCCACGCATGCCGAGTCATCCGAGCATAGCGAGCATGGCGAGCATGGCGAACAACAGGCAGCGCATGAGGCCGCAGAAGAACCGGTCACGGGCGTCGAAGCCGCCGGCCATGATGCCGCCGTCGAGCATGGCGCCGCTGTCGAGAAGGCTGTGGGGCATGGACCCACAACCGAAGAGGCCCCTGCTTCTCAAGGGGGCTGGCTGGATTCGTTGAAGGGCATGGTCGGGTTGGGGGCTTCCGAGGAAGAGGCCGTTGCCGAGGATGTTGTTGCCAAGACCGAGGAACCACAAGGCGCAGATGCTGGCGCAAGCACCGACCATGGCGCCGCCTGGCTCGAGCAGATGCGGGCGCAGCCGATTTCGCCCGATGCTGCGGGAGCGGCAGCTGCGCCGGGCAAGGCTGAGGAGCATGGTGGCGCAACCGATCATGCGCCTGTCGGCGAGCAGCACGTTTCGAAACCGGTCGCGCCAGTCGTTCAGCAGCATGCCGCGCCTGCCGAGGACGAGGCCATTCTGCCGCCCAAGGCTAAGGCCAAGGGCGACGAGCACGCAAAGGCTGATCACTGATCACTGCGGCAGGACATGATTTGCCAGACGAGTGGCAGCCAAGGGCAGTCCGGTTGTCATGAAACACAAAAGCCCCGGCCATGCGGACGGGGCTTTCGCATGTTCTGAATGGCGGTCTTGCTCAGTCGGCCTTGTTGCGTCGCGCCGGGAATAGAATGATGTCTCGGATCGAGGGCGCGTTGGTCAAAAGCATGATCAGGCGGTCGACGCCGATGCCGAGGCCACCGGCCGGCGGCATGCCCTGGTCGATCGCGTCGAGGAACTCTTCGTCGAGTTGCTTGTCCTTTTCGCCGCGCGAATGGGCCTGTTCGAGCTGCTCGACCATGCGCTTGCGCTGTTCTTCCGGGTCGTTGAGCTCGGAGAAGGCATTGCCGACTTCCCAGGCGTTGCAATAGGTCTCGAAACGCTCGACGAGGCGCGGCTCGCCGGGAACTTCCTTGGCAAAGGGCGAGATGTCCTTGGGGAAATGCGTGACGTGGCTCGGCTGGATCAGCGTGCCCTCGACCTTTTCCTCGAAGATGAAGGCGAGGCATTCGCCCCAGGTCCAGTCCTTCTCGACGGCAAAGCCGGCGGCCTTGGCGGCGGCGCGGGCTTCCTCGTCGGTCTTCATCGCGAGGAAGTCGATGCCGGTTGCTTGCTTGACGGCGTCCGGCATGGGAACGCGCTGGAACGGGCCCTTGAAGGAGATCTGCTTGTCACCGAACGTGAGGTCGGTCGTTCCGTGGATCGCGATGGCGAGCGTCTCGAACATGCGCTCGACCAGGCCCATGATGTCCTCGTAGTCGGCATAGGCCCAATAGCATTCCATCATGGTGAATTCGGGATTGTGGCGGGTCGACACACCTTCGTTGCGGAAGTTGCGGTTGACCTCGAATACCTTGTCGGCAAGCCCGGAGACCAGCGTACGCTTCAGGAACAGTTCCGGCGCGATGCGCAGATACATGTCCATCTTCAGCGTGTTGTGGTGCGTCTTGAAGGGCTCGGCGGTCGCGCCGCCATAAACGGTCTGCAACATCGGCGTCTCGACTTCGAGGAAGCCTTCGGCCTCCATGAAGCGGCGAATGCCGGAGACGATCTTCGAGCGCTGCTGGAAGCGGAGCTTCGACTCCTCGTTGGTGAGGATATCGAGATGGCGCTTGCGGTAGCGCAGCTCGATGTCGGCGAGGCCGTGATACTTCTCCGGCATGGGCAGAAGTGTCTTCGTCAGCATGGTGATTTCATGGGCGTTGATCGTCAGTTCGCCACGCTTCGTGCGACGCACCTGGCCAGTGACGCCGATGATGTCACCGAGGTCGATCATCGGCAGCAGCGCGCGGGCGCCTTCAGGCGTCGTGTCCTTGTGGGAGAAGATCTGGATCTTGCCCGAGGCGTCGTGGATATCCATGAACATGCCGGAATTGCGCGAGGAATAGACGCGACCGGCAACCGTGATAATGTCGTCAGACGTTTCGTCGAGTTCCAGGCCTGCATATTTTTCGGCGAATTCCGCATTGGTCATCGTGCGGTGGAAATGCGCCGGATAGACGTCGCCGACCTGTTCGCGCAGCAGCGCGAGTTTCTGGCGGCGGACTTCTGTCGGGTCGGAGGACAGGGCGGTTTCGGTGGTCTGTTCGGTCATTGTCTATCGCCTCGGATCGGCCTTGAGTATGTTTCATCCCCCTCTGTCACTTGGTGACATCTCCCCCACAAGGGAGGAGACTGGTCTCGGCCGGATCGGGCTTGCCCGCTCTCCCCCATGTGGGGGAGATGCCCGGCAGGGCAGAGGGGGTAGTTCCTGCGCCGCCCCATCAGGCGGCACTCATTCAAATCAGTTCTGTGCACCCACCATCGCGGTCAGCACCTGGATTGCAACCTTCAGGCGCTGGCGCACGACCGAGCGGCCGAGCAGTGCCATGCTGTCGAACAGCGGCAGCGAACGCTGGCTGCCCGAGACGGCGACGAAGAGAGGCGGGGTCACGACGCGGAGCTTCTTGCCCATGCGCTCGGAGACTGCGCGCAGCTCTTCCTCGATGGTCGTCACATTCCATTCGAGGATCTTTTCAAGATCCGCCTGAACCGTGGTGACGATTTCCAGCGTTTCGGCCGGGCTGGTCTTCAGGCCACCGAAAGAGGCCGGTGTCAGGCCGACATCATTTGCCAGAAGGAAGCCGGCGAGCGGCGGGACTTCGCCGAGCTTGGTCACACGGCTCTGGGCAAGCTTCACGCCTTCGACGAGGCGATCGTTTTCCATCGACCAGTCGAGCACGCGGGAAACGAAGTCTTCCGGGGTCAGCTTTTCACGCAGCCAGCGGCCGTTCAGCCAGTCGAGCTTCTGGATGTCGAAGATCGCACCGGCCTTGGACAGGTTGTCGGGGTCGAATTTCTCGATCAGCTCTTCCATCGACAGAAGCTCTTCACCCTCGGCAATCTGGATGAAGAACAGGCCGAGAAAGTTCATCAGCGCTTCCGGCAGGTAGCCGAGGGCCGAATAGTAGGAGATGGATGTCGGGTTCTTGCGCTTCGACAGTTTCGACTTGTCGTGATTGCGCATCAGCGACAGGTGCATGAAGACCGGCGGCTCGAGACCGAGATGCTTGTAGATCAGGATGTGCTTCGGAACCGAGGCCAGCCACTCTTCGCCGCGGGCGACGTGGGTGATCTTCATCATATGGTCGTCGACGACGTTCGCCATGTGATAGGTCGGCATGCCGTCGCCCTTGAGCAGGACCTGCATGTCGACGCTCTCCCACGGGATCGAGACGTCGCCATAGACGCCGTCGTGGAAATCGCAGGAGCCTTCTGTCGGAACCTTCAGGCGCACGACATGCGGCTCGCCGGCTTCAACGCGAGCGGTCACTTCTTCGGCCTTGAGATGCAGGCAGAGGCCGTCATAGCCCGGGGGCTTGCCGGCGGCGCGCTGGGCTTCGCGCATGGATTCCAGCCGCTCGGGCGTGCAGAAACAGCGGAAGGCGCCGCCATTGTCGAGCATCTTGTCGACGTAGGGACGATAGAGGTCCTTGCGCTCGGACTGGCGGTAGGGACCGTAGGGGCCGCCGACATCGGGACCTTCCGACCAGGTGAGGCCGGTCCATTTCAGCGCATCCAGCACCTTCTGCTCGAATTCGGCCGTGGAGCGGGTCGCGTCGGTATCCTCGATGCGCAGAATGAACTCGCCATCGAATTTCTTCGCGAAGAGGTAGTTGAACAGCGCGATATAGGCGGTGCCGACATGGGGCTCGCCTGTCGGGGAGGGTGCGATGCGGACGCGGACGCCGGAATTGGTCATGAACTCAGCTCGTGGTGCGTGCGGGGATCAGACGCACAAGCGCCGGATCGACAAGGTTGTGAGACTGCCTGTGATGGCTGCGCGGACAGGATGAGGCGCCAGATGTGCCGTCTGTTCCACCGGCTGGCCTTAGGCCATATTCATGGCCTTGCGTCAAGAAAAACCACGGAAACCAGCCAACCGGGGCTACGTGAGAAAAAAAACGAAAAATTTCTTCGGCGACGGAACCCGATGGCAGATGCGGCGTTATTTGCTGCAGAGCGCCGGCTGGGTCTGGCGAATGCGAGGATCAGATAAGGTCGGTGCCCCCGCCACTTTTTCCCTCGCTGAAGCAGGCACGCGAGCCCCTTAATCGCGAAGCTGGCGCTCTCCCCTAAGTCCCCGCCCCAAAGGAAAACCCGTGTCCGCCGACGCGGGTTTTTCTTTGCGCTTTCATGGGCGCTGTCAGGCGTCCTATTGAACGGGCCAAACCATGAGAAGGGCTGGAACGGACACAATCAGGATCAGGATCGAGAGCGGGAAACCCAGGCGCGGATAGTCCGAGAACTTGTAGCCGCCGGGGCCCATGACCAGCGTGTTGCACTGGTGGCCGATGGGAGTGAGAAAGTCGCAACCGGCGCCGATCGCGACCGCCATCAGGAAGGCCTCCGGCTTGTAACCGAGGCCCGTCGCGAAGCTTGCGGCGATGGGCGCCATGACCAGCACTGTCGCCGCGTTGTTGAGGAAGGGCGTTACGGCCATGGCCGTCAGCAGGATGATCGCAACTGCACCCCAGACGGGCAGGCCGCCCGCGACCATGTTCAGCCAGCCGGCGATCACGTCGCTGCCGCCTGAAGTCCGCAATGTGTCGGCGACGGGGATAAGGGCTGCGAGCATCACGAGGATCGGCCCATCGACCGCCCGATAGACTTCATTCACCGGCAGGACCCCGAACGCGACCATGGCAAGGGCGGCGGCGAAAAAGGCGATCGCGACAGGTGCCAGTCCAAGTGCTGTGGACCCCATGGCAATCACCAGGATGGCAAGGGGGATGACGACGTTGCGGCTTGTGCCGAGCAGGATTTCGCGTTCTGCCAGCGGCAGGCAGCCCAGCTCGGTCAGAATTGCCGGCATCTGCTGGCGCAGCCCCTGAAGCAATACCACGTCGCCGGAGCGCAGCGTGAGCTGGCCGAGGCGTTCGCGGATGCGCTTTCCCTGGCGGCTGACCGCAAGCAGGTTCACGTTGTAGGAATGAACCAGCGAAAGCTCGCTGATCGTCTGGCCGATCAGGGGCGATCCACGCCCGATCACGGCCTCGACGGAAGAGATGTCGCCGCGCTTCTTGGTGTCGCCATCGGTGTTGCCGGTGAGGCTGAGATTGCCCTGCGAAACGATCCGGTCGAGTGCTTCGGACGGGCCTTCCAGCAGAAGCGTGTCCTCCGCGTGCAGGAGAACGTCCGGGAAGGGAGAGAGGCGAGTGTTGCCGCGCAGGATGGCGGTTGCCGTGACTTCGCCGTCCGACGTCTGCAAGAGCTGATGAAGTGTCTTTCCGACGACTGACGACTGGCGGGTGATCATGGCTTCCGTCGAGAAGTTGGAACTCTCCAGCGCCTCCTGCAATGACGGGTTCTGGTTCTCGCGGTGCGGCACCAGCCAGTAGAAGAATATCAGAAAGACGATGCCGGCTGCGGCCAGCACTGCGCCGACAGGTGTGAAGTCAAACATCGTGAAAGGCTGGCCGGTCAGTTCTTCACGCAGGCGCGACACCGCGATGTTCGGCGATGTGCCGATCTGGGTCATCAAGCCGCCGAGCAGGGCTGCGAAGGCCATCGGCATGAGAAAGGTCGAGGCTGGCACATTCGAGCGTCGCGCGAATTGGAACGCGACCGGCATCATGATCGCGAGCGCGCCGATGTTCTTGATGAAGGCGGATAGAACAGCCACCGTCACGAGAAGCAGCAGCATCTGGCCATGCAGGCCGGTGAGTGCTGGAAAAAAACGCTTGATCGCGAGATCGACCACGCCGGAGCGGGCTACACCCGCACTGACCACGAGCGCGCTGCCGACAATGATGACGAGGTCATCGGAAAAGCCGGAAAAGGCCTCGCTTGGCGAAATCAGGCCGACGGCGACTGCCGCCACCAGTGCGCAGCAGGCAACCACATCGTAGCGGATCTTTTCCCACAGGAATGCCGCCATCATGATGGCGATGATGCCGAAGGCGAGGGTCTGCTCGTATGTCATCGGGTTCCGGCGTGATGCTGGCGTTGTGAGAGAAGGCGTAAGTTCTTGCGAGAAGTCTGGCAAGGGCCGATCGATCCCGCAACCGCCGTTCCACACGGAAAAGGCCTGTCGATCGACAGGCCTTTCCAAGTTCTAATGTCAGCCGTGGTCAGTGGGTGGTGGCCTTGAGCCTGCGGTCCCGCTCACGCTTGCGGCGTGCAAACATGTTGAGCACCTCCACGAGCGCAGAGAAGGCCATGGCGGCGTAGACGTAACCCTTCGGTACATGGAAGCCCATGCCTTCGGCGATCAGCGTGGTGCCGATCATCATCAGGAATGCCAGTGCTAACATGACGATGGTCGGGTTCTTCTCGATGAAATTCGCCAGCGGGGTCGCCGCGACAAGCATGACCGTCACGGCCGCGACCACTGCGACCACCATGATCGGCACATGCGGTGTCATGCCAACGGCGGTGATGATGCTGTCGATCGAAAAGACGAGGTCCAGAAGCAGGATCTGCCCGATGGCGCTGACGAACGTGGTCGATGCGGTCGAGGCGATGAAGTCCTCTTCCTTGTCGACCGGATCGACGGCATGGTGAATTTCCTTCGTGGCCTTCCAGACCAGGAAGAGACCACCGGCGATCAGGATCATGTCCTTCCAGGAGAAGCCCTGGCCGAACAGCTCGAAGACAGGCGTGGTCAACTGCACGATCCAGGCAACCGTACCCAGAAGTGCAAGGCGCATGACAAGGGCGAGGCCGATGCCGATCCGTCTTGCCTTTTCGCGCATTTCCTGCGGCAGCTTGTTGGTCAGGATCGAGATGAAGATCAGGTTGTCGATGCCGAGCACGATCTCCATGACGACAAGCGTCACGAGGGCGACCCAGGCAGCGGGATCCTGAAGGAGGGCGATAATATCCTGCATAGATGTCTTCCGTGCTGATCAAACGGACTAGGGAGCCCAGGACATGAGACATATCCGGGGGAATGGCAAGCAGCGAATTAAGTCTCCGGTCGGAACAAAGTTCCGTCTCTGATCAGCTTTAGGCTTTGTCGGTTTTCGGACCGTAGAAGTTCATGAACATCCGCAGGCCGGACTCCACGACGCGCTCGATCTCCTTGTCGTCGGGGCGCACGGGGATGTCGTTGAACAGCCGCTTCTTGAAATAGCCGGCCGTCGACATGTCGATGAACTGACGCGCGGCAAGATCCGTGTCTTCGACAAAGAGCTCGCCCTTCTCGTTTGCTGCCGCGATGTAGTCCTGCAACAGCACCTTGATGTTTGTGGGCGAAGACGCGAAGAAGCGCTGACACAGCGTCGGCATGCGATCGAGTACACCCATCAGAATTCGCATCGTCGGGATCATTTCGGTGTCGAGAATGAAATGCGCGTGGGCGAGC